>VHBP01000009.1 GCA_016871915.1 Gemmatimonadota bacterium
GAGTCTATTCAATCCCGAACGAAATAGTCAAGTTCACCTTTTCCCCCGCCTGACTATCTTCCCGGCGTGGGCAGAGCCCCGAGCTCCCGCCCCCCCGGAGGGTTGGCAGAATGGCTATTGCAGCGGTCTTGAAAACCGCCGTCCGAAAGGACTTCTGGGTTCGAGTCCCAGGCCCTCCGCTCCACATCAGTCGCATGATCGCACGGCGCACATCCATCGTGAAGCCGGCGCACGACACGCACCAATCGCCTTGCCCCGCCCTTTCACTCGCGTGATATTGCGAGTCTGTGGTGCGCAGAACTCCGACGCCAGAGAGGAGACGTGGCCGAGAGGCTGAAGGCGACGGTTTGCTAAACCGTTATACGGGCTCAAACCTGTATCGAGGGTTCGAATCCCTCCGTCTCCGTGACACGGGCTCGTCGGTGTTCCTCACCGGCGGGCCCGTTCTCTTGACCCGACCCCGATGACCGACGCTCGTCCCCTGCGCCTTCGCTTCGCCCCCTCCCCCACCGGCTACCTCCACGTGGGCGGGGCACGGACCGCGCTCTTCAACTGGCTCCTCGCCCGGCGTACCGGCGGCCAGTTCCTCCTCCGCATCGAGGACACCGACAAGGCGCGCTCAACCGACGACTCCACCCGCGCGATCTTCGAGGGGCTCACCTGGCTGGGACTCGACTGGGACGAGGAGGTCGTCTTCCAGGGGGCGAACCTCGAGCGCCACCGCGCCGATGCCGCCAAGATGCTCGCCGCTGGCGCCGTCTACCGCTGCTTCTGCACCACCGATGAGCTCGCCGCGCGCCGCGCCGAGGCGGAGCTCCGCAAGGAAGCCTTCAAGTACGATCGCCGCTGCGATCGCCTCCCCCCCGCTGAGGTGGAGCGCCGCGTCGCCGCTGGCGAGCCCTTCGTCCTCCGCTTCCGCGTCCCCGCCGGCGAGACCACCTGGCACGATCTCGTCCACGGGCAGATCAGCTTCCCGAACAAAGACATCGAGGACTTCGTCATCCTCCGCTCCGACGCGACGCCGATCTACAATCACGCCGTCGTCTCCGATGACATCGCCATGGCCGTCACCCTCGTGATGCGCGGCGATGACCACATCTCGAACACGCCGAAGCAGATCCTCCTTTACGAGGCCTTGGGCGCACCGCTCCCGCAGTTCGCGCATCTCCCGATGATCCACGGGACCGATGGCAAGAAACTCTCCAAGCGTCATGGCGCGACCGCCGTCGGTGACTATCAGCACCTCGGGATCCTCCCGCAGGCGATGGTGAACTTCCTCGCCCTCCTCGGGTGGTCGCCGGGTGGGGAGTTCGAGGAGGTGATGACCCTCGATCAACTCATCCACGCCTTCTCGGAGGACGGGCTCCTCCGCAAGGCGAGCGTCTTCGACCCCAAGAAGCTCGAATGGATGAATGGACAGCATCTCTCGCAGCTCCCGATCGCCGAGCTCGAGCCGCGCGTGACGCCAGCCCTCGTCGCGGCGGGGTATACGACCGCCGAACATCTCGCGACGCATCACGATTGGTATCGCACCCTGCTCGATCTGCTGCGCGTCCGCTCACGCCTGATCGACGACATCGTGCGGCAGGCGGGGCCCTACTTCGTCGACGCAATCACCTACGATCCCGAGGCGGTGGCGAAGCAGTGGAAGGAGCCGGCGGTCGTCCTCCCGCTCCTGACGGCGACGCGCGAGACCCTGGCCGCGCTCCCCGAGTGGACCCCGCCCGTGATGGAGGAGGCGCTGCGCCACCTCGCCGAGGCGAAGGGGGTCGGTGGCGGGAAGATCTTCCAGCCGCTGCGCGTCGCGCTCACCGGTCTCACCGTCTCGCCGGGGATCTTCGATGTGATGGTGCTGTTGGGCCGCGAGCGGACCCTCGCGCGCATCGCCTCCGCCGAGGACCATCTGGAGACGCTGGCCTCGGCGTGACCACCCGCGCGCCGCTCACCCCCGCCGAGCGCGCGGTCTATCACCTGCTGATCGACCACCTGGCGGAGCATACGTTCCAGCCGAGCGTGCGCGAGATCGGGCGGCAGCTCAGGATCCCCTCCACGAAGACGGTCACCGATCTCCTCGCGAGTCTCGAGGCGAAGGGGTATGTCCGGCGCGGCGGCGGACGCTCCCGCGGAGTGGTGTTGCTCGGGTTCGCTGGGGGGGTGGGGACGATCCCTGTTCCGGTGATGCGGATCTCGACCGAGGCCGTGACTGAGGCCGCGAGCGCTGCGGATCGACCAGTGAGTGATACGCTCGTGCTCTCGCATCACCTCACGATGGATCGCTCCCTGGTCCCAAGTGAGGAGTCGTTCCTCCTCGTGCACGGCGGCGCGGCGATCCCCTCACATGCGGTGCGCCCCGATGATCTCCTACTCGTCGATCCGAGCGGGCGCGCGACCGATTCGGCGCTCCTCGTGGTGCGCGTGGCGGGACGGACGGAGGTGCGACCCTTGCTCGAGCGCGGGGTGATCCTGCGACTCGGCGGCGCGACCGAGCGAGATGAGCTGCGCCTTGGTGTGCGCGATGATTACGCCGTACTCGGGGTGGTGGCGGGTGTGATCCGTCCACCGCGCGCGACAGGCCCCTGAGCCCGGGCGCCCCCGCGCGATCCTACGGCGGCGTGGTCCCCGCGCGCCGAGCCTCCTCCGCCTCCTTCCGCTCCCGCTCCTTTCGTTCGCGTAGCGCCTTCACCGCGCGATAGAAATCATCGTCGCGCTGCCGCCGCTCGGCCTGCTCGATGATCTCGGAGCGCATCGCCGTCAGCCGACGCGCACGCTCCGTATCCATGTTCCCGGGCGGGATGTTGAGCGGGAGCAACGCCAGCAGCGCCGTGGGGATCGAGAAATCCCCAAGACGGATCATCCCGCCGTCGAGCCCGTACTTCTTCCCATCCCGTTCGAAGACCCAACTCGGCACGGTCGAGCCTGGGGGCAGACGACGGAGCGAATCCACATAGGCCGCACCGAAGGCATCGACGATCGCCTTGAGTGAGTCGGCGCGCGTCATCGGGCGATAGGGTCCCTCGATGTAATCACCGGGACGCGCCGGGGCGAGCCAGAGACGCGGGTCGTTGAAGGAAGGACGGATCCCCTGCGTGGGCCCGCCCCCGCCGACGAGCGGCCCGGTCCCGCCGGACGGCACACGTGCGGGGCCCGATGGTTTGGCGATCCCCACCGGCACATCACCCGGCGCGACGATCAGCGCGGATGGCTCGGTCGGTGCGATCGGTGCGAGGGGGCGGTCATCGCCCCCATCGCGCTGCTCGACACGGCCACGCGCCACACGCGGCGCCGGCGCCATGTCGACCGCGATGAAGCGAAGACGCTCCTCGCGCACATCGCTCGGGAGGAAGACATCGTAGGCGATCGGCACGGCGATCGCCGACCCGAGGATCACGATGAAGAGGAGCTGCAGGACGACCGCGATGAGCGACGCGCGCGGATCGTGCCGGCGCGTCGGGATCAGCGTGATGCGTCCGCGTGGCGTCACCCCGCAGCCACGACCGGGTTGCGCACGAGGCTCCACCCGGGGATCTCGACCTCGACGATGTCACCCGGCGCGAGCGGAGCGACCCCCGCCGGCGTGCCGGTGATCACGAGGTCCCCCGGCTCGAGCGTCACCGCCTGGGAGATGAAGCTGATCACCTCAGGGATCGGGAAGATCATCTCGGCGCTGCTCCCCCGCTGCCGCTCCTCCCCGTTCACGCGGGTGATCACCTCGAGTGCGCCGAAGTCGGGCGTGCCCTGCGTCTCCTCACCGATCGGACAGAAGGTGTCGTACCCCTTGGCGCGCCACCACTGGGGATCGCTCTTCTGGAGATCGCGCGCACTCACATCGTTCACCGCGACGACGCCACGGACGGCTTCGGCGCAGGCGGTGGGCGTGGCCTTCGTCAGCCGCCGGCCGATCACGAGGCCGATCTCCCCCTCGTAATCGATGCGTCCGATGCCAGCAGGGAGCACGATCGCCTCCCCCGATGCGATCACCGAGGAGGGGGGCTTGAGGAAGATGACGGGCGTGGTGGGGACCTCATTGCCGAGTTCCTTGGCATGCTCGCGATAGTTCCGACCGACGCAGAGGATCTTTCCGGGAGTGGGCATCTGCGCAATCTACCCCTTGGAGCTGGTGTGGTTCGAGGCATCGACGGGGCTCGGACTCCCCTGGTAGAACGCCTCCAGCTCGGGACGGATCAAGGCCCATGGGCCCTGGAGCCGCCGTGCGGGAGGGAGCCCCTCGAGCAGGCGTCGACCGTATCCCTTGGTGACCACGCGCGGATCGCAGATCACCACCACGCCATGGTCGGTGGCGGTGCGGATCAACCGCCCGAACCCCTGCTTGAGGCGCAACGCCGCATGCGGGATCATGTATTCCGCGAACGAGTCGCCCCCCTCCGCTTCGATCGCCTCGCACTGGGCGGCGGTCATCGGTTCGGTCGGGACGCGGAAGGGGATCTTGGCGAGGACGAGACCGCGGAGCGCGCGCCCGGGCACATCGACCCCCTCCCAGAAGCTCGCTGTTCCGACGAGCACCGCATCACCATGCTCTCGGAAGCGACGGAGGAGATCGTCGCGCGGGGATTCCCCGTGCACGAGGAGGGGATGCGCAGCCGCGACCCCACGCTCGCGCAGCAATCGGGCCCCCTCCTTCACATCGCGATGACTCGTGAAGAGGACGAAGACCCCGCCCTCCGTCAGCGCGATGAGCTCCGCCGCGGCCTCCACGGTGCGCTGGAGATGCGCGCCACCCTCGGCGTTCGGCAACGGGAAGTCGCTCGGGATCGCGAGGATCGCCTGCGAGGGATAATCGAAGGGTGAGGGGAGCGAGGCGGTCACCGGGGTCAGGGCATCGTCATCGGCGAGGCCGAGCCGTGTCGCCATGAAGTCGAAGCCATCCTCCCCGACGGTGAGGGTCGCGCTGGTCACGACCGCGGTCTCCACCCGTCGGAAGAGATCCTCGCGAAGGACCGGGGCGAGATCGAGCGGGACCGCCGTCGCGCCGATGTTGCCATCCCCCCCACGTCGTTCGAGCCATCGCACGCGCGGCGCCCCCGCCACATCGGAGCGGAGCGCCACGCGGAGCGCATCACCGGAGGACTGGAGGCGTCTCGTCACCCCGCGCACCTCGTTCAGCAGTGGCGCCAACTCCTCCGCTCGCTTCTCGTCGCTCTCGAGGCGATCCCGCACCAAACGCAGCCCATCACCCAAAAGATCGATGTCGGCGAGCAGGTCATCGAGCGCCGCGCCGAGGCCGGCGGTCCAGATGGGATCCTCATCGAAGCGATCGGTGAGCCGGATCTGCGGTTCCCGCTGTTCCTCCACCCACCGCGCGAGCAGATCGTAGAGCACCGCGGTCCGCATCCGCGCCGCTCCGAGCGACGGAAAGAGGCGTGCGCGCACCAAGTCGAGACTCGCGACGCTCAACGCGTCGATCCCCACCGCGAGTGCCTTCTCAAGCGCCGGGAGCAACCCCTTCCCCCGCCGCTCGAGGCGCGCGAAGAGCCGCTCCAACCCGCGTCGCGAGACCGACTGCCCGAGATGCTCGGCGGCCGCATCCTCGAGGTGATGCCCCTCATCGATGATCAGCCGCTTGTACGCCGGGAGGACCGCCGCGTCGTCCCACCGCTGTGAGGCGCGCCGCACCGCCAGGTCGGCCATCAGCAGATGATGATTCACGACGATCACATCGGCGGTCGCCGCCGCACGGCGCGCCTTGAAGACGAAGCACTGATCGAAGTGCGGACAGCGGAGCCGCGTGCAGAGATCGCTCTCGGCCGCGACCTCGTCCCACACCTCCGCCCGGGGTGGCACCGCGAGATCCGCGAGCGACCCATCGGTCGTCTGCTCCGCCCAGGCCTCCAGCAAGCCGAGGTCGCTGGCGACGTCATCCTCGAAGAGCGCCGGCCCCTGCGCCCGCGCCTGCTCCAGTCGCTGCAGGCAGAGGTAGTTCCGCCATCCCTTCAGGAGCGCGAACGAGACGCGCTGATCCTTGAGCGTCTTCGCGAGGAAGGGGAGGTCCTTCCCGACGAGCTGCTCCTGTAGGGTGATGGTGTTGGTGCTCACCACCGTACGCTCCCCGCTCGCCGCCGCCCATCGGAGCGCCGGCACCAGGTAGCCGAGCGACTTCCCGACCCCAGTCCCCGCCTCGAGCAATCCGATCCCGCCCATGGAGAAGAGATCGGCGATGCGCGCCGCCATCTCCCGCTGACTCGGTCGGTCCTCGTAGCGCCCCAATCCCTGCGCGATCGGTCCGTCAGGGCCCAGGAGCGCAGCGACCGCCATCGGCTCGAGGCTCGCGGGCACGGGCGGACGCGGGATCTCGACCACCACGTAGAGCCGCGAAGCCATGTTGTCGATGATCGCGAAGCCGATCCCATCGTCGTGCAACCGCGCCGCGACCTCGAGGTCCGCCGACGAGGGCTCCAACCACCCACTTGGGTGATTGTGCAGCAACAGCTCACCACGGTTCGCGAACCCCGGGAGGGCGAGCACGCTTCGCACATCGCCGCGCGCCACCACGCGCGCCGACTGCACGATTCCCTCGGCGTCCACGGTGCAGACGAAGCAGACCTCACGTCCCCCCGCGAGTTGGATGGCGAGCCGGATCGCCGTCGCGGCGCTCGGGGTGACGCGTCCCGGGTCCCCGTGCGGCGCGCGCTCGGCGTCGGACACGCTCACGTCTTCAACGGCTTCTGCTTCGCCGCGGGGAAGAGCACGTTGTTGAGGATCAGGCGATAACCCGGCGAGTTGGGATGCAACGCGAGATCGGTCGGCGGGGCGCCGACGGCATGCTGCGGGTCCTCGGGGTCGTGCCCGCCGAGGTAGGTCCACGAGCCTCGCCCGAAGCTCCCATGCACATACTTCACCCAGGGGGCCCCCGCCTCCTCCGCGAGGATCGTGACCCCCGGCTTGAGCCGGTTCCGTGTGAATGAGGTGGTCACCCCGAAGTAGTCGCGGAGCACCGTGCGGTGGTTCTGCACGAGCATCGACGCCACGGGATCGAACTTCGCTGAGAAGCCGAAGAGGGCGAAGGTCCCGAGGGGCTGACGACGGAGGGGGACATTCACCTGATGGCCATCGATGTCGCTCATCGCGTTGACCCCGGGTGCCATTTCGAGCGTCGCCCCAGCGAAGGCCATCGCGCGCGTCCAATCCATCTTGCCGTCCGCGGCGGGGTCGACCGGCGATCCATCGGCGGCGACACCGGCGATATCGACATCACGCCCCGCGAGCGCGAGCTCCAACGTCTCGGTCGATCCGCACATCGCGAAGAGGAATCCCCCTCGCGAGACGAAGGCGGCGAGCCGATCCGCGACCGCCTTCTTGAGCGCGGGGATATCGGCGTGGCCGAACCGCCGCGCCATCGCGAGGTCGCGCTCACGGCTCCGCACGAACCAGGGCGCATCACGATAGACCGCGGCCAACTTGTGCTGCTGCCCTGTGAAATCCTCGTGATGGAGATGGATCCAGTCGTACTTCGATAGGTCCGTGTCGAGCACCGCATCGTCCCAGATCGCGTCGTACGGGATCCCGGCGTAGGTGAGCGCCAAGGTGACCGCATCGTCCCAGGGCGGCGCATCGGGAGGCGTATAGACCGCGATGCGAGGCGCCTTCTCCAGCGGCACCGCATCCATGTTCCCTTCTGTCATCTCGCCCCGGAGCGCTCGCACGGCGGCCGCATCCATCGGCTCGACGGTCACGCCCGCAAGGAGCGCCGCCCGCCGGAGACTCGGCACGTCGGGCAGGAGGAACGCCCCGCCCCGATAGTTGAGCAACCACTCACTGCGCACCCCCTCGCGGAGCGCGCTGAAGGTCACGCCATAGGCCTTGAGATGATTGGCCTGCACCGCATCCATCGGGAGGAGGAGGTGCTGAGCGGCGAGCGGGGTCACCACGCCACCGAGCGCTGCGACGCTAGACACCACGGCGAGGGCGAGACGCACCGCGCGCAGCGACTGACGCATCACCGTCATCGCCGCTCCTCCATGGCCAGGCCATCGAGCTCCCGCCGCGCCTGCGGCACGAGCGCACTGGTGGGATGCGTGAGGATCAGTTGCTCGAACCGCGCGCGAGCGGCGGCGCGGTCTCCCGTTCGCCGAGCGAGGCGCCCCCATTCGAGCAGCGCCTCCGCCGCCTCGGGTGTGCTCCCATACTGCGCGACGATCAGCGCCCAGCGCTCGGCCGCCCCTGCGCTCTCCCCACGCGCCGCCTGCAGCCGCGCCGCGGAGAGGAGCGCGAGCGACGCGACCTCAGGCAACTCGGTCGCCACCTGCTCGAAGGCACGCTCCGCGCGCGTGGAGTCCCCGCGCGCGAGCGCGAGATACGCCGCACCGATCGTGCGCGACTGCGTCGCCGTCGTCCGGGTGAGCAGCGCGAGGACCTCGATGCGCGGCGGATCGGGGGCATCCGCCTGGCGCAACGCCGTCCGCGCGGTGCCGATCTCCCCATCGTAGAGGGCGAGCCATCCACGGACGGCATCGGCATCCTCGAGCGGCGCCTCGCGCACCGCGCGTCGTGCGCGGTCCACGTCGCCCGCGCGGATCCACGCCATCGCGATCGTGCGGGCCTGCCGCCGCGTACCCTCGGGCCCGAGGGACTTCGACGCCGCCGCGAGGACGCGCTCCGCCTCCGCCGCACGTCCGAGCCGCGCGAGCGTCTCGAGCTCGACCGGGACCGCCTCCGCCACTCGGCGCTCATCGACGGGCCCCTGCTGTGCCTCGCGCGCCAAGCGCAGCGCGAGGGTATCCGCCCCAGCCCGCGTGGCGATCCGCGCCGCGCGCAGCGCCTGCGCGCTCGACGGCCGCGCCCGTTGGATCGCCACCACCACCTCGGTCAGCACCCCCCACGCCTCCACGCGCTCCACCTCCTGCGCGAACTGCTCCCAGATGGCGACGGTGGTATCGCGCACCGGCAGTGCGGCGAGGAGCTCCCATCCGCGACGCGGGGCGCCCCAGGCGACTTCGAGTTGGGCCAGCGCCTGCCGCGCACCGAGTGGGGCGGTCGCCACGCCCCACCACTCGCGCACGCTGTCTCGCAGCGCCACCGGCGTCGGCTGCATCGAGTAGAACGCCGCCATCTCATAGTACGACTCGGCCTGCATCACCTCGCGCCACGCACTCGCCGCCTCGGTCCACCGACCGAGTCCGGCACGGAGCTGCGCCACTTCGAGCAGCATCCCACGGGTGGACCCGAGCCGACGTACCGCCTCCCCGAGCACCGTGTCGGCCGATGCCATCCGACCATTGAACAACAGGACGCGGGCGTAATCGCGATAGGGATCGATCGACTCGGGGTCGACCACGCGCCACGCATCGAAGGCCCGATGCGCCTCGGTCGCTCGTCCGACCGCGACCAGCGCACGGAGCTGCGCATTGCGCAGGGCGGCCTCACGCGGAAAGCGCGCCACGAGCGTATCGAGCGCAGGGAGGACAGAATCCTCCTGCGCGACGAGCGAGAAGGCGCGCTCGAGCCCGAGCACGCCGGGGATCACCGCCCCACGGGCGATCGCCTCCCGATAGGCCGCGATCGCCTCGCGTGGGCGCCCCTGATTCTCCGCGTCCATCGCGCGGGTCAGCACCGCAGCGGCTGGATCGGGTTGGGCCGCGAGCGGGCGCGTGAGCAGCAACGCCCCACCGATCACATACACGAGTCGGCGCACCCGCGACCGGCGCGCGATCACGGCACACGCTCCGCATTCAGCCGACGGAAATACTCGAGCGCGAGGGCGCGCTCCTCAGGGGAGAGCGCACGCAGTTCCGCCCACGACGGCGTCGCAAACCGCTGGGCCTCCGCTCCGGTCACGCGTGTACCGACGGGGGTGAAGCGGGCGGGGTCCCGCGCGGCGGCACGTGCCTCGCGCCGCTGCGTGGCATCGCGCTCCTCCTGTTCCAGCGAGCGCCCCGCATCGAGCATGCGACGCAACAGCCGCTCCAGTCGCTGCTCGGTGGCGGGGCTCACGATCCCCTGATCGAGCTGCTGCGCCAGGCCGCGCGCCTCGCGCGCCATCTCCTGCGCGCGACCACTCGGGTCCACATCGGCCGCCTCGTCGAGCGCCTGGGCCACCGCGCGCTGCGACTGTGCGAGCCGACGCGCCTGCGCCTGACCCTGCGCGTCGAGTCCCTCATTGCCCGACTGCCCCTGGGCACGCGCCATGGAGAGGAGGCTCTGCAACTGCCCATTCATCGCGCCCTGCTGCTGGGCGGCCTGCTGCAGCTGTTGCATCAACTCGGGGAGCCCCGACGCCGACGACGCCGATGCCGCGCGTTCCCTATCGCGCGTGAGCTGCTGCGCCGCTTGGCGCAGCGCATCCGCCGCCTCGCGCATCTCCGCGTTCGATGCCCCCGGCCCCCCCTGCTGCACCTGCCGTGCGGCCTCACTCACCTGCTGCTGCGCCGCCGCCATCGTCTGTTGCGAGCGCGGCGAGACCAGCGCCGACTGTCGCGCCTGCTCCGCGAGGCGCTGCTGTGCCGCCTGCACCCCCTGCTGCACCGCACTCTGCCGCGCGCGCACCGCGGGATCGGCAGGATCCTGCCGCGCATCCTCGGCCACGCGCTCCTGCTCCCGCGCGAGCTGCAGGAGTTCCTGCACCGAGCGATCGAGCGCCGAGGTGAGCTCACCGCGCCACTCGGCGAGCTGCGAGCGCTGCGTCTCGGCAAGGGTGCGCGCCGCCTCCTCTGCTGCCCGCGCCGCGGTCTCCGCCGCCCCTTCCCGCGAAGCGGCTTCCGACCGGCGCGCCGCATCGGCGGCCTCACGCGCCCCCCGCGCGCCAGTCTGCGCCCGGGCCGATGCGAGCCGCTGTGCCATCGCCTCGACCGCCTTCTCGAGCGCATCGGCGCGGCGCGCCAACTGCTCGGCGGTGGTCGGCGGCGGCGCCGAGTCCGCCGCGCCCTTCGCATCCGCGAACCGACGCTGGTCCTTGGCGAGCGCCTCCGCCTGGTCGGCGGTGGTGCGCATCGCCCCTTCGAGCGCGGCCCGTTGCAGCATCTGTGCGCTCCGCTCCAATGCCTCACGCATCCGCTGCTGTTGCGCCGCGACCTCCGCGAGCGACTGCCGCGTGCGGTCGGCGTCGCCGGACTCACGGGCCGCGTCGAGTTTCTGGAGCGAGGCATCGAGCGACCCCGAGAGCGCCTCCCGCAACAACCGCTGCGCGTCCTGCAGTTGCCGCGCGAGCGTGGTATCGAGCGCGCCGGCCTGACGTAACCGTTCCTCGAGTGTCTGCGCGGTGGCCTCGAGCTCCGCCACCTTTTCCTGCACCGCCCGTTGCTGCGCCGCGATCTCGCGCGCCTGCTCGGCGCGCTCCGCCCGGAGCGCCCCGCGATCCCGGGCCTGTGCCGCATCCGCCGTGCGCTCCGCCAACGCCGCCTGGGCGCGTGCCGCCGCGACTGCCGCGGCCGCCGCCGCATCGCCGACCTCCCGCGCCGCCTCGCGGCCCTCATCAGCCGTCGGCACCTGCACCTCGAGTGGCGCGCTCTCCACCACGCGGGCCCGCGGCCCCGCCTCACGTGCGACCGCCACGAGACGGACCTTCGCACCCGGGGTGAGTCCGAGTGCCGCGAGATCGAGCCGCACCCCGCCGACCCACGCCGCCTCTCCACCTGCGCTGAGCGTCGTCTCCGTCGATGCCCCGCTTTGCCCTGCCGCATCGATCACCTGCCGACGGATCGCGATCGCCCCGAGCCGATGATCATCCTCCGCCACCAACTCCAGTGCGACTCGTGCGGACGGGTCGACCTGCGCCGGTCCCTCTGGGCTCACGATGCTGATGCGCGGCGCGAGATCGGGGATCACCTCGACCGCCAATGGCGCGGGAAGATCCTCGATCGCCGTCGACCGCCCGACCGCCTCCCACGCATAGGATCCACTCCGCGTCGGTACGAAGCGCCCACCGAATCGCAGACCATTCGCCGAGAGCGTCACGCGCGCCGGGCGCGCGGCCGCGCCGGGCGCCTCAGCGTCACCGACCGGCACGAGCGCCACCGACGCGAGCGCCTCGGAGGCACGCCCCTCGATCGTCAGCACGGTGCCTTCGGGGATCTGTAGCGGCATCTCGGCATCGACCGATTCGGCGGTGCGTGCGAGATACGCCGGGAACACCGCCGTGACACGCACATCGCCGAGGAAGGGGCGATCGACCGCGCGGACCTGCGCTGTGTCGGTGGTGGTGCGGCCGTCGGAGGCGACGAGTCGGAGGTCGGCGTCCACACGGGCGAGCGTGAGACGCGCGCGCCCATCGGCGGCAACGGCGAGCAGTGTATCGCGCCACCCTGCTCCGAGCGGGCGCCACGTCACGCGCACCGTCGGACGGCCATCCGCACGCAGGTCGATCGCGAGCGAGCTCCCGCGCGCCACGCCGATGGGGAGTCCATCGAATCGCAGCGACTCGAGCAACCGCCCCTGCGAGGCGGCGATCGGCCTCCGCATCACGCGCCATCCATCGGGGTGCACCCGCCAGGTGAATCCGGCGACGAGCGACGCGCCGAGCATCGCCGCCACCGCAAGCCCCATCCCACGCCGACGCCGCGCGGAGGCGCGAGGGGCGAGCGCATCGACCGCGGGCGCGAGCTGCGCCCCGACCTGCGCTGCGGCCGCATCGACGAGCACGCCGCGCGTCGTCGAAAGCTCGAGCACCCCGACCAGCGCGCCACGCCGCAGCCCCTGCTCTCCTTCGATCATGCGCGCCACGTCGAGCGGCGAGGTCCGACGCGCACTCCAGACGTGCCCACGCCAGGCGATCACCACCGATCCGGTGAGCACCACGAACCAGCCGAGCAGCGGGAGGAGTGCCGGCCAGGCGATCCATCGTCCGTCGCCGAGGAGCGTGGCGGCCGTCGCGAGCCCGGCGAGCCCCCATGCGGCGCCCATCGCGGCGACCCGCACGCGATCATCGCGGCGGATCCGCGCGACCTCCCGCGCGACCAGCGCCACCAGATCTATCACCATGGCACGCTCACCGTCCGACCGCACTCGTCACCGCATACACGAAGAGGTTCACCCCCATCCGCAGCGCCGCCTCGTGCGCCTCCGGCGGATCAGCGGGATAGGTGCCGATGTCCTCCCATCCATTCCCGAGATCGCTCTCGTGCGAATAGAAGACGGCGAGGCGATCCCCGATGAAGATCCCGAACCCACGCGCCGGCTTGTTGTCGTGCTCGTGGATCTTCGGGATCCCCTGCGGGAAGGGATAGACGATCCGATAGATGGGATGCGTCAGCGGCACATCCACCAGCGCGCGATCAGGGAAGACGCGGGCGAGCTCGCGACGCACCGCCGGATCGAGCCCGTAGTTGTCATCGATGTGCAGGAACCCGCCGCGCAGGAGATAGGTGCGCAGGCGCTCCACCTCGTCCTCGCGCAGGCGGATATCGCCATGCCCGGTGAGATGCAGGAAGGGGTGATCCCAGAGCCGCTCATCCCGCAGGGTGAGTCGTACCTCGGTCGGCTCGACCGCGAGGGTGGTGCGCGTGCGGATCGCGCGAATGAGATTGGGGAGACTCGACGGGTTGGCGTACCAGTCATCGCCCTCGTACTGGACGCGCGCGACGGTGAGGCGTGGGACGGTGGCAGCGGGCGCGCCGAGTGCCACCGCGATCACGACGGCCGCGACGATCCCCTTCATTCGTGCGCCAGCCGATACGCGAGGTTCCGCGGCGCCCCGCGCTCCTGCAGCAGCTGCGTCACGTCCCGCGCCGTGCGCCCCTCGGCGCGCCACGATGCCACCAGCGATCGCAGCGCCGCCTCATCCAGCGCCACCGGCGCCCCCGCCCCGAGCACGAGCACCACCTCACCGCGCGGCGGCTGCGCCTCAGCCGCCGCTGCCACCTCGCGCACCGTCCCGCGCACGACCGTCTCGAACTGTTTGGTCAACTCGCGCGCGAGCACGGCGGGGCGATCCCCCGCGCCGGCGGCCTCGAGCTCCCGCAGCGTCTCCGCCGCTCGCGACGGGGCCTCGTAGAGCACCACGGTGTGCGGCGCCGCGACGATCGCCTGGATCGCCTCCGTGCGCTCGCGCCCCTTTCGCGCGAGGAAGCCGAAGAAGGTGAAGCGCTCCGCCGAGAGACCGGAGACCACGAGGGCAGCGAGCAGGGCCGACGGCCCTGGCACCGGGGAGACCGTCACCCCCGCCTCGATCGCCGCGCGCACCAACCGATCGCCGGGGTCCGACAGGAGCGGCGTCCCCGCATCGCTCACCAACGCGAAGGACTCGCCCGCGACGAGTCGCGCGACGAGTCCCGGGACCCGCGAGGCCTCATTGTGTTCGTGATACGCGAGGAGCGGCGTGCGGATCTCGAACCGCTCACAGAGCCCGCGGGTGTGCCGCGTATCCTCCGCGAGGATCGCCGACACGCCACGCAGCACCTCGACCGCCCGGGGACTCAGGTCGCCCAGATGCCCGATCGGGGTGCTGACGACGTGCAGCGTCCCCGCGCCGGCGCTCACCCCAGCTGCGCGTCGAACTTCACCGCGAGCGCCGGCTTCGGTACCGCGCCGATCACCTGATCGACCAGCTTCCCGTCCTTGAAGAAGAGGAGGGTCGGGATCGAGCGGACCTGGAACTTCATCGCCGTCTTCTGGTTGGCGTCGACGTCGAGCTTGGTCACCTTCACCTTGCCGTCATACTCCGCCGCCAACTGGTCGAGGATCGGGGCGATCATGCGGCAGGGGCCGCACCAGGTCGCCCAGAAATCAACGACCGCGACCCCGGCATGCTGCTCCACCTCGGTCGCGAAGGACTCATCGGTCACCACCACGGGCTTCGACATCGTGTTCTCCTGTTCGGATCGGGCGACGGTGCCAACCACCGCCGCATCTCGCTAACGTTCCAACGTCCCTTTGTGCCTGCGTCGCACCCGGAGCCGCCTGAATGACCACCCCTGCCACCCCTCGAGGCACTCGACTTGCCCACATCGGCATCGCCGTCGAGTCCCTGCAGGGGATCCTACCGTTCTATCAAGAGCTCTTGGGCCTCCCGGAGGTCCCGCTCGACGATGCCGATGGCGCGCGCATCGTCGGATTGGCCGCGGGCGAACCGCTGGTCGAGCTCCTCGAGCCGGCCGTCGCGGACTCCCCGATCGGGAAGTTCCTCGCCAAGCGCGGCCCGGGGATCCATCACCTCTGCTTCCACGTCGACGACCTCGACGGCACGCTCGCGCGATGCCGCGCCGCCGGGATCCGACTGATCGATGAGACCCCGCGCCTCGGGGCGGAGGGGAAGCGGATCGCGTTCCTCCATCCGAGCGCGACCGCCGGTGTCCTCATCGAACTGATGGAATATTAATGAGGCCGTTACCGGCAGAATGCCGTGACGGGGGCCAGCCCCACGTCTTCCACGAACCAACGCCCGGTCTTAGCGTTCTGCACCGCCGTGAAGGTGGTGCGGGCCTTGAGGTCGCCCTGGGTGAGATCCACCGGGATCAGCTGCCGTCCCCCCTGCCCCGTCTGCGGCATCCCCAGGGTCGCCTGGTCGTGACGCAGATGGCAGATGATGATCATCGCGCGCTGCTCCACCTCCGCGGACTTGGCCCGGTCACGGACCGGGGATTCGGCGTTCCCCCAGACGGCGGCGAGCCCGCGCATGTCGTTCCCGCGCGCGGCGGCCAGGAAGCCGCGCACCGCGGCATCGGCGCTCTCGGCGCCGGCCACCGGCCCCGCGGGAGCCGACGCGCACCCGGTGAGCCACACCATCGTCAGCAGTGTCACGAGTCGACGCACCACGCACTCCCTTGTGAAAGGACCTCTCGCAGAAGATGACCCGGCAACGCCTCTACATCAACATCGATCATGTGGCGACGGTGCGGCAGGCACGCCGTGCCGCCTATCCTGATCCCGTGCGTGCCGCCCGTCTCTGCGAGGACGCCGGCGCCGATGGGATCACCGCGCACCTCCGCGAGGATCGCCGCCACATCCAGGATGCCGACATCGAGGGGCTGGTCGCGCAGGCGCGCACCCCGTTCAATCTCGAACTCGCCGCCACCGACGCGATGATCGCGCTCGCGACGCGGCTCCGTCCGCATCAGGTCACGCTCGTCCCCGAGAAGCGCGAGGAGGTCACCACCGAGGGGGGGCTCGACCTCTTCCACGATCCCGCGCGGCTCGAGGCGGCGATCCTCGCCCTGCGCGCGGCGAACATCCGCACCTCGCTCTTCATCGATCCCGACGCGCGGCAGGTGGAACGCGCGGCGGCGCTTCGCGTCGAGGCGATCGAGCTCCACACCGGGCGCTATTGCGAGGCGCCGAGCCATACCCCGCACCTCACCGCGCTCCGCGCCGCCGCGGCCCACGCCGCCTCGCTGGGGCTCGCGGTGCACGCCGGTCACGGCCTCACCCTCACGAACGTCGGCCCCGTCGCTGCGATCCCGGAGTGCGAGGAGCTCAACATCGGGCATGCGATCGTCGCGGATGCGATCTTCGTCGGCCTTCCCGAGGCGGTGCGCCGGATGCGCGCCGCCATGGACGCGGCCCGCCGTGGCTGAGCGTCGCCCGGCGGGAATCGGCCTCTCCGGTTCGGGGCTCCGCGACCTCCTCGCCTCGGGAATCGCGGGGCTCGAGTCGGTCCCCGCGGTGCGAGCGGAGCCCGTGCGCTCGACCCCGCCGATCGGGCGCATGGCGCGGCCCTCCGTCGGCGCACCGCCCACTGCGACGATGCCCATGATCGATCACTTCCTCTATCGCGGCCTCGCCGCCCTCGCCGCCGCCCGTCAGCTCGCCGCCCGCCTGGCGGAGGCCACGCACCCACCGGCCCCCGCGGAGCTCGACGAGCTCCGTGACCTCCTCCGCCTCGCCGACGAGGGCTGACCCGATGCGCATCGGCTGGCGCGGTCTCCTCGGCATCGCCCTGAGTGGCCTCCTCCTCTGGCTCACCCTCCGCGATGTGGACCTCGCCGAGGTCGTCACCATCCTGCGCACCTCCCGCCTCGGGCTCTGGCTCGCCTGCACGGTCGTGGCGACCGCGATCTTCCCCCTACGTGCACGCCGTTGGCAGGCGATCCTCGCGCCGATCGCCCCGCGCGTCCCCGTCACGCCGCTCTGGCATGCGACGGCGATCGGAATGATGGTCAACAACGTCGTCCCCGCCCGCGCCGGCGAGATGGCGCGCGCCTTCGCGATCAGCCGCGCCCGCCCCGAGATCCCCTTCGCCGCCGCGCTCGGTTCCCTGGTCATCGATCGCCTCTTCGACGGGACGGTGGTCCTCGGACTGTTGCTCCTCGCGACCCTCGATCCCCGTTTCCCGGCGGATGCGACGATCCTCGGGTGGACGGCGGGGCGCATCGCCCTCGGAGCCGGCGCCATCCTCGCCGTCGTCCTCTCGGGAGTCGTCGTCCTCCTTGCCGCGCCAGACCTCGTCGCCCGCCTCGTCAGCGGCACGATCGGCCGACTCTCCCCGCGCCTCGGCGAGCGACTCCATCACCTCGTCACCACCTTCGCCGCCGGCGTGGCCGTCCTCCGCTCCCCCGCGCTCGTCACCGAGGTGCTCTGGTGGACCCTGCTCCACTGGCTCACCAACGCCGCCGCCTTCTGGCTCGGCTTCCTCGCCATCGGGGTCCATGCGCCATTCAGCGCCAGTCTCTTCCTGCAAGGGATCATCGCCATCGGGGTGGCGATCCCCTCCTCGCCGGGGTTCTTCGGCTTCTTCGAGGCCGCGGGGAAGGCCGGGCTCGGGCTGTACGGCGTGCCGAGTGACCTCGCGGTGAGCTGGGCGATCGGATTTCATCTCCTCTCGTTCGTCCCCATCACGGTGATCGGCGCCTGGTATTTCGTGCGCCAGCACCTGCATTTCCGCGACATGACCGCCGCCGGAGACGCCTCATGACCACCGGGACCGCCGCGCGCGTCGAAGCGCAGGCGAAGATCAACCTCTCGCTCCGCATCCTGGCGCAGGAGAAGTCGGGGTATCACCAGCTGGAGACCCTCTTCGCCCGCATCGATCTCGCCGACACGGTCGAGGTCGCGCTGGACACAAGTCGACAGGAGCTCGTGGTCGAGGGCGCTGAGGTCGGACCGGCGGAGCAGAACCTCGCCTTTCGAGCCGCCGTCGCGTTCCTCGACGCGACCGAGTGGGCGACGGGATTCCGGATCCGCATCGTGAAGCGCATCCCCGCAGGCGGCGGGCTCGGGGGCGGAAGCGCCGACGCCGGTGCCGTCCTGCGCATCCTTAACCATCTGGCCCCACACCCGCTCTCCGCGGCTGCGCTCCCCACTGTCGCCGTGCGGCTCGGCGCCGATGTTCCCTTTCTCGCGGCCGAGGCCCCGATGGCCCTCGCTTGGGGACGAGGGGAACGGATGCTCACGCTCCCCCCTCTCACACCGAGGGCACTTCTGCTGGTCGTCCCACCCTTCGGGGTGAACACCGGCGCGGCGTTCGGGTGGGTGGCAGCGCAGCGCGCGGGGGAGCCGATCAGCGCACCCGCCCCGCTGGCGACCGATGACCTTGCGCGCTGGGACCGCGTGGCCACCCTCGCGGCGAACGATTTCGAGGCGGTGGTGGTGGGACACCACCCGGCGATCGGGAGCTGCCTAGACTCCCTGCGATCTGCCGGGGCGATGATCGCTCGCCTCAGCGGGTCAGGGTCGACGGTGTTCGGGGTGTTCGATGGGAACGCCCCATCCGCCCTCGGGGGACTCCCCGACGGGACGCGGATCATCCCCTCCGGCTTCGCGACGCGGGTGGCCCCGGTACAGCGACTCGGCTAGCTTCCCATCGGTCCCTGCTGCCCCTTCGTCCAATGGCAGGACATCGCACTTTGGATGCGAGAATGGTGGTTCGAATCCACCAGGGGCAACTCGGGGCGCCATCGACACTTGCGCCCCCTTCCCCCCTGTCGCACCGGCCCCGGTTCTCCTAGCTTTCGAGGCTGTCGTTGGACGGGGTCGTCCGCCTCTGGGCGGTCCCGCACCGCCCCACTTCGCTCGGACCTCGCGCATGGACGGTCTCTCGGTCCCCCTGACAGGCTTCCGCGTCCTCACCGGCACGGCCAATCGGCCCCTCGCCGAGGGGATCGCCAAGTCGTTGGGCACCGAGCTCTGCCGCACCAATGTCACGCGGTTCGCCGATGGGGAGGTCTTCGTCCGGCTCGATGAGAACGTCCGCGGCGCGGATGTCTTCATCGTCCAGCCGACGAACCCGCCGGCCGAGAACATCATGGAGCTCCTGCTCTTGGTGGATGCGGCGCGACGGGCCTCGGCGGCGCGCATCACCGTGGTGCTCCCGTACTACGGCTATGCGCGGCAGGACCGCAAGGATCAGCCGCGCGTCGCGATCGGCGCGAAGCTGATGGCGAACATGATCATGCGCGCCGGCGCGGACCGGGTGCTGGGGCTCGACTTCCACCAGCATCAGCTGCAGGGGTTCTTCGACATCCCCGTCGATCACCTTTACGCGGCGCCGGTCTTCACGGCGCACTACCGGAAGAAGAACCTGGTCGACCCGGTCGTGGTCGCCCCGGATGTCGGCTCGGCGAAGATGGCGCGTGGGTTCGCGAAGCGGTTGAACGCCTCGCTCGCCATCATCGACAAGCGGCGTCCGGCGGCGAATGTGTCTGAGGTCGTGAACGTGGTCGGTGAGGTGGAGGGCAAGGACTGTCTCCTCGCCGACGACATGATCGACACGGCGGGGACGGTGAGCGAGGCGGCGCGGGCGCTCAAGAAGCTCGGCGCGCGCGACATCTACGTCTGCGCGACGCATGGCTTGCTGAGTGGTCCCGCGGTGCAGCGTCTCTCGGAAGCGCCGATCACCGAGGTCGCGATCACCGATTCGGTGGCGTTGCCGCCGGAGAAGCACTTCTCGACGCTGACGGTGCTCTCGGTCGGTGAGTTGTTGGCGAAGGCGATCCGCTTCACGCATGCGGATCAGTCGGTCTCTTCACTCTTCGAGTGAAACGGAAGGCTGGAAGCTGAAGGCGGAAAGCTTTGAGCTTTTCGCCTCCAGCCTTCAGCTGGCAGTTTCGCAGGTGTAGGATCTTTCCCATCCAGTTGGCGCGCCGCCGGGCCGGAGATACCGGGCACCCACGTCGCGCGCCACAGTGCAGCAGAGGTCACGTTCCATGGCAACCGTTCCCTTCTCCGCCACCACCCGTGGCACCACCGGTAAGGGCGTCGCGCGCAAGCTCCGCGCCACCGGGCAGGTCCCCGCGGTCATCTACGGGCATGCGCGGCAGCCCCAGCCCCTCGCGCTGGATCACCACGCGCTCACGCTCTTCCTCGAGAAGCACCCGTACCAGAGCACGGTCATCGCGCTCAACGTCGACGGCACCTCGAGCAACACGCTCATCCGCGAGGTGCAGCGTCACCCGTACAAGAAGCAGATCCTGCACGTCGACTTCCAGGAGCTCGTGGCCGGTGAGAAGGTCACCGTCCCGGTGCCGCTCCACTTCGTCGGCACCCCGGAGGGCGTCCGCCACGGCGGCGGCATGCTCGACCAGGTCCTGCACGAGCTCGAGCTCGATTGCGATCCGACGAACATCCCGGGCCACATCAATGTCGATGTGACCGCGCTGACCATCGGCCACTCGATCCATGCGGGCGAGATCGCCCTGCCGGCTGGCGTCACGCTCGTCTCGAACCCCGATGCGACGGTCTGCGTCTGCGCGGCGCCGCGCGTCGAGGCCGAGGCGGCCCCGGCTGAGGGCGCGTCGGCGTCGGAGCCGGAGCTCATCCGCAAGCCGAAGGCCGAGGACGAGGCCGAGGCCAAGTAACCCCTCCGTCATCCGGGACCACCGAGTCCGTCGATGAAGGTGATCCTCGGGCTCGGGAACCCCGGCACGGAGTACGCGGAGACGCGGCACAACGTCGGATGGTGGGTTCTCGACCACCTGGCGGAGGTCTGGCGGTGCGACGGATGGCGCAAGGATGGCGAGGCGCTGACCAGCACGGGGAGCATCGGCACCGCCAAGGTGCGCCTCGTCAAACCGCAGACCTTCATGAACCTCTCTGGTCGGGTGTTGACCCCCTGGCTCCGGCGCCCCTTCTGGGCCGCGGCCACCGACCTGCTGGTGATCTCCGATGAGGTGCAGTTACCGGTGGGGACCTTCCGATTTGGCGCGAAGGGCTCCGCAGGTGGTCACAACGGGCTCAAGAGCATCGAGCAGGCGCTCACGAGTCAGGAGTACCCCCGACTCCGCATCGGCGTCGGGCCGAACGATCCGCAGCGCCGCATCGGCGATCTCGCCGACTATGTGCTCGGACGGTTCGGGAAGGACGAGGGCGCCGAGGTCCGCGCGCTCTTGCCGACGTTGGAGGAGGGGCTTCGGGTCTGGACGACCGAGGGGATCCTCTCCGTCATGAATCGCTTCAATCGCTAGGTCCTCACCTCTCACCCCACCCCCCATGCTCGAGAACGTGCCGCTCTATGCCCTCGGGATCGGGCTCGCTGGCCTCGTCGCCTGCGTGCTCACCTATCTGGGCATCGTCCGCAACTCCGCTGGCTCGCAGGCCATGCAGGAGCTCGCCGGGCAGATCCAGGAAGGCGCGATGGCCTTCCTCAAGCGCGAGTACACCGTGCTCGTCCCCTTCCTCTTCGTCGTCGCGGCGCTGCTCGCGTATGCGTTGAACCTCGAGACGGCGATCGCCTACGTCTTCGGTGGGCTCTGCTCGATCGCCGCCGGCTGGGCAGGGATGACCTCCGCGACGCGCGCGAACGTGCGCACCTCTGAGGCGGCGCGCACGAGTGGGCAGGCCGCGGCCCTTCGGATCGCTTTCGGTGGCGGCGCGGTGATGGGGCTCGCGGTGGCCGCCCTCGGCCTCCTCGGCGTCACCGCGGTCTTCGTCTGGCAGAAGACGCTCCTCGGCGGCACGAGCTACAAGCTCTTCGGCGAGATCATCTCCGGCTTCGCGATGGGTGCGAGCTCGATCGCCCTCTTCGCCCGCGTCGGTGGCGGCATCTACACCAAGGCCGCGGACGTCGGCGCCGACCTCGTCGGCAAGGTCGAGGCGGGGATCCCCGAGGATGACCCGCGCAATCCGGCCACCATCGCCGACAACGTCGGCGACAACGTGGGTGACGTCGCCGGCCTCGGCGCCGACATCTTCGAGTCGTACGTGGGCGGCATCATCGCGACGATCGCCCTCGCGGCGACCTCGACCCTGATCACCGATGCCGATCGCACCGCCGCGATCCTCCTCCCGATCGCCTACACCACCGCGGGGCTCGCCGCCTCGCTCATCGGGATCTTCCTCATGCGGATCCTCGCGAAGGGGAATCCGGCGAATGCGCTGCGCGCCGTGACCTTCATCGCGGCCGGCCTCTTCCTCGTCTTCGCGTACTGGATGACGACGCAGATCCCGCTCAACATGGTCGACACCGAGACGGGGCGTGTGCTCCCGGCGCTCGGCCCCTGGTTCGCCGTCGTCGCGGGGACCGTGGCCGGCGTCGCCATCGGCCTAGTGACCGAGTATTACACCGCCTCGGGCCCGGTCCTCCGGATCGCCGAGTCGTCGAAGACCGGCCCGGCCACCAACATCATCGCCGGCCTCGCCGTCGGGATGGAGTCGACGGTCGTTCCGGTGCTGCTGATCTGTGGTGCGATGTTCGTCGCCGTCTGGGCGGCCGGTCTCTACGGCGTCGCGATCGCCTCGGTCGGCATGCTCGCGACCGTCGGCGTCACGATGTCGGTCGACGCGTATGGCCCGATCGCCGACAACGCCGGTGGGATCACCGAGATGAGCCACCTCGGTCCTGAGGTCCGCAAGATCACCGATGGCCTCGATGCCCTCGGCAACACCACCGCTGCGATCGGGAAGGGCTTCGCCATCGGGTCGGCGGCGCTCACCGCGCTCGCCCTCTTCTCGGCGTACGCCTCGGCCGTGAACCTCACCACGCTCAACCTGATCGACCCGATGGTCGTCATCGGGCTCTTCATCGGTGGCGTGATGCCCTTCTTCGTCGGCGCGCAGACCATGACCGCCGTCGGTCGGGCCGCGCAGGGGATGGTCGAGGAGGTCCGTCGCCAGTTCCGTGAGATCCCCGGTCTCCTCGAGGGGAAGCCGGGCGTGAAGCCCGATTCGGCCCGCTGCGTCGACATCTCCACCGGGGCCGCGCTCCGTGAGATGATCGTCCCTGGCGTCGCCTCGGTGCTCCTCCCCGTGCTCGTCGGCAAGTTCCTCGGCGTGAAGGCGCTCGGCGGCCTCCTCGCCGGCGCCACCGTGACGGGCGTGATGATGGCGCTCTTCATGGCCAACGCCGGTGGCGCGTGGGACAACGCCAAGAAGGCGATCGAGGGCGGGATCATGGGCGGCAAGGGCTCCGATCCGCACAAGGCCGCCGTCGTCGGCGACACCGTGGGCGATCCGTTCAAGGACACCTCAGGCCCGGCGATGAACATCCTCATCAAGTTGATGAGCGTCGTCAGCCTCGTGCTGGCGCCGTGGTTCCTTAGCTGAATCGAGCTGAAGGCTGAAGGCTGAAGGCTGGAAGCTTTCAGCCTTCAGCCTTGAGCGGTCAAAGAGGGGAGGCCAACTGGTCTCCCTTCTTTGCATTCCGGCCCATCCCCTGACGAATCCGGCGGCGTAACAGGACGAGCTTGGCCTGGACCTCGATCAGCCGCGCCTCGAGTTGGGCGTACTCGGTGACCTCGAGGGCGCCGAGGTCTTTCGCGAGCAGCAGATGGTACATCGCCTCATGACTCGACGCGATGGCGATCTCCAGGTACCGATTGAATTGCGCTTGGGATACGTGCCCCGCTCCCTCCGCGATGTTCGCGGGGATGGCGGCGAGGGAGCGTCGCAGCTGGGATGCGAGACCCGGGTATCTCCTGAACCCGGCACCATCGGTCAGGTGGTAGACGCGCACGGTCAGTTCATGCGCCCGACCCCAGACATTCAATCGCCGGAAGGAATACATGCCCATAGGCTAGGCCCTTTCACCGGCGATACCTCATCGGATTCCCGCACCGATTACCTTCACGACTCCCGCTCTTTGCTGTGTACTTTCAGCCTTGAGCCTTCAGCTTTCAGCTCTCATCATCCCTTCACCGTGCTCTCCCTCGGGATTGTTGGTCTCCCCAACGTCGGTAAGTCCTCGCTCTTCAACGCGCTCACGGCGGCGAAGGCGGAGGCGGCGAATTACCCCTTCTGCACCATCGACCCGAACGTCGGGGTGGTGAATGTCCCCGATCCGCGGCTCGACCAGCTCGCGGCGATCGTGCACCCGGAGCGCACCGTCCCCGCGGCGGTACAGTTCGTCGACATCGCTGGGCTGGTGAAGGGGGCGAGCACCGGTGAGGGACGCGGCAACGCCTTCCTCTCGAACATCCGCGAGACCGATGCCATCGTCCATGTGGTCCGCTGCTTCGATGACCCCGACGTGATCCACGTGGACGGCTCGGTCGATCCGGTCCGCGACCGCGCGACGATCGAGTTCGAGCTCGCGCTGGCCGACCTCACGGTGGTGGAGAAGCGGCTCGACAAGGCGAAGCGCGCGGCGAAGACGGGAGACAAAGAGGCCGCCGCGGAGGTGAGCTCACTCGAGAAGGCGCAGGCGCCGCTCTCGAACGGGCAGGCCCTCTGGCACGTCACCCTCTCGAACGAGGACCGCGATCGCCTCAAGGGGCTGCAGCTCCTCACGCTGAAGCCGATCCTCTACGCCGCGAATGTGACCGACGCCGAGCTCACCGGCACCGAGGGGGCCTACGTCACCGCCCTCCGCGCCGCGATCGCCGCCGACCATGAGCCGGCCCAGGTGGTCACCTTCTCGGCCAAGATCGAGTCGGAGCTGGCCGAGCTCCCCCCGGAGGACCGGGCCGACTTCCTGAGCTCGCTCGGGTTGGAGTCGGCGGGGCTCGACCGCCTGATCCGCGGGGGGTATGCCCTCCTCGGCCTCCAGACCTACTTCACCGCCGGCGAGAAGGAGGTGCGGGCCTGGACGATCAAGGTCGGGGATACGGCGCCCAAGGCGGCGGGGGTGATTCACACCGACTTCGAGCGGGGATTCATCAAGGCCGACACCGTCAGCCTCGCCGACTTCGTGGCGAACGGGGGGTGGAAGGGGGTCAAAGAGAAGGGGGTCGTCCGAAGCGAGGGGAAGGAGTATGTGATGCAGGATGGGGATGTGGTGCTCTTCAAGTTCAATGTCTGAGGGGGAGCTGAAGGCTGGAGGCTGGAGGCTGAAGGCTTAAAGCTTCCAGCTTCGAGCCTTGAGCCTTCAGCCCTCAGTTGACTCTCCCTACCTAAGTCCGTACCTTTAAAGGCTTTCCACAACGAGCGCGTTTTTCAGGGTCGGCCTCTGCCGGCTCGCGCGCCCAGCCTCCCACCGCGTCGGCAACCCGCGGTGGGCGATCACGACCAAAGGAGGATTGCCACAGTGTCTCGTGAATACGAGGCGGTGTACATCTTCGATGCCGGACTCGAAGACGCCGCCATCGCCGAGCGGCTCGACAAGCATCACGCGCTCCTCGGCACCACCACGCCCGTTACGCTCGACCATTGGGGCCGTCGCCAGCTCGCCTATAAGATTGGCAGCAAGGAGACCGGCTACTACGTGGTCGCGCGCTTCACCGCCGAGGGGAAGGTCCTCCCCGAGTTCGAGCGCGCGCTGAAGCTCGACGAGGGTGTGATCCGCTATCTGATCTCGGTCCATGAGCATGAGCTCGGCGCCCCGCCGATGACCGAAGAGCAGCTCGCCGCCCGTCGGGCGCGCGATGAGGACGACGACGAGGACGAGGAATAACCCATGCGCCGTTCCCGTAAGGTCTGCCCGGTCACCGAGGCCGGCATCCGTTTCATCGATTACAAGGACGAGCGCTTCCTCGCCCGCTTCATCTCCGACAACGGGAAGATCCTCCCGAGCCGGTTGAGCGGCGTCGACGCCCGTCACCAGCGGCAGCTGGCGAAGGCGATCAAGAAGGCGCGCTACCTGGCGCTCCTCCCGTACACGCGCGGCCACACCGCGCAGTAAGGGATGGGCCCGGAGGCGGAGCCGATGGAGCCGCCTCGGGAGCGGGGGTGGGGACGGATCGTCCTGGTCCTCCTCGCGCTGGCGATCCTGCCGGCGATCCCGCTCCTCCGTGTGGTGATCCCGATCGTCGACCCGTTGGTGCTCATCGCCCCGCTCGCGGCGGCGCTGGCCGTCGCGGGGTGGCGACAGGGGGGACGAGGCTCGCTGGCGCTCCTCTGGGGTGCCGGGGCCGGCTGGATCCTCTGGCGGGCGAGTCAGCGTGGGACGCCCTACGACGAGTTCGTCGTCGGATGGTCGGTCCTCTTGGCGGTGACGTTCGGCGTGATCATCGCGGTGATCCCCGGACGTGGCCCCTTCCTCCCGAAGGCCCTCGCGGCCCTCGCGGCGGCGCTGGCGGTCGGCGTGGTGATCATCGCGATGGTCCCGGGCGGGTGGACGGGGGCGATCGCGTTGGTGAGTGAGGAGATCGGTCGGCGCGCGGTGGGCGCCATGCGGGAGTGGCAGGCGATGACGGCCACCCCGGAATGGCAGGAGTTGATGGCCGGCTCCCCCACCTGGGAGGAGTCGAGTCGGACGGTGGAGCGGCAGCTCAGCTTGGTGCCGGGACCCGCCCGCCAACTCTTCCTCGCGATGCTGGCGCTGCAGGGGATGGTCGCGATGGCCCTCAGCTGGGCCATCTACCATCGGGTCGCGACGGTGCGACTTGGCCTCCCGCTCGCCACACTGCGCACCCTGCGGTTCCCAGACGCGCTGGTCTGGGGGATGGTCGCTGGACTCGCGTTGCTCGCGTTCCCCGTCCCGGGGCCGCTTCGCATCGTGGGACTCGACCTGACGCTGTTCTTCGGTGCACTGTACGTCCTGCGGGGCGTCGGGGTGCTGATGTGGTTCCTGGCGCCTGGCCGGTGGATGTCAGCGGTGTACCTGCTGCTGATGCTCCTCTTCTGGCCGGTCGTCGGGGTGGTGGCGCTGACCCTCGGGCTCGGCGACACCTGGTTCGACTGGCGCCGCGCGACGCGGTGTGAATCCCAACGTTCGGAGTGAACCATGGAAGTCATTCTTCGCCAAGCGGTCGATAACCTCGGACATCCCGGGGACATCGTGGACGTCTCCGCTGGTTATGCCCGCAATTTCCTCCTTCCCCGCGGTGTGGCGTATGAGGCGACCCCGGGGAACAAGAAGCGCATCGCTCAGGAGAAGGAGCGTCTCGAGGCCGCCGAGAAGGCGCGCCGCGACGCTGCCCAGGTGATCGCCGATCGCCTCGCCGAGGTCTCGCTCACCTTCTCGGCCAAGGTCGGCGAGGAAGGCAAGCTCTTCGGGTCGGTGACGGCGGGCGACATCGCCCAGCAGCTCGAGGCCCAGGGCTTCACCGAGGTCGAGAAGCGCATGATCGACCTGCATGAGCCCATCAAGACGCTCGGCGTCTACAAGGTCGCGATCCGGCTCCACGCCGACGTCAAGCCTGAGATCAAGGTCTGGGTCATCAAGGGCTGATCCGCCGCGGAACCTTTCCGGCGTCAGCGGGTTCGGTAGCTTACCCCTGTGGTCACCGCTCCCGCTGACGTCCTCCGCGCCGTCCGCCGCGCCGCCGTCGCCCTCGGCGACGCCAAGGCGCAGGACGTCGTGTGCCTCGATCTGCGAGGCGTGACCGACATGGCCGACTACTTCCTCGTCGCCAGCGGCACCTCGGATACCCACGTGCGCTCCTCCGCACAGCGCGTCGTCGATGCACTCAGCGCCGAGGGATTGAAGGTGCAGTCCGTCGAGGGGCTCGAGCAGGGCCGCTGGGTCCTCCTCGACTACGTCGACTTCGTGGTCCATCTCTTCCATCCCACGCTTCGCCAGTTCTATCAGCTGGAGCGGCTCTGGGGCGATGCCCCGGCCGTCTCCCTTCCCGCCGCCTGACGGAGTCCCGATGCGCCGCTTCGGTCGTCGCCTCGCCCTCGCGCTGACCCTCGCCATCACCCTGGCGCTCCCCGCCGGTGCGCAGGGCGGGTATTTCGGTCAGAATCACGTCCAGTTCCGGACCTTCGAGTGGCAGGTGCTCAAGACGGAGCACTTCGACATCCACTACTACCCGGAGCTCCTCGAGGCCGCACGCCTCACGGGGCAGATGGCGGAGCGCTCCTACGCGCGGCTCTCGCGGCTCCTCAATCACACCTTTAAGGAACGGAAGCCGATCATCATCTTCGGCTCCCGCGCGGAGTTCGCGCAGAACAACGTCCTGGGCGACCTCGGCGAGGGCACCGGGGGCGTGACCGACGCCCTGCGCCAGCGCAACATGTTCTTCTTCGCCGGTGATCTGGGTGAGGCGGAGCACGTGTTGACCCACGAGATGGTGCACGTCTTCCAGTACGACATCTTCGCGCGCGGGCAGGCGGGCGCCGGGCTGGAACAGCTCGCCCAGGTGAATCCGCCGCTCTGGTACGTGGAAGGGATGGCAGAGTATCTCTCGATCGGCCCGGTGCATCCCTACACCGATGCGGTGATGCGCGATGCCGCGCTGAACGGGAACGTGCCATCCGTCGACGCGATGACCGAGCGTCCTGACCAGTTCTTCCCGTATCGCTTTGGCGAATCGCTGTGGCGGTATGTCGGGCGCCGGTGGGGGGACGAGGTGATCGGGGAGATCATGCACGCGACGCCCAGTCTCGGCGTGGATCGCGCCTTCCGTCGCTACACGGGGCTCTCGCTCGAGGATCTCGGCGATGAGTGGAAGGAGGAGGTGCAGCAGCAGTATCTCCCGCAAGTCGCAACGCTCGAGCGGCCACGCCGCACCGCGTCGCCGCTCTTGAATGAACGACGCACCGGTGGCGTGATCCCCGTCTATGTGGCGCCGGCGCTGTCGCCGGACGGCAAGCAGATCGCCTACATCTCGACGGGGAGTCTCCTCCGCGCCGAGGTCTTCCTTGACCTCTATCTGGCGGACGCCACCACGGGTAAGCGCATCACGCGTCTGACGCAGAGCACCCTCGACCCGGAGTTCGAGGAGCTCCGGTATCTCTACTCCCAGGGATCGTTTTCCCCGGAAGGGCGCCTCTTCGCCTTCACGGCCCAGCGGAAGGGCCGCGACGTCCTCTATCTCTACGATCTGCGTCGCAAGCGGGTGGTCCGACGATTGGACACCCCGCTGCAATCGATGATGGGGCCCACCTGGTCTCCCGATGGCCGCAAGATCGTCTTCAGCGGCGCACAGGGTGGACTCTCGGATCTCTATGTGATCGATGCCGACGGGAAGAACCTCGTCCGGCTCACGAACGACCCCTACGGTGACGTGATGCCGCAGTGGTCGCCCGACGGACGGCAGATTGTCTTCGCGAGCGAGCGCGGCCCGGAGAGCGACCTCACCTCGCTCCGCCTCGGGGCCTGGCGCATCAGCGTCTTCGATTTCGAGACGAAGACGATCACCACCCTGCCCGGACAGGACGGGAAGAACCTCAACCCGATGTGGGCGCCAGACGGGAAGTCGGTCGCCTTCATCTCCGACCGCACGGGGATCCCGCAGCTCTTCCTCTATGACCTCGGGGACCAAGAGCACTATCAGCTCACCCGCTTCATCGGCGGGATCCTCTCCGTCACCGAGCACAGCCCGGCGATGTCGTGGGCGCGCGATGCGGACAAGCTCGCCTTCACCTACATGGACGACGGGAACTTCACGATCTGGAGCGTGGTGAACCCACGCCAGCTCAAGAAGCAGCCCTACCGCGCCCCCGTGCCGGTGCTCGCCGTCGACGTGTCGGCGACCGACACGACCAAGCGTGCCGCGGAAGATCGGCTCAAGCGCCTCGCGCAGGCGATAGCGGATAGCATCGCCGCCGAGCGGGTCGCGCAGGCCGATCCGCGGCGGAGCCGGAGTCTCTACCGCGGCACCGGGGGCCTCCGCCCCACCGGCCTCCTCCCGGCGACGGAACGGAGCGGGATCTCGGTGGCGGCGCTGCTCGACAGCGCGACGCTCAACCTCCCGTCGGCGAGCTCGTTCGCGAGTCAGCGCTACCAAGGGAAGCTGCGCCCCGAGGCGGTGATGCGGCCGCAGATCGGGTATGCCCAAGACAACTTCGGGCGCGGCGTCTACGGCGGGACGGCGATCATCCTCTCCGACCTCCTCGGCAACGAGCGGCTCGCCCTCGCGGGCGGCGTGAACGGCCGCCTCTCCGAGGCGCAGCTCTTCGTCGAGTACACCAACCTCGCGGGGCGCTTCCAGTATCAGGCTGGGGTCCAGCAGCAACCCTTCTTCTTCCTCGCGTCGTCCCAGCAGTTCGGGAACGGCCAGCAGGTGGTGCAGACCCAGGTACTCGCGCGCTTCATCGCGCGGAGCGCCTTCGCCAACGGGATCTATCCGATCAATCGCTTCACGCGTTTCGAGTACGGCGCGACCTTCCAGAACGTCGACCGCTCGCTGATGTACATCAGCCAGGGGATCGACTTCAACCTGGGACTCTCCACCGGCTTCTATCTCGACTCGATCGTCGGCGCCGGCTCGCTCAACTATGTCTCCCCCTTCGTCGCCTGGGTGCAGGACAATGCCCTCTTCGGGCCGGCGGGGGCGATCTACGGCCATCGCTATCGGCTCTCGGCCGAGAAACAGATGGGGAACGTGCAGTGGACCAACTTCGGCGTCGACCTGCGGCGCTATGACCCGTTGGTCTTCAGCCTCCTGACGGTCGCCACCCGATTCTCGGCGAATCTCTCGGTGGGTCGGGATGAGTTGGAGTTCCCGAAGTTCATCGGGCGACCCGATTTCATCCGTGGGTACGATCGCGAGCTCTATGCCGGGGACTGCTCGAGTTCGGTGTCCGACCCGAACCTCTGCGGCGCCACGCAGCTGCTGGGGAGTCGCGTCGCCTTCGCGAATGTCGAGCTCCGCTTCCCACTCGTGCGCCGGTTCGTGCTCGGCCTGCTCCCCGTCTCACTCCCGCCCGTCGACGGACTCTTCTTCTACGACATGGGAATGGCGTGGTCCAAGGATCAGTCCGTCTCGCTGCGCCGTCCCGAGAACTACGACTTCGTCACCCAGCGGTATCCGCTGAGCAGCTACGGCTTCGGGATCCGGATGAACCTTTTCAACATCGCCTTGATCCGGTGGGACTACACGATCCCGCGCGACGGGACCTTCCGCAACGGGTACTGGTTCTGGACGCTCGGACAATCGTTCTGAGCCCGTTCTTGGCGCCTCGTCGTGCCCGGGCGATGCGCCGCGCCTGCACCGCCGTCGGGCTGGCCGCTGCCCTTGCGATGGTGTCGGGGTGCGAGGCGCCGGCACCGGCGTCCCATGCCGTGTTGCGGGGGGCGGGGCCCGACGCCGTCCTGCTCCGCATCCCCGCCGCCGAGGGGATCGTCGCCGCCTATACGGCGGATGCTGACAGCGTCCTCTGGCGCTCGCGCGCGCCCGCCCCGATGCTCTCCACCGTCCTCGGGTTCGACGAGTACAGCGGGCTCGTACTCGCGCGCGATTCCGCGGGGCATGCCATCAGCATCGATCTCCGCCTCGGGTCGGTCGATCGGCTCGGGACGTCGGCGCTTCGCGGTGAGGTGCGAAGCGACGGGACGGCCGTCTTCGGCCACGACAGCACGGGCCGCGTTGCACGCGTCACCCCAGTGGCCACCTGGACCTGGGCCCCGCCGGAGCCGGCGCGCCATCTCATCCCGTTGCCCGATGGGGCGCTCCTCGTCGCCTCGGAGATCCCGGGCGGGACAGCGATCCGCCGATTGATTCCGCCGGAGACGACCGTCACGGACAGCACCAACCTCCCGACGGCACGCAGTGTGCTCCGGACTGCGGCGGGCGACCGACTCTGGGTCCTCACGGACGCGGAGGTGGTCGCGCTGCGGACGCGCGATCTCTCCCCCGCCCTCAGGATCCCGCTTGGTGACCCAGTCTCCGCGATGGAGGCGACGCCGAGCGGCGACCGACTCTTCCTCGCCTCGGATCGCGATGCATTGCGCGTGATCGACCGATTCGCGGAGCGGGAAGTGGGGCGCGTCGCACTCCCTGGACCTGCGACGGCCCTCCGCATGGACCCTGATGGCGTGTTTCTGCTGGTGCGCACCGAGGCCCCCGCAGGGATCCAGGTCGTCGCGATCGGGACCATGCGGGTGGTGGCCACCTTCGCGGGGGCGTGGCGCGACGATCTCCCGGTCGTCACGCCGGCGGGGCAGGTGGTGGTCGCGCGGGATGGGGCGATCCTCATCCACGACATCGTCACCGGCCGTGAGGTCCGACGGATCCCCGGCGGCGCGGTGGATCGCTGGCAGCTGCTGCGCTGGAACGGATTTCGTCCGCGCGCGGCGAGCCTCGATCGCCCGGTGGAATTCGACTCGCTCGACCAACCGGTCGAGGGTGAGGTGGCAGTGGAACCGGTCGAGACCCCGCGACCCGCGGCACCTCCGGACAACGAGACGTGGACCTTGGCGTTCGCGACGCTGATCGACCTGGACCGTGCTCGTCAGATCGCCCGCGAGATCACGGTGGAGGGACGCGCAGCCCGGGTGGTGATCGGGGACCGCGATGGTGATCCGATCTACCGGGTGCTCCTCGGCCCCTACCCGTCACGGGAAGCGGCCGAGCGCGCGGGGATGCTGGCCGGTCGCGCCTACTGGGTCTTCGAGGGGCCGCCATGATCCCTGCCCCCCTGCCCCCGGCGATTTGGGTGGCTGAGGGAGCGCGCATAGCCGAGCGGGTCACCGGAGTGAGCGCCATCGTGGTGGTCGGGCGCGAGCCGGAGGTGACCGCGCTCGTCGCGCGTGGGGTCGCGTCGGTGGCGAGTGCGGAACGCGCCGTCGCGATCGCCGATCTGATCGGCGACGTCGCGGCCTTGACCGTTCCGCAGGCGGTGCCCGGACTCCGCGAATGTTTTCGCGATGGGGCTCCCGTCTCCGACACGGCCCAGCCGCTCGAGGGAGGCGCGCAGGTCTTCGTCCTCCCGCACGGCACCGCGCGGCTCGATACGTACGCCCTCGCCGGTCACCCTCGCTGGCGGCCCCTGATCGCAGGGTTCCGTCGCACGGAGGGGCTCTTGCTGATCGCCGCGCTTGCCGGCACGGACGGACTGGACTCGCTGATCGAGGCATCGGATGGTGTGATCGCGGTCGATCTCCCCCCCGTGCTGCTGCGGCGCTGGCCCGTCGTGGGGACGGTGGATCGTCCGGAGGAACTCCCACCGATCGTGGTCAGCGAGGCGGGGCGCGCCCTGCTGGAGGAGCGAGCCACCGCGACGCCAGCCGCCCCCCCACCGCTCGCGACCGAGGCGACCCGGTGGGCCGCCCTCGCCCCGCTTCGTCGCCCGCGGAACGCCGCGATGCTCGTGGGCGGCGTGACCCTGGTGGCCCTCGGCGCGCTCTGGCTCTCGGGCGGGCCCGGCCGCGCCCTGGTCGAGGCGCTCCGGGTACCCGCCCCCACGCCCCCCACCGACACCCTCGCCTGGACCGACACCGCCGCCCGCGCCGACATCCCGATCGACACCATCACCCTCGGGGCCGTTGTCAACCCTCAGGACTCGATCGGCGCCGCGGCATTCACCGTCCAACTCGTAGCGGCGAACAGCGTGGTGGGTGCAAATTCCTCTCTCGTCCGGCGCGGTGGTGCCCCACTACCCGCCACGACGATCGCCCCGGTCCAGCTCGATGTGGATGGGCGGACGTGGTACCGCGCCCTCGTCGGTGCGTGGCAGGATCCTCGAGAGGCGGAACGCTTCCTCGAGACCTTGCGACGCGATGGCACCGTGGACGCGGCGGCGGGGCGGGTCCTGCGCGTACCCTATGCGTTGCAGCTCACGGAAGGCATGGCTGTCACCGAGGTCCCCGCCGCGCTCGCGCGCTGGTCACGACTTGGCGTCGCAGCCTATGCGCTGGCGCAGGATGATGGACGGGTCCGCCTCCTGGCGGGTGCCTTCGAGACTCCAGACCAGGCGGCGGTGCTGGCGGTGTCGCTTCGCGATGCCGGTGTGCCCCCCGTGGTGGTCTTCCGATTCGGGAGAACGTTCTAAGTGCGGTTGACCAAGCTCGAGTTGCACGGATTCAAGTCGTTCGCCGACCCCACGGTCCTCACCTTCGACCATGGCGCCACGGCGATCGTCGGCCCCAACGGGTGCGGCAAGTCCAACGTCTCCGACGCCGTGCGCTGGGTCCTCGGTGAGCAGCGGGCGCGCCTCCTGCGTGGCGCCAAGATGGAGGAGGTCATCTTCCAGGGCTCTTCGGCGCGCCGCGCGGTCAACATCGCCGAGGTCTCGCTGCACTTCGAGAACGAGGAGGGGATCCTCCCCGTGCCGTTCAAGGAGGTGGTGATCACACGCCGCCTCTCGCGCTCCGGTGACAGCGACTACTTCCTGAATCGTACCCCGTGCCGCCTCAGGGACATCCACGATCTCCTGCGTGGCACCGGCCTCGGCGCCGACTCCGGCGTGGTGATCGAGAGCAAGATGATCGACCTCCTCCTCTCGGACCGCCCGGACGATCGGCGCGAGCTCTTCGAGGAGGCCGCGGGCGTCGGGCTCTATCGCGATCGCCGCCGCAGCACCGAACGGCAGCTCGAGGCGACGACCAACGACCTCACGCGCATCGACGACCTGATGGGCGAGGTCCAGACGCAGGTGCGCTCCCTGCTCCGGCAGCGCAAGCGCGCGGAGCGCCATGCGGAGATCACCACGCGGCGCTTTGCCGTGGAGCTCACCCTCGCCTCGCGCGAGATGAGCGCCTGGCATGAGGAGCTAACGGGGATCGAGTCGCGACTCGGCGGCTTGCGCGATGGCGTGCCGGCGACGCAGGAGCAGGTGCGCGTCGCCGAAGCGGCCCGCGATGCCGCGCATGCGGCGCGCGCCGCGGCGGAGACCACGCGCCAGGAGCGCGCCACCGTTGCCGCCACCGCGCGGCAGGCGGTGCTCGAGCTGCAGCAGCAGCTCGCCGTCGCCGAGGAGCGCCATCGCAATGCGCTCTCGCGCCGTGAGCGCACCGTACAGGAGCGCGACGAGGGCGTCGCCTTCGGGGATCGGATGCGTGGGGAGTTCGAGGCCGCCCAGGCCGACGAGACGCAGTGCGCCGAGGCGCTCACCGCGGCCTCCACGCTGCTGCAGGAGCGGATGGCGACCGAGGAGCAGAGCCGCGCCGGGGTGACGGCGGCGCGCACCGCGGCGGATGAGGCCGACCGTGCGGTGCAGGGGCTGCGCGAACAGGTGCGGCGCCTTGAGTTGGAGCGCGAGACGGCGGAGCGCGAGCTCGCCGAGGTCGCGCAGCGCACCGAAGCGCTTCGCGCCGAGCACGAGGCGCTGAGCGCGCGCCTCGCGCTGGCCGATCGTGAGCTCCAGGCCGCGGATGATGTGCTCGCCGGCGCGCGCGAACAGGCCGCGCTCGCCGAGAATGCGCTCGATCAGGCCCGTGCCACCGCACGCACCGCGCGCGACCGTGAAGCCGCGGCCCGCGCTGATGTGCGGCGTGTGGAGGAGGAGCACACCGCGCTCACCGGGCGCCTCGCCGCGCTCGAGGGCTTGGAGCGCGAGCGCGTGGGGCTCGCCCCCGCCGCCGCCAAGCTCCTGCGCGAGCGGGAGCGGTTCGGTGGTGAGGCGATCTTGGGGCCCCTCTCCGACTTCATCGGGGCGGATACCTCGGTCGCGGCGCAGGTCGAGCGCTTCCTGGGCCCCACCGTGCACGCGGTGGTGGTGCGCGACCGCGCGGCCGCGGAGGCGATCCGCAGCTGGCACGCGGAGACCAACCCCGGAGCGCTCCTGCTCCTCCCGCTCGATACGCTCGCTGGTGCCGCCGATGTCGACCCCGAGGATCTCGGGTCGCGCGTGCGCTCCGAAGGCGCGGCCGGTCGCTGGGTGCGTGCCCTGCTCGGCCATGTGAAGGCCGTCGCCGATGGGAGCGCCTTCGTCGATGCACGGGGAGCGATGTGGCTCCCCGCCAAGGAGTCGGGGGCGGGGCCGCTGCGTCGCCGCGCCGAACTCGAGGAGCTGCGCACGCAGCTGGGGAGCATCGAGACGCGTCGCGCCGCGGTGCAGGCCGCCGCGCAGCAGGTGCATGATGAGGTCGTACAGGCGGAAGCCGCGGCGACCGCCGCGGCCGATGCCACCGCCGCCGCACAGCAGGCCTCCGCACAGGCGGCGCAGGTGCGCAACGAGCGGGATCGCGTGCGCGAGCGCGCGGCCCGTGAGCTCGCCGATGCCGTCGCCCTCTCGGAGAAGCTCGCCGGCCGGCACACCGAGCTCGGGGACCGCGTGACCGCCGGGATCGCCGCGCAGGACGAACTGGCGCAGCGCCTGATCGTCTCGGAGCAGACCGCGGCCTCGGCCCGCACGCTGCTCACCACCGCCGAACGCGCGCAGGATGAGGCGCGTGAGGGACGCGCGGCGCAGCAGGTGGCGCATGCCCAGGCCGAAGCGCGTCGCCAGGTGGCGACCGAACGGCGCGAGCGGATCGATCGCGAGCGCCACACCGCCGCGCAGCGTCTCGCGACCCTCGAGCAGGAGCTCGCGACCCTCATGCAGGAGGTCGGCGCGCTCGAGGAGCAGATGACCATCTGGCAGCATGAGATCGCGAGCCGTCGCGCGGTCCTGCAGGATGCGGAGGCGACCTTTGCCGCCGCTGAGGAAGGGGTGCGCCTCGCAGATGCGACGCTCGCGGACCAGGAGCTCGCACTGACGCAGGCGCGGCGACAGGCCGAGGACGGGGCGCAGGCGCTGCACCTCGCCGAACTCCGCTTCGCCGAGCTCTCGGGCAAGCGCGCGGCCATCAAGGAGCGGCTCGAGACCGAGTGGCGTCGCCCGCTCGAGGAGCTCCTCGCGAACTATGACGCGGTCGAGCTGGAGGACGAGCCCCTCCGTGCCGAGGCCGATGAGCTGCGCCGTCAGCTCGAGCAGCTCGGCCCGGTCAACCCGCTCGCCATCGAGGAGCATGAGGAGGAGACCCGCCGACTGGAGTTCCTCACCACGCAGCGCGCCGACCTCTCCGAGGCCCAGACCAAGCTGCATGCGGCGATCAAGGAGATCGACGTCACCGCCCGCGAGATGTTCTTGACGACCTTCGCTGAGGTGCGCACGCACTTCCGTGAGATCTTCATGACGCTCTTCGGGGGCGGCGAATGCGACCTGCGTCTCGAGAATCCCGATGCGCCGCTCGACTGCGACATCGAGATCCACGCGAGCCCGCGCGGGAAGCGCACGCAGCGCATCCATCTGCTCTCGAGCGGTGAGCGCGCCCTCGTGGCACTCTCCCTGCTCTTCGGCATCTTCCTCACCAAGCCGAGCCCTTTCTGTCTGCTGGACGAAGTCGACGCCCCGCTCGACGACCAGAACATCGGGCGCTTCGTGAAGATGCTGAACCAGTTCAAGCAGCGGACGCAGTTCATCGTGATCACGCACAACCCGCGCACCACGACGGAGGCCGCCGACGCGGTCTACGGCGTGACGATGCAGGAGCCGGGGGTGTCGTCGCTGGTGAGCGTGCGGATGCGTGGCCCTGCGGTCGATACCGCGGAGCCCGCGGACGCGGCCCCAGTGGTCTGAGGCGACGGCGGTGCTGCTCGTCGTGATGCGCCCCGAGGCCTCGACCGACGACGTCGCGCGCGTCGCCGATCTCGTGCGTGAGCGCGGCCTCACCCCGCAGGTGATGCCCGGCACCGCGCAGACCGCGATCGCCGTCATGGGCGTGGAAGGGCGCGCGGTGAGCGCGGCGCTCAAGGGACTCGCCGGCGTCGCCGAGGTGATGCAGGTCGAGCAGCCCTACCGCAAGGCGGCGCGCTCGGCCCATCCCGAGCCGACGGTCGTCACTATCGCACCGGGGGCGAGCTTTGGTGGCGAGGGTCCGGTGCCGGTGATCGCCGGCCCCTGCTCCGTCGAATCCGAGGCCCAGATCGTCGCGGCGGCGCACGCCGTTCGTGCCGCAGGCGCCGTCGCGCTGCGTGGCGGTGCGTTCAAGCCCCGCTCGTCGCCGTACGCCTTCCAAGGCCTCGGACACGCAGGGCTCAAGCTCCTCGCCCTCGCCAAGCGCGAGACGGGACTCGCCATCGTCACCGAGGCGATGGACGAGGAGGGAGCCAAGCAGGTCGCCGAGATCGCCGACTGCATCCAGATCGGCGCGCGGAACATGCAGAACTACGCGCTCCTCAAGGCAGTGGGCCGCCTCGGGAAGCCGATCCTCCTCAAGCGCGGTGCCGCCGCCACCATCGCCGACCTCCTCCTCTCCGCCGAGTACATCCTCGCCGAGGGGAACCCGCAGGTGATCCTCTGCGAGCGTGGGCTGCGCAGCTTCGACGCCACCGTGCGGAATCTCTTCGACCTCACCGCGATCCCGGTGGTGCATCAGGTCTCGCATCTGCCGATCATCGCCGACCCGAGTCATGGGACCGGCCGCCGCGATCTCGTCCTCCCGATGGCGCGCGCGGCGTTGGCTGCCGGCGCGGACGGGCTGATTATCGAAGTGCATCCCGAGCCCGATCGCGCGATGTCCGATGGCGCGCAATCGCAGACCCCGGCGCAGTTCGAGGAGACAATGCGGCAGCTGCGCGGGATCGCCTCGGTCCTCGGCCGCGACCTCGCGACGCTCCGGACACGCGCCGCGTGATCCGCGCGCTGGCGCTGACCCTGCTCCTCGGGGCGCCGGCGCTCGCTCAGTCGCCTGCCAGCCGTGATTCCCTCGCCCGCGAGCTCGTCGAGCGCGCGGCGGCCACGGCGCGTCGGGCAGAGACCATGCGCGCCGACCTCACCCAGGTCCTCAGTAATCCGCGCGCCGGCACGACGCTCGTCTCGCGCGGGGAGTTCCTCCAGCACGGCCCCACGCGCTTCGCCTTTCGCTTCTCAGAGCCCGCCGAGGATCGCATCGTCGCTGACGGTCGTGCCATCTGGCTCTATCTCCCGAGCACCATGAAGGGCCAGGTGCTGAAGCTCCCGACCGTCGCCGGTGCCGGACTGGACCTCATCGGCACCCTGCTCCGCGATCCCGCCGCGCGCTATGTGATCACCGGCCTCGGGGACACGACGACCGACGGTCGACGCCTCACGCGCGTCTCGCTGCTGCCCAAGAGCAGCGCCCCCTTCACGCGAGCGGAGCTCTGGCTCGATCCGCGCACCGCGGAGATCGCCATGGCCGAATTCCAGGAGCCGAGCGGACTCCTCCGGCGCATCACGCTCTCTCGGATCCGTCGCGGTGGTCGTCTCCCCGCCGACGCCTTCGTCTTCACCCCGCCGCCGGGGGTCCGCGTGGTGGATCAGGCCGCGCTGATGGGCGGGATGGTCCCGCCTCGCTGAATCACTCGGCGGCGAAGACGTCGCCGATCGTGCGGGCGCGACGCAACACCGACGTCGCCCGCTGCACCAGCGGATCGTTCCGCACCGCCCAGCGCGCCACGTACGGCGCCCCGAACGCCGTCCGCACGACCTCCAAGGCGATCGTGCGATCGATCAACGCGCTCGCCTCGTCGATTAGGTCGGGGGCGATCGTGAGTCGGGCGCGGCGACCAGCGGCGATCACGCGCTCGCGCCACGCCGGCGCCCCACGCACGAGGGAATCCCACGCCGCACCTTCCCGTACGAGCTGGGCCGCGACCTCGCGCACCACGGTGCGCCACGCGCCCCCCTGCGTCCCGAGCGCGGCGAGGAATCGGCGCTCGGCGCCGAGCGCGGCGGTGTCGCCCATCGTGACATCAGGGACGATCCCGCCCCCGCCGAGGATCGTGCGCCCCGCATCGGTGCGGAACCGTGGACGCGCCGAGTCCGCCTCCGCGAGTCGTTCCTCGTCGACGGGGGCATACTCGATGCTCCGCCCGATCGGCGTGACCCATCGGGCGTTCGTGAGCGAGAGCGCTGCGCCATCCTCGAGTTCGTAGATCCCCTGCGCACTCCCCTTGCCGTAGGTCGGGAGGCCGAGCACGAGGGCACGGTCATGATCCTGGAGCGCCCCCGCCACGATCTCGGCGGCGCTTGCCGTGAGCGGATTCACCAGCACGGTCATCGGGAGATCGGGCCACCGTTGGGCGGTGGAATCCACATAGGTCGCGTTCACCCCGGCTGACCGACCCGTGATCTGGACGATCCGCTGCGCGGGATCCAGGAAGAGATCGGCGACGCGCACCCCCTGCAGGAGGAGGCCGCCTGGATTCCCTCGGAGGTCGAGGATCAACGCGCGCGCGCCGGCGGTCCGCAGCGAGTCGACCGTGCGCACGAGTTCGCGGTCGGTGGAATCACTGAAGGCGGTGAGGGCCAGATAGCCGAGACCACCCTCCAGCACCATGGCGCGCGCGACCGTGCTCACGCGGATCTCCGCTCGTTCGAGCGTCACCGACATGGACGCGGCGCTGCCTCGCTCCACCTGCACACGGACCGAGGTGCCAGCCGGCCCGCGCAATGCGTTCCCCGCTTCCGCGATCGTCCATCCCTTGGTGGACCGCCCATCGATGGCGGTGAGGCGATCCCCGGCGAGGAGCCCCGCCCGTTCCGCCGGCGAGCCAAGTCGGGCCATGACCACCGTCACCCACCCGTCGAGGAGATCGACCTGGAGCCCGACCCCGGGATAGGAGTTCGTCACCGCCCGCTCCAACCGAGCGCGACGCTCCGGGGGGAGATACGCCGAGTTGGGATCGCCGAGTTCGCCGATGAGCCCGCGCATCGCGAGCTGCCAGAGGCGATCCTCCTCCACCTCGTCGACATACGAGAGGCGCACGCGCTGCATCACCTGATCGAGCAAGCGCGCCCCGTCGCGCGCCGAGGTATCACGTCGGCTCACCGCCTCCTGGAGGAAGCGCCCCGCCCCCCAGAGTCCGGCACAGACGAGCCCGATCAAGAGCAACCCACGGTAGCGACTCACGCCGGCGCTCCGAGCACCGGGGCGAGCGCCGGGAACCGGGCGATCACCGCCGCACGCACGCGCCCCGCCACGGTCGCCTGATTACCGGTGCCGTCGATCGCGACGATCGGCCCGCACTCGGGATGCGTCGCTTGCCACGCGGTGGTGCTGAAGGTCGTGAAGGCAGAGGCGACGCGCGCATGAAAGTCTGCGTCGCTCCGCTCGATGCGATCGGTCGCTCCGCGTGCGCCGGCGCGCGCCAACCCCGTCGCCGGATCCATCACGAACAGCAGCGTGAGATCGGGAACGAGGCCATCGGTCGCGAGCGCGTTCGCCGCCCGCACCGGATCCTCGGGTAACCCACGCCCATGGATCTGATACGCATACGTCGAGAGGAGGAACCGATCGAGGAGGACGATCTCGCCGCGCGCGAGCGCCGGCTGGAGTTCCGAGGCGACGAGCTGCGCGCGCGACGCGACGAAGAGCGCGGCCTCGGCGCGCGGGGTCACCTCATGATCGGCATGGAGGAGGAGCTCCCGGATGCGATCGCCGAGCGGGGTGCCCCCGGGCTCGCGAAAGGTGCGATGCGGCACCTGCGCCGTGGCGAGCGCGGCGGCGAGCCGACGGAGCTGGGTCGACTTCCCCGCCCCCTCGCCCCCTTCGAAGACGATGAGCTGCCCGCGTCCCACCGAGGTCACCCGAGGGTGATGATCGAACTGGTGGCGCCCTTCTTGATCCCCTCGAGGATCCACTGGTTCACCTGCACCATCACCTTGTCGAAGCTCTCATTCGCGGCGAGGACGCGCTGATAGCGCATGCTCCCCTGCACCGTCGTGAGGAGCCGTTCGAGCTCCTGTTCCATCTCGGTGCTGGGCTGCTCCCCCTGCTGCAACATCCGCTGCGCATCGGTGCGGAGCTGATCCATCCGCTGGAGCGCGCCCAACAGCTCCTTGTCCTCCTGGATCGACTCGTTCGCGCGCTTCACCGCCTGATATTCGGGACTCTGGCCGATCAATCGCCCGAGGTCACTCGCCTTTTCGCTCAGCATCACCGCTCCTGTCGGCGGGCGACCACGAAGCGCGGGCGCCCGGTGAGATCCATCCGTAGCTCGACCGCCGCGAATCGGGGGTCGCCCTCCACCACCTCGCGCGCGAGCGTCGCCCGACGCGCGTCGATCTCCATCGCCAGCAACCCACCGGGCACCAAGACCTCCGCCGCCTGCGGCACCAGGGCGCGGATCAGGGCCATCCCATCGTCCGCCGCGAAGAGCGCCAGGTGCGGCTCCCAGTCGCGGACGAGCGCCGGCAAGGTCGACGCTTCCGTGGGTGAAATATAGGGCGGGTTCGAGACGACCACGTCGAACCGTTGCCCCAGCACCGGGGCCAGTAGATCCCCCTCATGCCACCGCAGCCGGTCACGCCGATCCTCGGGGATCGCGGCGAGGTTCGTCTGCGCCACCGTGAGTGCTTCCGCGGAGCGATCGATCGCATGAACCTCATCGAAGGCGCTCTCCGCGGCGAGGGCGAGGGCGATCGCCCCCGAGCCCGTCCCCACGTCCACCGCGCGGCCACGCCCCCCCTGCTGCGCGGCGAGGACGAGGTCCACGAGGAGTTCAGTCTCCGGGCGCGGGATCAACACCCGGCGGTCGACCGCCAGCGAGAGATGACGGAAGGGGGCGCGCCCCAAGGCGTACTGGAGGGGCATCCCTTCGCGCCGGCGGGCGACGACCGCTTCGATCCGCCCGACCGTCGCCACATCAAGCACGACGTCGCGATGCGCCGAGGGCCAGAAACGCGGCTGGTCGAGCACCGCGGCGATGAGGTCGCGCGCTTCGGCGCGGGCCGGCGGCACCCCCGGGGCGACCAATGCCTCCGCGATCCGATCGACGAGCTCGCCGACCGTCACCCCCCTTCTCCCGCCAGGCGCTCCTGCAGGTCGGCGAGACGCAACGCCTCCATCAACGGCTGCAGCTCCCCGTTCATCACCCCGGCGAGATCGTGCGTCGTGAAGCCGATCCGATGATCGGTGACGCGACTCTGCGGATAGTTGTAAGTGCGGATCTTGGCCGACCGATCGCCGGTGGAGACCTGGCTCTTCCGCATCCGCGACCGCTCCGCCTCCTGCTCGGCGAGCTTGAGATCGAGGAGACGTGAGCGGAGCACCTCCATCGCCTTGAGCTTGTTCTGCAGCTGCGACTTCTGGTCCTGCTGGCTCACCACGAGCCCGCTCGGGAGATGCGTGATCCGCACCGCGGAGTCGGTGGTGTTCACACTCTGTCCGCCGGGCCCCGACGAACGGAACACATCGATGCGGAGGTCCTTGTCCTCGATCGTGAGATCGATCTCGTCCGCCTCCGGGAGGACGGCGACGGTCGCGGCCGAGGTGTGGATGCGACCCGCGGCCTCGGTGGCGGGGACACGCTGCACGCGATGCACCCCGGACTCGAAGCGAAGCTCCCCGAAGGCCCCAGGGCCCGAGACCTTGAAGATCACTTCCTTGAGTCCGCCGAGCGTGGCATCGGAGACGGAGATCGTCTCGATCGTCCAGCCCCCATGACGCTCGATATAGCGGGTGTACATGCGGTGGAGGTCGGCGGCGAAGAGTGCCGCCTCATCTCCCCCGGTACCGGCCCGGATCTCGACGATCGCGTTGCGATCATGAAGGGGATCGGGCGGGATGAGGAGGGGCTTCAAGGCCTCCTCCTCGGCGGCGATTGCCGCCGTCAGCTGCTCGACCTCGCGGCGCGCCTCGGCGGCGAGCTCGGGGTCCTCGCACGCCACGAGCTCGCGCGCCTGCGCGAACTCGGACTCCATCTTTTTTAACGATCCCGCACGCGCGACGACCTGGCCAAGGCGCTGATGCTCCCGACCGAGCGATGCCATCAAGCGGGCATCGCGAACGGTCTTGGGATCGAGGAGATCGCGCTCGACCTCGGCGGCGCGCCGCAGCGCGTCGGCGAGCCGGTCGCGGAGACTCAGGCGCTCGCCTTGCCGTACTTCTGACGGAAGCGCTCGACTCGGCCGGCGGTGTCGATGAGCTTCTGCTTCCCAGTGAAGAAGGGATGGCAGGCCGCGCAGATGTCGGTGTTGATCGTGGCGTGGGTCGACCTCGTCTGGAAGGTGTTGCCGCAGGCGCAGATCACCGTGGCCGTCGCGTAGGTCGGATGGATCTCGGGCTTCATTGAGGTCGTACCAGGAAAAGGTCAGGTTCGGTCGTGGTCGAACCGAGCCTATCAAAATACCCCCGAAAGACTATAAGATGCAAGCCGACAACGATTTGGGCGTTTGACACCGGTCCCGAGGCACCCCAGACTTCGCCCGATCTCTCACCCCGCCCTCCCATGCCCCACGCCACCGCCGAATTCTTGGCGTCCGTCCCGCTCTTTCGCTCCCTCTCCGCCGAGGAGCTCGCGGTCTTCGCCCAACTGATCCGTTCACGGGACTATGCCAAGGGGAGCGTGATCCTGTTCGAGGATGATCCCGGCGATGCCTTCTTCCTCGTCCGGTCGGGGCGGGTCAAGGTGGTCCTCATGGCCGCCAATGGGCGTGAGGTCATCCTCGGGATCCTGGGCGTGGGGGAGCATTTCGGGGAGCTGGCCCTCATCGACGGCCAGCCGCGTTCGGCCCACGTGATCGCGATGGAGAATGCGAGTCTGTTCGTGCTCCGGCGCGCGGATTTCCGGCAGCGGGTGGAGCAGAATCCGGCGGTGGCGTGGGCCCTGCTCCTCGAGCTGTCGCGTCGGCTCCGACGGGCGGACGAGAAGATCGGCGCGTTGGTGCTGCTCGATGTGCCGGGCCGGATCGCGCGTCTGCTACTGGAGCACGCCGCGGAAGGGGACGGCCAGTTGATCGATAAGCCGCTCACGCACCAGACCATCGCTCACCTCGTCGGCGCGAGCCGCGAGACGATCTCCCGGACGCTTCGCGACTTCGTGGAGTCGGGGTGGATCTCCACCGAGCGCCGGCGGATCCGCATCCTCGACCGTCAGGCCCTGGAACGGCGCGTCACGGTGCGAGCCTGACACATGGCATCGGCGCCCTCTCGGCGCCGATGCGAGCCGCATCACCGGCATCGAGTGACCTGACAGCCTCGCGAGGGGGCTCGCCTGACGCCATTTTGCGGTATGGCCCGAGTGGACCGATGAGCCTGCGCCTGACCTTCTGGGGGACCCGAGGCTCGATCCCGAGTCCGGGGCCGCACACCGTGCGGTACGGGGGGAATACGCCCTGCGTCGAGGTGCGCACCGGCGATGGGCATCTCCTGATCCTCGATGCCGGCACGGGCATCCGCGCGCTCGGTCGCTCCCTTGTCGAGCAGACGGAGGGGGCGTCCATCGAGGCCGACCTCTTCCTGACGCACGCACATTGGGACCATATCCAAGGGATCCCGTTCTTCGCCCCTCTCTTCGGCCGCGGGAACCGACTCCGAATCTGGGGATCGGCTGCTCTCGAGCGGAGCGTCGATCAGGTGGTCCGCGACCAGATGTCCCCTGTGGTCTTCCCGGTCTCCTTCGAGGCACTCGCGGCCACCATCGAATTCCGATCGATCGTGGAAGGCACCCCCATGCTACGGTCGGGGTATGAGGTCGCGGCGTTCGGCCTGCACCATCCGGGGGGGGCGCTGGGGTACCGCTTCACCGACCACGCAGGTGACGCGGGGTCGCTCGTGTACATCCCTGACAATGAGTTGGCGCCGCACCCCGGCTACGGGTCGTCCCCGATGTGGCGGGACCGATTGACGTCGTTCGTCCGCGGGGCTTCGGTGCTGATCCACGATGCGATGTACACGCCCGAGGAGTACGCCCCGTGCGCGGGGTGGGGACATTCGACCCATCAGGAGGCCGTGACGTTGGCGCTCGCCGCCGACGTGCGGACGCTGGTCCTCTTCCATCACGATCCCCAGCGCACGGATGACGCGCTCGATCGATGTGTGGCGGAGTGTCGTGAGCTGGTGCGGCGGGCCGGGGCCTCGCTCGAGGTCATCGCCGCCGCGGAAGGCCTGTCTCTGCACACCTGAACCTCTGGAGTCCAGTATGCGCTCGATCCTCTCCCGGTTGATCGCGCTCGCCGTCCTGGCGACCCCCCTCGTCGCCCAGGACGACACGCGCCCGACGGTCGCGGTCCTGCCGTTCGTCAACAGCGCGATCGGCGCGGCGAACGCCGAGCTCGCCCCCCTCTCCAAGGGGATCGCTGACCTGTTGATCACCGACCTCGGGATGAATCCCGGGATCCGCATGGTAGAGCGCGAGAACATCCAGCAGCTCCTCGACGAACAGCGCCTCGCGCAGGACGGCCGCGTCGACGATGCGACCGCCGCGCGGATCGGCAAGCTCCTCGGCGCGAAGCACATGGTGACGGGGTCGTTCATCACCGATCGCACGGGCCAGATGGTCGTGACCCTCAAGGCGATCGACAGCGAGACGGGGCGGATCTCCTGGACCCATCGTGATCAGGGGAAGACCGATGACTTCCTCGCCCTCGTCGCGAAGGTCGCGTCGGCGGCCAACACCGGCCTCAAACTCCCCGCCCTCACCTCACAGGCGAAGGCCGCCACGGCCGAGCGCACCGCCGAACAGAAGAAGATCCCCTTCCAGGCGGTGATGCTCTACTCGCGCGCGCTCTCCGCACAGGACGCCGGGCAGAAGGAGGAGGCGATCGCGCTCTTCACCCAGACGATCGACCGGTTCCCGGACTTCGACGACGCGCGCAAGGCGCGCGCCAAGCTCACGGGTGGAGGCGCTGCGCGGTAGGACCGCTCAGTGAGGGTCCGTGGGTGATCCCGGTTCGGTCACCCCATGGCCGCCACCACCTGGCGTACGAAGCTCCACGACATCGCCGGTCGTGAGCACGCGACGACACTTCGCCGGCAGTGGCGCGTCGTTGAGCCGGTTCTCCCCTGCCAGCCCGTCGCCGCCCCCGGCCGCTCCCCGGGGGGCACGGGCCCGACGCTCGGTGAGCACGGTGACGGTACAGGGCGCCAGCACCCGATAGGCGCGAACGACACCATCGCCACCACGATGGATCCCCCCCCCTCCGGATCCACGCCGGACCGCGTAGCGGTCGATGATGATGGGGTAGGCACGTTCCAGTGATTCGATGGGGGTGTTCCGCGTGTTGCTCATCCCGACGTGCACCGCATCGGGACCAGAGCCATGCGCACTCGCGCCCTGGCCGCCCCCCAACGTCTCATAGAAGGTCCATCCTGCCCCACCGAAGGTGATGTTGTTCATGGTCCCCTGCCCCTGGGCCGGCACCTCGACGCCGGCATCGGCCAGCGCGGCGAAGAGGAGATCGGTGATGCGCTGACTCATCTCGACATTCCCGGCGGCGACGGCGGCAGGTGACCGGGCGGCGATGCAGCAATCCTCAGGCGTGACGATCGTGATCGGGCGCGCGATCCCCGCGTTGGTGGGGACATCATCATCGAGCAGGGAGCGGAGGACGAAGAGCGCGGCGGCGCGCGTCACCTGGATCGGGCAGTTCACATTCCCCGGCACCATCGGCGCGGTCCCGGTGAAGTCGAGATGGAGCTGCCCGCCCTGGATGCGTAGTGCCAGGCGAAGCGGGATCAGCGCCTCGGAGATCCCGTCCCCTTCGAGCACATCCTCCGCCGTCCCCCGGGCACCGTCGAGGGCCTGGAGCCGTGCCGTCGCCCGACGCTCGGCATACCGGACGAGTCCCTGCACCACACCCGCGATCCGTTCACGTCCATGCCGCGCGAGCAACGTCCGCCACCCCGCCGCACCAGCCGCGCAAGCGGCGCGCTGCGCCGCGAGATCCCCGCGCCGTTCGTCGGGGGTGCGCACATTGGCGAGGATGAGTCCGAGCAGATCGTCGTCCGGGATCCCCGCGCGCTCGAGACGCACCGGCGGGAGGATCAGTCCCTCCTGTACGAGCTCAGTGGCACCCTGCGGCATCGACCCCGGACTCATCCCGCCGACATCGGCGTGATGGGCGCGCACCACCGCATACCCCGCCACACGATCTCCATCGGCGATCGCCTCCACCATGGTGAGATCGGGGAGATGCGAGCCCCCATGCCACGGGCTGTTGAGCAGAAAGACATCACCCGGGTCGGGTGCGCAGGCCCGCACCGCACGCACCGCCTCGGGGAGCGCGCCGAGATGCACCGGGATGTGCGCCGCCTGCGCGACCATCTCCCCCTCGGCGTCGAAGAGGGCGCAGGAGGCGTCGCGCCGCTCGCGGATGTTCGGCGAGAGCGCGCCTCGGATGAGGACCGCGCCCATCTCCTCGGCGATCATCGCCATCGTGGAGGCCCAGACGGCGATCTCCAACGGATCCAGGACCGCGGAGTCTGTGTGCACGGTGTGCGGCGTCATCGAGCGGCTTCGCGGCGGAGCATCCACCCACCGATCGCGAGCGGGGTCGCCACCCACCCCTCGGCGATCCATGCGGTGGCATCGGGGAGGAGGATGGAGCGAGGCCCGTGGAAGGTGATATCCGCTGAGCCACCATGATCGATCGCGCGTTCCGCATCGAAGGGCGCGGCGTCGGTGTCGCGAGCGAAGCGCGCGGCGACCCCCGGTGTGCTCGCGACATGTCGCAGTGCGACGCTCTCCACCGGCTGCGGCAGCGTGAAGCCGTAACGTGCCCGATGCGCGGCCGTGAAGCGGTCGATGAGTGCCTGCGGCGCATCGTCAGGGGTCACCGCGATCGTGAGCTCGTGGCCCTGCCCCAGGTAGCGCACGCGGAGCGACCAGGATCGCTCCGCGCCATCGACCTGCGCGGCGAGCGCCGCACAGGCGTCGCGCCACCGTACGACCGGGAGGGCATCGAGTCGCTCGAGCAGACTCATCGCCGCCTCGCGCCGCTCGGGTGCGATGGCGAGCCCCACCGCGCTCAACACCCCCGCGTGCGGGGGCACGATCACCGTCGTCATCCCGAGCGCATCGGCGAGGGCTGCCGCGTGCAACGGCCCGCCCCCACCGAAGGCGACGAGCGCACAGGTGCGGGGATCGACGCCGCGATCGACGCTCACCCGGCGCAGCGCCCGCGCCATCTCCGCGTTTGCGATATCGAGCATCGCCTGCGCGGTGCGCTCGATCGTTGACCCCAGACGCGTGGCGATCCGCGCGACGGCGGCGGTCGCCGCCTCGCGATCCAGCGCGATCCCCGCGCTGAAGCCCTCGAGGCCGATACGCCCGAGTACGAGCTGCGCATCGGTGACGGTGGGCTCGATGCCCCCCCGCCCGAAAGCGGCCGGCCCCGGCACCGCCCCCGCGCTACGCGGCCCCACCCGTAACGCGCCGCCATCGTCGATCCACCCGAGACTTCCCCCGCCTGCCGAGACCGTCTCGACGAGGACGCGCAGGAGTGCGATGGGGACCCCGGCGACGAGTCCGCCTCCCTCCACCAGCGGCTCCCCATCGAGGATGAGCCCCGCATCGGCGCTCGTCCCACCGATATCGATCGTCAACGCATCGGGGACCCCGATCGACCGGAGCACGGCGGCCGCGCCGACGATCCCACCGGCGGGCCCAGACAACGCGAGCGTCGCCGCATGGCGCGCCGCATCCGTCGCCGACCGCATCCCCCCCGCACTCGTCATCACCGCGGGCATGGGACGCCCCGCCTCGCGGAGACGCGCCCCCAACCCCTCGAGGTATCGCACCACGCGCGGGCGCGCATATCCCTCGGCCACCGCCGTCGCCGTCCGTTCGTATTCGCGGATCTCCGAGAGCACCGCCGCGGCGGTCACCACCTCGAGCTCCGGACGTGCCGCCTGCAACGCCTCGGCGAGCCGACGCTCATGCGTGTCATCTTCATAGGCATGCAGGAGCGCGACGACGACGATCTCCGGATCGCGCGCGAGCACCTCGCGCACCACGGCGGCGACGGTCGTCTCGGTCAATGGTGTCGCGACGGCGCCGGGGATGCGACGCTCGTCCACCGCGACCACATCGGCGGTGGCAACGAGGGGGGTGGGATGCTGCGCCGAGAGATCGTAGAGCGAGGCGCGGTCCTGACGTCGGAGTTCGAGTAGATCGGTCGCGCCGGCGGTCGCGCAGAGCACGACGCGTGCGCCGGTGCGCTCGAGGAGGAGGTTGGTGACCACCGTCGTCCCATGGACGAGGCGCGTCACCTGATCGCCCGCGTCGGTGGACGCGGCGGGCGCGATCACCTCGAGCGCCGCGACGACCCCGATCCCCTGATCCTGCGGCGTCGACATCACCTTCCCCGTGCGGATCCGTCCCGAGGGATCGATCACCACCCCATCGGTGAAGGTCCCGCCGACGTCGACCCCGGCGGCGACGGTCACCGTGGCGCCGGGTCGGTGGCATGGCGCAGCGCCGCCATCACCAGCGCGACATTCGCCCCGAGCAAGAGGAGCAGTGGGCCGGCGAGCCGTTGCGCGACGATCGGCCAGAGCACGAGCGCGAGCATCGATTGGGCCGCGATGAGCAGGAGGAGCATGCGGACCCAGCGCGGCGCCTGCCCCGCGAGGATCGCGCGGGCCGCCGGGATCGCGACGACGAGCGCGACGGGCGACGCCAAGAGCACAGTGAGATTGCGATACCAGAAGACGTGGGCCGAACCGAGCCACATCCCGAGGAGTAGCACCCCGACGAGGCCGGTGAGCGTGAACCACCCGCCCGTGAGGATCGCCGCCGGGATACGCGAGCGGCGACGCATGGTCGGGGTGAGCGGGATGAGGAGGAGCCCCCACATGGCGAGCACCGGTCCCAGCGGGCCGATGATGAGCCCGCCGGGCTCGGTGCGTTCCGCGGGGCGCCGCGCCACGTAGTGCACCGTCTCCGCTGCGACGAGGGGGACCGCTCCCGCCGCCGTCGCCACGGTGACGCTCCGCAGGTGGTCACGGAGCCGCATCGGGATGAACATCGTCTCCCACGCCGTCATCCGCGTATCGGCCATCGGGCCCAACGCGAGCTCGATCCCTGCCTGCGCGAAGGGATCGGGGGCGCTCAGTCGTCGCGACTCCGATCGATAGGTGAGATCGGTCTGGAGCGCGGTGAATTGCGGACGGAGGATCCCCCCGAGTGCGACGTCCAGCGCATCCCGCACCCGCGTGGAACAGTTGTCTCGGAAGTAGTCATAGCGGTACTCGCGGTTCTCTGGCAGCGCATTGCGGGCGACCGCCAGCGCAAGTGCCTCCGCCTGCGTCGGGCTCAGGGCGAGGACCTGCTCTTCCGTCGCGCGATCGCGCTCCTGATACGCCGCGATCAATGGCTGCGAGGGGAAGGCGGCGACCCAGTACCGGGTCTCCCCGCTGAGGAATCGGCGAAGGAAGCTCGGGTCGTCGAAGGAGAACATCCCCCAGTTGTACGCCAGATCGCTCCCAGTGACGGTGTCGCGCACTCGGATGGCATTGTGCCCGTAGCGCTCGAAGATCGCATCGCCCGGCCCGAAGGTCAGGACGGAGATGATGAATCGACTGGACACCGAGGGCGAGACCGATGATGACGCCGCCGGGGACGCCGGCCGGGACGCCGGCGTGGGCATCGCGGTCGGCTGCGCCTGCGACGGCTCGGTCACCAGAGCGAGGAGCATGCCGGTCAGGGCACGGCGCAGCCGGCGCGCGCTCACGGACGGAATTCCTTCCCCTCGTCGGCGGCGCGATAGATGAGCTCCACCAACTTGTGCACGCGCACCTGATCGACCGGCGGCTCGTACTTCACCTCGCCGCGCACCACGGCGGCGAAGTGCGCGAGCTCTGACCGATATGACTGCGTGAAGGCGGTATCCCGCGTCTGCGCTCCCGACGGGGAGACATCCACCGCGCGGCCGCGCACCTCCTTCACCACACGGAGCGGGGCGAGTCGCGCCGAGCCCGTGTCACCGAGCAGCTCGAACCACCACCGCTCCTCGGTCCCCACGTAAGCGGAATGCACATCGATCGTGACGGTGAAGCCGCCTTTGCACTCGATGAAGACGGTGGCGGCCTCCTCCACGGCATTCGCGCCACGCGGACGATCCACCGCGACACTGACGCGTTCGATACGCGGGAAGTCGGTCAACCATCCCGCCATATCGAGCAACGGGACGCCGAGCTCGAGGAAGGCCCCACCCCCCGCCTCGTCACGACGATTCCGCCACGGGGCGAGCACGGCGCGATGCCGATAGGCTCCCGCGCGAACCGCGCGCACTTTGCCGAGATCCCCGCGCCGGATCACCGCGTCCAGCCCCTGCGCATCGGCCCGATACCGATGGTTGTTCGCGACCATCACCACGCGATCGGCCTTCTTCGCCGCCGCGAGGATCTTCTCCACTCCCTTGGACGAGAGCGCGAGCGGCCGCTCGCAGAGCACATGGAGCCCCGCACGCAGCGCGGAGAGGACATGCACCTCATGCAGGTGATTCGGCGTGCAGACGATCACCGCGTCGAGACCGGGGAGCTCGAGGAGCTCATCGATGTCCGAGCAGATGTCCGGCACCCCGAAGCGCTGGGCGAGCGTCCGCGCCTTGGCGAGATCCCCGTCGCAGAGGGCGGCAAGCTGCACCCCGCGCATCTTGGCGAGGACCGGGAGATGCGCCGTCTGCGCGATGACGCCGAGACCGAGGACGCCGACGCGGAGGGGCGAGCGGACACTGGCAGTGGGAGCGGATGGCACCGAACAGGACTCCTACGGGGTGATGAGGCCAGAGGGCAGACGCGCGACGGTGGCGCCGGGATAGTAGGCCGAGAGGATGGCGCGGTGGTCTTGACCGGCGCGCGCACGCCCGATCGCCCCCCACTGACACATCCCGACCCCATGTCCCGACCCGCGCCCCTCGAGCACCGCGCGGATGAGACGCCCACCGTCCTGCTCCACCGCGAGCGAAAAATAGGCGCTGGGCAGGAGGTCGCCAGCTGGCGATCGAAGGACGCTGCGCGCGGCGTTCCCTGGGACGGTGAAGGTCCCCGCCTCGGCCCGCAGCTCGAGGCGTGCGACGCGCCCACTCGTCCCGGTGCCCACCACGCGAAGCCCCTGCACGCGGCCCGGTCCCCCGCGGGGGACGGCGGTGACACTCGCCAGATAGCGCTGCACCACGAGATCCACCTCGGCGGCGGCGAGCCGACGGGTCCACCGATAGGTCGGCGAGCCGTCACAGTAGTCGCGCGTCGTCCCGGGGATGCGATCGCTCACCCCGCGGAGGTGACTCGCCCCCGCTACATCCCAGACCTCGGTGGCTGCCGCCGTCCGCCCCCCGCAGGTGGAGAAGAAGGGGGCATCGGCCACCTGCCCGCCCACCATCAACACGAGGCCGCTCGTACGCTCGATCGCCTGATCGGACGACTGGCGTTCCGCGGTGAGCCCCCCGTATACCTGATCGCTGACGGTCGGGAGGAGATCGAACCACTGACGCCGTGTCGTCCCCCGACGCTCGGCGATGAGCCGACGCACGGTGTAGGTGCGCGCCGCGATCGCCTGCGCCTCCACGGCATCACGCTCGCCCGCCGGTCGATCGCCGATCTCGAGTGGGACCACCCCGCGGAGGTAATCATCGAGCGGGAGCATATTCACGACGAGGACGCCGGAGTCGGTCGCGACATGCCGCAACACCCCGCGATAGGCGCGCCCCCCCGACCGCACCGTCCCCACCCGATCGGTCCGCAGCGTCACCGGCCCGACGTGCCATGCGCTCGCCAAGCCGTCGGTGCGCACCGCGCGCAGCAACGTCCCGCGCCGCTCGATCGACCACCGGTCCCGCGGATTCGCGCGGACGATGACCCCACCATCCTCGTCGAGGAGACGCCACGCGCCGCTCGCGCTCAGCGGTGCCGACCCAACGTGCACCGTGAGCGCGATCCGGACCGTGGGGCCCTCCCCAAGTGAGGGGGATGGTGGGGCCTCATCGAGCGGGAAGGCCTCGTCCGGTGCTGGAGCGACGTCGGTGTCCCGGGCCACCGATGGGCTCGGTCGCTCCACGGTCGGCCGGTTCGTGGTGGTCGGTGTCGTGGCTGGGGACAGGGGACGACGCCCACAGGCGCCGACCACGAGGACCAGCGTGGTCAGGGTGCCTGCGACGACGCGCCAGCGCCAGCCGACGCGCGTCGAGCTCACCGACCGAAGCTCCCGATCGAGGGCGCGACGGGGAGGGTGCGACCGCGCGCCGGCGCCGCACTCGGCACGGCGGGCATCTCGAGCGTGCGCACGAAGTCCGCGGTGAAATCGTAGTCGTCCTGCACCGCCGTCACGCGCGTCTCGATCAGGCTTCCCGGCGTGGCCACGGTGCGCACCCAGGTCACGCCATCGATGTCATCCGCCTGCCACGGT
>VHBP01000010.1 GCA_016871915.1 Gemmatimonadota bacterium
CGGGGCGTCACCCGGTGCTGGCGGCCGAGGCGATGCGTCGGATCACCTCGGCGGCAGAGCAGGCGGAGGTGACGCGCGGGCAGGGGCTCGATCGCGTGGCGCCGGGTTCCGCGACCACGGAGGAGACGATCGCGGCGGCGGTCGTGACCGCGGCACGCATGATGGGCGCACAGTCGCTCGTGGTCTTCACCAAGAGTGGATTCTCGGCGCGGGTGATGGCGGCGCGCCGTCCAGGGGTGCGCATCATGGTGCTCACCGATCAGCCGCGCACCTACCGGCAGCTCGCGTTGGTCTGGGGCGTCGTCCCCTTCCTCGTCGCGCCGGCGGAGACCTATCAGGACATGCTCACGATCGCGCGCGGCCTCTTGTTGCGGCACGGGTTCGCCGAGGCGGGGGAGCGCATCCTCGTCACCGCGGGCGTGCCGTTCAACATCCCGGGCACGACGAACCTGCTCAAGGTGGAGACGGTGTGAAGCTGACGTTCCTGGGGACGGGGACGAGCTTCGGGGTACCGCAGGTCGGGTGTGACTGTGAGGTCTGTCGCTCGACGGATCCTCGCGACAAGCGGACCCGGGTCGGGGCCGTGGTGGAGCAGGGCGGCGAGCGGCTCCTCCTCGACACGCCGCCGGAACTCCGTCTCCAGCTCATCGCCACGGGGATCCATCACGTGGACGCGGTGGTGTATACGCATAACCATGCGGACCACACGCATGGGATCGACGACATCCGCGCGATATCCATCCGGCGGAGTGGGGGGATCCCGATCTACGGGCCGGCGGAGACGATCGCGGCGCTGCGCGAGAAGTTCACCTACGTGTTCGACGAGACGATGCGCCCGTTGCCGGGCACCTCGAAGCCTGAGGCGGCGGGGCATGTGCTGACGCCCGGCGTGCCGACGCGCATCGGGGGCTTCACCGTGATCCCGGTCGAGGTCCCGCATGGGCGGTCGCGGGTCTTCGGGTATCGGATCGGGCCGTTGGCCTATGTGACCGATGCGAAGACACTCCCCGACGCCGCCGTCGAGCTCCTGCGCGGCGCGGAGGTGTTGGTGCTCAACGCGCTCTTCCGGACGCCACACCCGACGCATCTCTCCGTCGAGGAATCGGTCGCGGCGGCGCGGCGCGTCGGGGCGGCGCGCACCTACCTCACCCATCTGACCCATCAGACCGGACATGCGGCGCTCGTGGCGGAGCTTCCCGCCGAAATCCAGCCCGCGTATGACGGTCTCACCGTGGAGATGTCTGCCGCATGACGATCCAACTCGATTGCACCGGCATGACGCAGCGTGCCGTGCCCTGTGGGGTGACCGCGGAGCAATTCGCCTCCCTCGCGCCTCGCGCCGCGGAGGCGCATGCGGGGCTGCTCGCCGATGCGGGCCGCGGACGGTTGGGGTTCCGCGAGCTCGAGGCGCAGGGCGCTGAGCGCGCGCGGGTGATCGCGTGGGCCCGTGAGCGCGCCGGCCGCTACGACGACCTCGTCGTGCTTGGGATCGGTGGCTCGGCCCTCGGTGCCCTCGCGCTGCGCACCGCGCTCCTCCCGCGCGACTGGAACGCGCGTCCGGCGGGGCAGCGAGGGGGACGGCCGCGCCTCCACATCCTCGACAATGTCGACCCGCGCTCGGTGCGCGGGGTCTTCGAGCAGGTCGCACTCGATCGCACGCTCTTTCTCGTGGTCTCCAAGTCGGGGAGCACGGCGGAGACGATGGCGCAGTATCTCCTGGTGCGCGAGCGTCTCGCGGTCGCGGGGGTCCCCGCTGCGCAGGGGATGGTCTTCGTCACCGACCCGGTGAAGGGGGTGCTACGGGAGGTCGGGGCCGCCGAGGGGATCGCGATGTTCGAGGTCCCACCGAATGTCGGCGGACGCTTCTCCGTGCTCTCGCCCGTCGGGACCTTGCCGGCGGCGCTCTTGGGGATCGATGTCGATGCGCTCGTCGCCGGCGCCGTCGCGATGCGCGAGCGCTGCGCCACCGGGGCGATCCGCGAGAACCCCGCGCTCGCCTTCGCCCTCCTGCAGTGGCGTGCACATCAGGAGGCGGGGCAGGGGATGCATGTGCTCATGCCCTATTCAGACGCCTACCGCGATCTCGCCCCCTGGTTCGTACAGCTCTGGGCGGAGAGTCTCGGGAAGCGCACGGTCGGCGGGGAGCATGTGGGGCCCACCCCGATCGTCGCCGTCGGGGCGACCGATCAGCATGCGCAGGTCCAGCTCTTCATGGAGGGACCGATCGACAAGACGGTGACCTTCCTCGACGTGGAGGAGCCCGAGGGCGGGGAGCTCACGATCCCCGGTCAGGGGCCGGCGGAGCTCGCCTATCTCGGGGGGCATGGCTTCCATGAGCTCCTCCGGGCGGAGTGCCGCGCCACGGCGGGAGCGCTTGCGACGCAGGGGCGCCCCACGATGACCCTCCGCGTGACCCGGGCCGATCCCTGGCACCTGGGTGGGCTCTTCATGTTCTTCGAGCTAGCGACGATCTACGCCGGCCAGCTCTACGGGATCGATCCGCTGGATCAGCCCGGGGTCGAGCTCGGAAAACAGCTCACCTACTACCAGTTCGGGCATCCGGGGTGGTCCCAGATGCGTTCGGTATGGGAGGCGCTCCCCGCCTCCGATCCCGACTGGCTGTTATAGCGCGTTGCTCCGAGGGAGGGGGGCCGGCAGATTTCCCGGGATGTCGACGCTTCCTTCCTCCGTTCAGCGGACCATCGCCCCGGCCATCACCGTCTCGGGCAGTCAGCTCACCGTCACCGATCAGGCGGCGCTCGCCGGTCCCCTGATGGATGCCCTCGTGCGCCACGCCGTCTTCGGCGCCGAGGACGAGCGCGCCTGGGCGCGCTGGATCATCTGGGAGGCGGCGCGCGTCGTCGGGACCCATCCCGCGTCGATCCACGGCTTCTACATGGCACGGGGCCGCGGCGACGTGCCGCCGGTGACGGTGCCCGCGATGAACATCCGTGGCGCGTCGTACGACACCATGCGCTCCATCTTCCGGACCTCGATCGCGATGGATGGCGGTGCCTTCATCCTCGAGATCGCACGCTCCGAGATCGCCTATACCGAGCAGCGTCCGGATGAGTATGTGAGCGTCGCCCTCGCGGCGGCGCTACGCGAAGGGTTCCGTGGCCCCGTCTTCATCCAAGGCGATCACTTCCAGGTGAACGCCAAAAAGTACAAGGCCGACCCGACCGCCGAACTCGACGCGGTGAAGCAGCTCGTGCGCGAGGGGATCGCGGCGGGGTTCTACAACATCGATCTCGACACCTCGACGCTGGTCGATCTCGCGCACCCGACGCTCGATGCGCAGCAGCGCCTGAACTACGAGCTCGGGGTGGAGCTCACGCGCTTCGCGCGCGCCCTCGAGCCGAAGGGGATCACCGTCTCCCTCGGCGGAGAGATCGGCGAGGTGGGGACGGAGAACTCGACCGTGCCCGAGCTCGAGGCGTTCATGGATGGCTACAACCGCACCTTGGCCGCGCAGGCGCCGGGAATGGTGGGGCTCTCGAAGATCTCTGTGCAGTCGGGGACCTCGCACGGTGGCGTGGTGCTGCCCGACGGCTCGATCGCCGACGTCGCGCTCGACTTCAAGACGCTCGAGGATCTCTCGCGGGTCGCGCGGCAGAAGTACGGGCTCTCCGGCGCGGTGCAGCATGGGGCCTCGACCCTGCCCGATGGCGCCTTCAACCACTTCCCGCGGACCGAGACCTCGGAGATCCATCTCGCGACCGGATTCCAAAACATGCTGTACGACCATCTCCCCACCGCCTTGCGCGAGGAGATCTACACCTGGCTACGTACCAACGCAGCGGAGGAGCGCAAGGCGGGCGATTCCGACGAGCAGTTCTTCTACAAGACGCGGAAGAAGGCGCTCGGTCCGTTCAAGCGACAGCTGTGGGATCTCCCGGCCGAGGTGAAGGCGACGCTGGCGAAGGCGTACGACGCGAAGTTCGCCTTCCTCTTCGACCAGCTCGCGGTGCGCGGGACGAAGGCGGGGGTGCAGCGCTTCGTGATGGAGCCGGCGGTGGTGCGCCAGGCGCCGGGGAAGGCGACGGTCATCGAGGCCGCGCCGGATGACGCGGACGCCGGTGAGTAAGGCGCCGGCGGGGACCTCGGAGGGGCTGATCCGACGGGCGGTGATGTTCGTCCGCGCGGTGCTGCGGCGCTTCCAAGTGGATGACGCGACCTTTCTTGCGGGCGGAGTCGCCTTCAACGTGCTCCTCACCGGGATCCCCTTCGTCCTCCTCTTGGCGGCGGGGCTCGGGTTCCTGCTGCGTCGCTCGCCGGACACCGTCGCGCCCGCGGTGCAGGGGGTGCTCGCCAATCTCTTCCCGTCGACGTCAGCGGCCGGCGGCTCGATCCTCGATCCGGTATTGGCGGAGATCGTGCGCACGCGGGCGGCGGTGGGCGTCGGTGGCGCGCTCAGCTTCGCCTGGTTCGCGTCACAGCTCTTCGGGACGCTGCGGAATGTCCTCGCCTTCGTCTTCATGCATGGCAAGGAGCGGAGTTTCGTGCATGGGAAGTTGATTGACATCAACCTCGTCCTGTTCTCGCTCCTCCTCGTGGTGCTCTGGGTCTCGACCAACACCTGGCTCGCGGTCACCTCCGGGAAGGTCGGGGCGATGCTCGCGGGGCAGGGCGTCCTCGAGGGGACGACGTCGACGGTCGCGTACGCCGCGGGGCGTGCGCTCTCCCTCGCCGTGGTGTTCGGGATCTTCGCGGCGCTCTATCGCTTCCTGCCGCTGCGGGCCATCCCGTGGCAACCGATCGTGGCGGGCAGTGCGACCGCGACGGTCATGTTCGAGGTGGCGCGCGCGCTCTTCGCGGCGTTCTTCCTCCAGTCGGCGCCCGCTTCGCTCTACACGGGGACGCTTGGCGCGATCTTCACCGTGATCTTCTGGACCTACTACGCCGCGCTGATCTTCATTGTCGGCGCCGAGGTTGCGCATGTGACGGAACTCCGTCTGATCGAGGCCGGGAAGCTCCCGCCACGAACCGAGCTCCTGATCGATCGCTCCACCACGCTCGAGATGAACCTCTCGGAGATCATGGAGCAGACGCGGCAGCGGCGCTCCGAAGCGAAGCGTCGATGAGTCCGACCCCGATCGACCTGCGGAGCGACACCGTCACCCGTCCCTCCGCGGCGATGCGTCGGGCGATGGCGGAGGCCGAGGTCGGAGACGATGTGCTCGACGGCGATCCCACGGTCCGTGCCCTTGAGGCGTGTGTCGCCAACCTGCTGGGCAAGCCGAGCGCGCTCTTCTTCCCGTCGGGGACGATGGCAAACCAAGCCGCGCTTTGGTTGCTCGGTGAGCCCGGGACCGAGGTCTATGCGCACGAGGACTCCCATATCGTGAATTGGGAGATCGCGGGGACCGCCGGTCTCGTCGGCCTGCAGGTGCGCGTCGTGCGCGGCGCGCCGGTGCTCGAGGCCGATGCGCTACAGGCTGCCTTCCGTCCGGCATCGATCCATGCGCCGCGCGCCTCGCTGGTCTGCGCGGAGAACACGCACAATGGCGCCGGTGGGATGGTCACGCCGCTCGCCCATCTGCAGGCCATCCAGGCGACCGCCGTCGAGCAGGGGCTCCCCGTGCATCTCGATGGCGCGCGGCTCTGGAATGCGCATGTGGCGACCGGCACCCCGCTCGCCGACTTCGCCGCCTGTGCATCGACGGTGATGGTCTCCTTCTCCAAGGGACTCGGCGCTCCGGTCGGGGCCTGTCTCGCCGGTGATGCTGCGCCGATGCGCCGCGCCTGGGAGGTGCGGAAGCGCTTCGGGGGTGGGATGCGCCAGTCGGGAATCCTCGCGGCGGCGGCGCTCTATGGGATCGAGCAGAACCTCACGCGGCTCGGAGAGGACCACGCACGCGCACGTCGTTTGGCTGCTGCGCTCGCCGAGGTGCCAGGTGTGCAGGTGGTCTCGCCCGACACGAACATCGTGATGTGCGATCTCATCGGTGGCGTGACCGCGCCGGAGGTCGTCGCTCGCGCCAAGTCCGCGGGCGTGCTCGTCACGGCATGGCACCAGACGCGCGTACGCTGCGTGTTGCATCTCGACATCGATGATGCGGCGTTGGCGCGTGCCTCCACGGTGCTCGCCGAGGTCATGGCGGCGTGACGACCGCCGAGGAGTCACCAGGGACCGCCTCCCTCCGACTCCTCGCTACGGGGGAGCGCGAGCTCCAGCGGATCGTCCTCGACATGCACGACGGTCCGGTGCAGGACCTCTTCGCGGCGATGTCGCACCTGCAACTGCTCGAGCGCGAGCTCGCGGCACAGCCGGAGGCGCAGCGACGCACCCAGCAGTCGATCCATCTCCTCGAGCGTGCGCTCGGCGAGATCCGCACGTTGATCGGCGTCTTCCGGCCGCCGGGATTCGAGCGGCGAGACCTGGGCGCGATCCTCGAGGGGCTCGTCGTCCAGCACGAGGCGTTGACCGATCAGTCGGTGGAGCTCACGCTCGATCCTGCGCTCGGCGATTGTCCGTTGCCGACGAAGATCGCGTTGTATCGGATCCTCCAGGAGGCGCTCGCCAACAGCCATCGGCACGCCGCCGCGACGCGGCAGACGGTGACGGTGGAGCGGACGGGCGCACAGTTCGCGCTCACGGTGAGCGATGATGGTCGTGGGTTCGAATCGCGGCGCGTCCTCGCAGCGGAGGCCGATGTCGGCGTCGAAGGAGGGCACTTTGGCCTGCGCGGCATCCAAGATCGGGTCGGGATGCTCGGCGGGACCTTCACCATCGAGAGCGCGCCGGGGCGGGGGACCACACTCCGCGTCACCCTACCGGCGGCCTGAACGTCCGTCGCCCATGATGATCCGCATCTGCCTCGCCGACGATCATGCGATCGTGCTCGAGGGGCTGCGCGCCCTCGTCGACGGAGAGCCCGATATGACGGTGGTCGGGGCGACCACCGACGGGGACGCGGTCGAGGCGCTGGTGCGCCGCGAGGCGCCGGATGTGCTCGTGCTCGACTACGAGTTGGGGGGGCGTCGTGCCCCCGAGGTGATCCAGGCGCTCCGACAGGGGGAGCAGGTCCCGCGGATCCTCATCCTGACCGCCTACCACGACGGGGAGACGATCCGATCGGCGCTCGAGTCGGGGGCAGAGGGGCTCGCCCTCAAGACCGCCTCCCCACAGCAGACCCTCTCGGCGATTCGGCAGGTGATGGCGGGGCAGTTGGTCTTCCCGCAGGCGGCGCGTCGGTGGCTCGAGGCGCGTCAGGCCTCGCGGAGCGATGAGGTGACGGCCCGCGAGCGGGAGGTCTGGGGGCTGATCGCCGAGGGGCTCACCAACGTGCAGATCGCGGAGCGGCTCGCCCTCTCGGAGAACACGGTCAAGTTCCATGTCCAGCACCTCTTCCAGAAGCTCGGGGTGAAGAACCGGACGGAGGCGGCCCTGCGGCATGCGACCTCGGGCCGGGTGCCCCGGGGCCCCACGACCGGTTAAGTTGACAGGGTCCCAGGTCCCGGGGGGCGTCAGTCCATCAACCCCGCCAGGGCCGAAAGGCAGCAACGGTACGTGTGACGGTCGTCGCTCCGTCAGGCCTGGGGCACTCGCGCGGGAGAGCAGCCGGTTCGTCCGGATCGCTCCCCGCGCGAGCCTTTTTCCGGGCGCTATCTTTCGGGTATGTCCCTCGCGCTCGCCCGGAAATACCGCCCCCGTCGGTTCGCCGATGTCGCGGTTCAGTCGCACGTGGCGACGACCCTGCGGAACGCGATCGGATCCGACCGGCTGGGGCACGCCTACCTCTTCTGTGGGCCGCGCGGGACGGGGAAGACGACCCTCGCGCGCGTGCTGGCGATGGCGCTCAATTGCGAGCAGAAGCGCCCCGATCATGAGCCATGTGGCGAGTGCCCGTCATGTCAGCGGATCTGGAGCGGGGGGGCCTCGCTCGACGTGATCGAGATGGATGCCGCATCCAACCGCAGTGTGGATGATGCGCGCGAGCTCCGCGAGCGCGCGATGTACGCCCCCTCAGGGGATGATCGCCATAAGATCTACATCCTCGACGAAGCGCACATGCTCACGCGCGAGGCGTGGAACACCCTGCTCAAGGTGCTCGAGGAACCGCCGCCGCGGGTCATCTTCATCTTCGCGACGACGGATCCGCAGAAGATCCAGCAGGCGGCGGCGCCGGTGCTCTCGCGCGTGCAGCGCTTCGACCTGCGTCGCATCGGGCCCGCCGAGGTGCGGGAGCGTCTGCGGAGCGTGCTCGCGGCGGAGGGGATCACGGCGGAGCCCGAGGCGCTGGCGATGCTCGCGCGCGCGGCCGATGGCTCGATGCGTGATGCGCTTTCCCTCACCGATCAGGCGCTCTCCCTGGGCGGGGACACGTTGACGGCGGAGCGTGTGCGCGAGTCGCTCGGGCTGGTCCACGAAGAGGAACATCTCCGGCTCCTCGAGCTCGTCGCGCAGCGGCAGGCGGGAGAGGTCTTCGCAACGGTGGCGCGGCTCGCCGATCATGGGGTGGATTTCAGCATCCTCCTCACCGACTTCGCGAACATCCTGCGTGCGCAGCTCGCGGTGGTGCTCGGGGGCACCCTCCCCGATCTCTCGGAGCGCGTACGTGATGCGCTGGCCGCACGAACCGGGGATTTCTCCGCCGGCGATCTACTGCGGATGCTGCATCTGGTCTCCGAGCTGGAGCCGCACATGCGCCGGAGCGGACAGCAGCAACTCCTCTTCGAGACGTTGTTGGTGCGGTGCGCGCTGTTGGATCGGACGCTCGACCTCGAACAGGTGTTGCGTGGGGTGAGCGAGGGTGGTGGGGCGCCGCGTGCTGCGGCGGCTCCCGCCTCGCGGCGGGCGGCGCCTCCGCCATCGACCGCGGCACCGCGCGCCTCGGCTCCTCCTCCCGCCCCGATCCCGGTGGTCGCGGATCGTGCGGAGGCCACGACGGGCCCTCGGATCCCGCTCGATCTGAATCGCCTCGTCGAACACTGGGAATCGATCACCGATGCGGTGCATGGGGAGCATGGCGCATTGATGCTCTCGAGCACCCTCGCGCATGCCACCCCCTCGGCGGTCACCGCCAGCGGGACGGTGACCCTCACCGTGACCGCCGAGGCGCACGCCGAGTTGATCTCAGGCGGAGCCGCAACCGTTCTCGCGGCGATCCGTCGGCGCTTCGATGGGGTGCAGGCGGTCGCGGTGCGCGTCGAGACGCCAGAGGCCGATCGCGCGCCGCGCCGCCTGAACGAAGGGGCGGTGAAGGCCGATCGCATGGCGATGCTCCGCAAGCAGTCCCCGCTTCTCGACGCGGCGGTCGAGGCCCTGGACCTCGAACTTCTCGATTGAACGACCGATGGACCACCTGACGCATGTCGGCGATTGACGAACTGATCACCGAGCTCTCGCGGCTCCCGACCATCGGCCGGAAGTCGGCGATGCGCCTCACCTATCATCTGCTCCGGCAACCCGCGGCCCAAAGCCGCAAGTTGGCCGAGGCGTTGGTGGCGCTCGTCGAGCGGATCCGTCCCTGCGAAACCTGCTTCAACCTCACGGAGGCCTCGCCGTGCGCGATCTGTGCCGATGCGCGGCGGGACCGGCAAGTGATCTGTGTGGTGGAGGCGGCGTCGGACATCGCGTCGATCGAGCGGACCGGCGAGTATCGCGGGGTCTACCATGTGCTCGGCGGGCGACTCGCACCGCTCGATGGCATCGGCCCCTCGCACCTGACCATCGCCCCGCTCGTCTCGCGCGTGACGCAGACGGGGGCGCGGGAGGTGATCGTCGCGACCAACCCGACGCTCGAAGGGGATGCGACGGCGCTCTATCTCTCCGAGCAGCTGCGCGCCTCCGGGGTGGCGGTGAGTCGGCTCGCCCGTGGGCTCCCGATGGGCGGCGACCTCGAGTACGCCGACGGGGGGACGATCGTGCAGGCGCTCGCCGCACGGCGCACGATCTGATGTCTTCCACCAACCACGCCGCGCGCGAGATCCACTGCAAGATCGTCTACTACGGCCCGGGGCTCGGGGGCAAGACGACCAACCTCGAGGTGATCCATCGTCGCACCGCACCGGAGACGCGCGGTCGGCTCGTGGCCCTCGCCATGGCAGAGGCGCGGACCCCCCACTTCGACTTCCTTCCGGTGGACATCGGTGCGGTGCGTGGGTTTCAGGCTCGCTTCCATCTGCATTCGGTGCCGGGGCAGGTGGTGCACAACGCGATCCGTCGACGCATCCTGACGGGGGTCGACGCGATCGTCTTCGTCGCGGATTCCGATCGGGCGCGCCTGGATGCGAACGTCGAGTCGATGCAGAGTTTGCATGACAATCTCGCGGCGCACGGACGCGCACTTGCCGGACTCCCGTTCGTGATCCAATACAACAAGCGTGACCTCCCACAGGCTGCACCGATCTCGGAGTTGGAGGCGGTGCTGCGTCCGATGGTCGAGGCAGCGGAGGGGGTGGTGTGCGCCCCGTCGCAGGAGGCGGTCGCGCGCACCGGTATCGGGGTTTTCGAGACGCTTAAGATCGTCGGAGAACGCCTCGTGCAGGAGTGCGTGCCGTGAATCTCCCGAACACCATCTCGGCGGCGCGCATCGTCGCCGCTCCCATCGTCGCGGCGTTGCCCTTCATCCCGTCGGTCGGGGTGCGGGCCTTCGCCTTCGTCCTCTACCTCGTGACGGCGATCTCCGATCACTTCGATGGAAAGCTCGCGCGTGAACGCGGGCTCATCACCGATCTCGGGAAGATCCTCGATCCGTTGGCCGACAAACTGCTCCTGTTGGGGACCTTCATCCCGATGTTCCTCTTGCAGGGGGCGCCGGATGATGCGTTGCTCGGTCTATTCCCCGCATTCACCGAACGGAGCGCCTATGCCTTCACCACCTGGGGTTTCGAGGCGATCTGGTTCCCCTGGTGGGTGTTGGTCGTGATCCTCGGGCGCGAGGCCTTCATGACCTGGTTCCGTAGCTATGCGCAGGCTCGTGGCGTGGTAATCGCCGCGCAGCGACTCGGGAAGTGGAAAGCGGGGTTCCAGTACACCTGGATGGGTGCCTCCTACCTCTGGTTCGCCGTGAAGCTCCTGCTCGATGAGCAGCAGTGGCATGGCGGAGCCTCGATGGCGGTCGCGCAGGGGATCGGGCTGATCGGCGGGGTGACGATGGTGGTGGCAACGTTGCTCACGCTCTGGTCGCTCGGCGATTACCTCTCGCGGCACGGTGACGTCTTCGGACGTCCCCGCGTGCGCTGAGCCCTCACGAGGGACCGCCCATGGACGTCGAACTCGTCTCGATAGGCGATGAGCTCCTGCTGGGGTTCACCATCGACACCAACGCCGCATACTTCGCTCGGCAGGCGGCAGCGGTGGGGATCCGTGTCGTGCGGCGTGCCACCGTCGGCGACGGCGCAGAGGAGATCGCCGCTGCGGTGCGAGCGGGGCTCGAGCGTACGGGCGCGGTGGTCACGAGCGGCGGACTCGGGCCGACCGCGGATGACCTGACCAAGGCCGCGATCGCCGCGCTCTTCGGTCGGGGGATGATCCTTGATGAGGGGATCCTGGAATCCTTGCGCGCGCGATGGAAGGCGAGATGGTCGCGCGAGCTTCCGGTGGCGAACTGCGCGCAGGCGATGATCCCTGAAGGCGCGACGATCCTCCCCAATGGCCACGGCTCGGCGCCAGGCATCTGGCTCGAGGATGCGCAGGGACGCTGGGTGGCGATGCTCCCGGGGGTGCCGCGTGAGTTCCGCGGGATGCTCGCCGATGTCCTGCTGCCGAAGATGATCGAGCGCATGGGTGGGGCGACGGAGCGGCGCGTGATCCGTTCGCGCACGCTACGCACCACTGGAATCGCCGAGTCGGCGGTGGCTGATCTCCTGCAGCGGCTCGATCGTACCGCGTTCCCTGCGTCGCTCGCCTTTCTCCCCGGTTGGGAGGGCGTCGATCTTCGTCTCACCGTGCGGAACGTCTCGCCCGAGGAGGCCGATACGCGGCTCGAGGCCGCCGCTGCGCAGGTACGTGCGCCACTCGCCGACTGGATCTATGGCGAGGGGGACGATGATCTCGCCGAGGTCGTGGTACATGCACTGCGCGCGTCCGGGCGCACCATCGCCGTCGCGGAGAGCTGCACCGGGGGGATGCTCGGGATGCGCCTCACGGCGGTCTCTGGAGCGAGTCATGCGGTGATGGGCGGGGTGATCGCCTATGACAACGCGGTGAAGGTCCGGGAGCTCGGGGTGCGCGAGTCGACGCTGGCCGAGCACGGGGCCGTGAGCGTCGAGACCGCGCGGGAGATGGCCGCCGGGGTCCGGACGAAGTTCGGCGTGGACGTCGGGGTGAGCATCACCGGGATCGCGGGCCCGGGGGGCGGGACCCCCGAGAAGCCGGTCGGGACCGTCTGCATCGGGGTCGACCTTGGTGGGGCGGTCTCTGCTCAGCGCATCGTGACCATCGGGGATCGGCACGAGATCCGGCAGCGGAGTGCCCAGGCGGCGCTCGCCAAGGTCCTCCGGGCCCTGAAATCTGCCGATTCGGCAGCGGGGTAGCGGCACGGGCGTTGCTTCATCTATCGGCAACCCGCGAACTTACGCCGATGACCGATACGCATACCAACGATTCTCCTGACACCTCCGCGACCGCGGAGGGGCCCATCGATCCTGCGACCGAGGGGACGCCCACCGGCGCCGATGCCGTCGCGGATCCCGGAGCCCCCGCGGTCGATCCCGTGGCACAGGAGCTCGCCGAGCAGAAGGACAAGTACCTCCGGCTCTACGCCGAGTTCGAGAACTTCAAGCGCCGCGCCGTGCGTGATCGTCAGGACGCCGAGCACCGCGGGATGCAGCATCTCTTGCGTGGATTGCTCGACTCCCTCGATGACCTCTCGCGCTTCGTGACAGTCGATCCCGCGACGACCGACGCCAAGACCGTCGTCGATGGGGTGGGGCTCGTGGAGCGGAACGTGATGAAGTCGCTCGCGGGCCATGGGCTCGAGGTCGTGAATCCCGCCGGCCAGCCGTTCGATCCCGCGGTGCATGAGGCGCTGACCACCGCCCCGGCGGCCTCCAAGGATGAGGATGGTCTCGTCGCCCAGGTCTACCAGGTGGGCTATCTCCTGAATGGCACCCTGCTGCGTCCGGCGCGGGTCGTCGTTCAGCAGTGGAACGGATGAGCCAGAAGGACTTCTACGCCGTCCTCGGAGTGAAGGAGTCTGCGACCGCTGAGGAGATCAAGCGCGTCTATCGCAAGCTCGCCAAGCAGTTCCATCCTGACACCAATACGGGGGATGCGAAGGCGGCGGATCGCTTCAAGGAGATCTCGGAGGCGTACAACACGCTGGGGGACGCCGAGAAGCGGCGCGAGTATGACGAGATGCGTCGGCTCGGGGCCTTCGGTGGCTATCCCGGTGGTGGCTTCCCCGGCGGCGGCGCGCGGCGTGGCGGGCGTGGGCCCAGCGGCGGCCCCCGCATGGAGGAGTTCGACATCTCCGGGATCGGCGGCTTCGGCGATCTCTTCGGGTCGATGTTCGGTGGTGGCGGCGCGCGGCGACCGGCGGGGCCGGAGAAGGGACAGAACGTGGAGACCACGTTCACGATCCCGTTCCGTACCGCGGTGCTCGGCGGCAAGGTCCCGCTCGACTTCACGCTCGATGGCGTGAGCAAGTCGGTGCGCATCACCGTGGCGCAGGGGAGCGAGCATGGCTCGCGCATCAAGCTCTCAGGGCAGGGTGGACCCGGGGTGCGTGGCGGGCCCGCAGGGGATCTCTATATCACCCTCGAGGTCGCGCCCGATCCGGTCTTCACGCGTGAGGGGCGCGACCTCATCGTCGTGCTCCCTCTCAACATCGTACAGGCCACGCTCGGCACGAAGCTCTCGGTGCGCACGATCGACGAGAAGACGGTGACGCTCACCGTGCCGAAGGGGACGGCGAGCGGCAAGCGGCTCCGGGTGCGCGGGCAGGGCGTGACGCAGGGCGGGAAGACGGGGGATCTCCTCGTCGAGCTGCGGATCGTGGCGCCCGAGTCGCTCACCGAGGCGCAGGAGCAGCTGTTGATGCAGTTCGCCGAGGCCGCGGAGCTCGAGCGATAGCAGCGGTGACCGCGCATGAGGCGCGGTCGTGCTTGGCCGAGGTTACGCCGCGCGCACCGGGAGGGCGCGCTTGCTCCGCGCGATGACCCCGCCGCCGAGCGTCACATCGTCGGCGTAGAAGACCACTGACTGGCCCGGGGAGATCGCATAGACCGACTCCTCGAGCACGACCTCGATCTCACCCCCATCGAGCCGTACGATCGTGCCGGGCACCGGAGTCGCGCGGTGGCGGATGCGTACCTGCACGGCGTCCCCGATGCGTGGGGTGGAATCGACGAGCCAGTTCACCTCGTCCGCGACGAGGCCGCGGCCGAGGAGCTCCTCGCGCGGCCCGACGACCACGGCGCGCGTCTCCGGCCTGAGCGCCACGACGAAGATCGGCTCGCTCCCGCCGCCGGGGAGGCCACGCCGTTGTCCGATGGTGTAGCGCGCGAACCCGGCGTGCTCGCCGATCACCGTCCCATCGCTCTTCATGATGGGGCCAGGCAGCAACGCCGGGGCATCAGCGGGGAGCTCACGCTCGAGCACCTTCACGTAATCGCCGTCAGGGACGAAGCAGATCTCCTGGCTCTCCGGCTTCTCCGCCGTGAGCAGGCCCAGTTCGCGCGCGACGGCGCGGGTCTCCGCCTTGGTCAGCGATCCGACCGGCATCATCAGACGCGAGAGCACGCCGCGGTCGATCCCCCAGAGGAAATACGTCTGATCCTTGTCGGCGTCGCGGCCGCGCAGGAGCTGACCGTCGACGATGCGCGCATAATGCCCCGTGGCGACCCATCGCGCATCGATCTGATCGGCCTTGACGACGAGATCGCGGAACTTGGTGAAGGTATTGCAGCGCACGCAGGGGATCGGGGTGCGCCCTGCGGCATATTCGGCGACGAACTGTTGTAGCACGTCGTGCCCGAACTGGTCCTGCAAGTTGAGCACGTAGTGCGGGATCCCGAGCCCTTCGGCCACGCGGCGCGCATCGTTGACGCTGTCGAGCGAGCAGCAAGGGCGATCGGGGATGTCGCCGCCGTCGTGGAAGAGCTTCATCGTCACGCCGATCACATCGTAGCCCTGGCGCACGAGCAACGCGGCGGCCACCGATGAATCGACGCCCCCTGACATGGCGACCAAGACCCGCTCCCGCGTGGCCATCAGGCGATCCCTGCGAGCCCTCGTGCCTTGGCGACGAGGGCGGGGAAGAGCTCCGCCACGCGCGTGACATCGTCGGGGGTGGAGAGCGAGCCGAAGCTCATGCGCACGGCGGCGTTGGCGATCTCAGCGGGGATCCCCATCGCGGAGAGCACATGCGACGGGGTGACGCTCCCACTCTGACAAGCGGAGCCACTCGAGGCGGCGACCCCCTGGAGATCGAGTGCCATGAGGAGCGACTCGGAGTCGGTGCCCGGGACGGAGACGTTGAGGATATGCGGCGCGCGTGCGGCACCGGCGCTGTGCACGACGAGACCGGGCACGCGCTCGCGGAGCGCCGCCTCCAGCGCGTCGCGCATCGCCTCGAGCTCGTGCCAGTGCGCCTCGCGCTCGACGATCGCCAGCTCCATCGCCCGCGCGAGGCCGACCGCCATCGCGACGTTCTCGGTGCCGGGGCGACGCCCGCGATCCTGCGACCCGCCGAAGAAGAGGGGCTCGAGCGAGGTGCCGCGCCGGATGTAGAAGCAGCCGATTCCCTTCGCTGCCCCGAGCTTATGGCCGCTCACCGAGGCGAAGTCGAAGGGGATCGTCGTCGCATCGACCTCGACCTTCCCGAAGGCCTGCACCGCGTCGGTGTGGAAGAGGGCACCGCGCGCCTTGGCGAGCGCAGCGAGCTCGGCGATCGGCTGGAGCACCCCCGTCTCGTTGTTCACCCACATCACCGAGGCGATGGCGACGTCACCCGGAGCGAGCTTCGCCTCGGCGTCAGCGAGATCGACGGCACCGCTCGCGGCGACGGCGAGGATCCGCTCCTCCGCCCCCTCCTTGGCCGCCTGATGCGCGGCGACGAGGACCGCCTTGTGTTCGGTGGGGGAGGTCACCACCGCACGCTTCCCGTGCGCCTTGAGACTCCGCCACGCGCCGAGGACGGCGAGGTTGTCGGACTCGGTGCCGCCGGAGGTGAAGCAGACCTCATCGGGGGCGGCGTGAAGACACTGCGCGACCCGCTCCCGCGCCTCGTCGAGCGCCGCCCGGGCCTCACGGCCCCACCGATGGGTGGAGCTCGGGTTCCCGAAGCGGGGGCCGAAGTAGGGGGTCATCGCCTCGAGGACCTCCGGGCGGACCGGGGTCGTGGCGGCGTGGTCGAGGTAGATCGGGGCGGGGGGCATACGCGTCGGAATATACCCGGTCAGCGGTTGCAGCTCGGGTAGCTCGGATCGGGCCCGGTGATCTTGAGGCGGGTCGGCCGAGCGGCGATGGCGGCCATCACATCGTAGATAAAGCGCCCGAGCCGCGCCGAGTGATCGTACTCGATGTACTGCGGCTCGTCGGTCACCTGATGGTAGTCCTGTGCGTAGCCCAGGGAGAAGTAGGTGACGGGGATGTCCTTGGAGACATAGCTCACCTGGTCACTCCGACAGAACCGATTGAGCGGGTTGTGTGTCACGTCCCAGCTCCGGTCGATCGCCATCGGCTCCCGGGAGTTGGCGTTCACGGAATCGATCACATCGCCGAACTCGCGGGAGAGGCGGCGCGCGCCGAGCATCTGCACCGAGTTGGGGCCGCCGTACTTCACTTGATCGGCGCGGCCCTTCCCGAGCATGTCCATGTTGTGCGCGGCGACGATCTTGGTGAGATCGACGGTGGGGTGGTCGACGAACCACCGTGAGCCGAGGAGGCCGGCCTCTTCCCCCTGATGCGAGATGAAGAGGATCGAGCGCGCCGGCTTCTCCTTGGCGAAGCGTTCGGCGATCTCGAGGAGCACGACGGTGCCGGAGCCGTCGTCATCGGCGCCATTGCTGATCGAGTCGAGCCGCGCGGGGCGGATGGCGCGTGCCCGAGCGATGAGGGAGTCGATCGCGCGCTGCTGCGCCGGTGTCGGGACGCAGGCAGGATCGTTCGCCCCCTGGCGTCTGGTGATGGTGTTCACCGCACGGAGGGAGTCGTGATCGACCGGAGCGGTGTTGACCCCCACATGGTCGTTGTGCGCGCCGACGAGGACGTATTCGTTCGCCAGCGTGGGGTCGGCGCCCGGAAGCATGGCGATCACATTGCGCGAGTTCTCGGCGGGGGCGCGGGTGAAGGCGTAATTCCAGCGGGCCGTGAGCCGCGTGCCAGTGGTGCCGGGCGAGAGCGAGGCGACCGCGCGACCACCGAAGAGACGGGCGGCGGCGGCCTGCGAGATAGTCGCGGCGGCCAGGGTGCCATCGGAGCCGGGGATCCGCACGGGCTGCATCATCCGGGTGGGAGTGAGGGCACCGGTGCGCGCGGTCTCGCTCATCCCGTCGAGCGCCACGACGAGGACGCCGATTGCGCCGGCGTCGATGGCGCGCTTGAAGCGGTTGACGGGGAGCGCCGGGCGCGGCGCGGGCGGACGGTTCTGCGCCTGCGCGCGCTGCGCCGCCTCGAAGGCGATCACCGCATCGGCCCCGAATTTGTCAGGGACGTCGGCGCAGCTCACGAAACTCGGTGGGACGGCGCGGGCACCGGCGGTGCCAGCGGCGTCACTGACAAAGACTGCGGTGCGCCCCTTCACCTCAGCGGCGAGCGGGAGGGTGTCCTCCCACCGGCCGGCGAAGATGACGGGGACGTCGCGCAGATCGGCGCGCGCGGTGACGCCATTTATCGCCGACGGAGCGGTCGGGAGCCAATCGCGGCGGAGATCGAGTGCGCCTCCACCGATGGCCAGGCGAGCCGAGGCGGCGTCGACACCGAAGGCACCGTAGGGCAGGGACTGGAACCAGGTGCCATTGTCCCCCGCCGGCCGGAGGCCGAGTCGCGCGAACTCGCGCGCGATGTAGTCGGTGACCTTCGCGTTCCCAATCTCGCCGATGCGACGGCCCTGCATCGAGTCGTCGGCGATCTGATAGAGGCGCGTGCGCAGGTCGTTCGCATTGATCGCCGATTCGGTGGGGCGCGGGGGCCAGGTCATCGGCCCCTCATCGGGCCAGACCGGCTTGTGCGAGGCGCGAGTCTGTGCGGCCGCGGTCGAGGTGATCGTGAGGAGGAGCGCGGCGAGGCGCGTGACGGCGTGACGAGTCATAGCGGTCTTAGGAGGGCACGTACCGGCGCGGCATCGATCGCGCCGACGGCGAGGGGAGGAGCGAGGAGTTCGTACGGGCCGGGGCGGATCGCCCGCAGGTCGAGATTCTCGAGGACGTTGGCGCCCCCATCGAAGAGGATCCTATGGACCTCGAGCGTCTTGCTCTCGCGGGCATCGACGCTGGGGCAATCGACGCCGAGGAGGCCGAGGCCATCGGCGACGAGGGCGCGGGCGGCGGCGGGTGCGAGCACGGGCCACGCCTCAGGAAAGGTCCCGTTCGCGATGGTCCGCCCAGTGTGCAGCAGGAGTCGCACCGTCCCCGAGAGATAGCCCGCCGCCTCGAGTTGGCCCATCGTGATCTCACCCTCGAGGTGCCGCACATCGATCACCCGGCTCAGCCCGATGAAGGCCTCGAGGGGGAGTTGGTTCGCCCCCGAGGCATCAAGGGCCACGTGGAGCGGGGCATCAGCGTGCGTCCCCACGTGCGGGCTCGTCTCCATCCGCGACACGTTCACGCTCGCGCCATCGGCGATCGCCCAGCTCCAGCCGCAGGAGCAGGGGGTATCGCCCGGCCACTCGGGAGTGCCGGGCGCCAGGGCGATCGAGATGTCGTGGATGGGGCGCGTCATCTCACCCCGCGTAGAGGCGGGCGCGGACCGCCCAGAGTTCGGGGAAGAAGCGCTGCTGGATGGTCTTGTTGAGGTACTTCGCCCCCAAGGTGCCACCGGTGCCCCCCGTCATCGGACCGATGATCCGCTCGACGAGTTGCACATGCAGGAAGCGCCACTGCGCGAACCCCTGCTCGTATTCGAGAAAGGCCTCGGCGAGCATCAGTAAGAGGCCGTGCTGCGGTTCGGTGTAGAGCGCTTCGAGTGTGATGCCGCGGCGGGAGAGCATCTCGAGGAAGAGCGCCTGCAGCGTCGGGCGAGCGAGCGCCCGCTGCACGACTGCGGGAATCTCGCCGTGCTCTTGGAGCGCCGCCATGAAGTGCGACTCACGCAGCCCGCTCGTCGCCTCGATCGCGCGGAACTGGGCGCTCTGCGACCCACTCGAGCTCCCGAGGTAGCCACGGAACTGCTTGAAGCGCTGTGGCGGGAGGGTGTCGAGCGCGCGGAGCTCATGCGAGACGAGGCCCACGAGCGAGTTGATCCGCTGCATGGTGAAGACCGCGGCCTGCGCATCATCCTGCTCGAGATGCGCGATCAACTGATCGAACTCATGGAGCAGCACCTTGAACCAGAGCTCGCTCGCCTGATGCACGACGATGAAGAGCAGTTCGTCCGGATGTTCCGGTGTGCTCTGGGGCCGCTGCAGGTCGAGCAGTGCGTCGAGGTGCAGGTAGGTCGGGTAGGAGATCTCGTCGGTGCTCAAAAGGTCGATACCTCGAGGGCGCGGAAATCGTCGACGCGCATCGTCTCGTGCGTCAGGAAGGGTTCACCGAAGCGGCAGCGGATCAGCGAGCCGTAATGCGCCGCCTGATGCCGCACCACGTCGAAGAGGGGCTCGCCGGTGGGGAAGACCTCCCCGGCCTGTGTGGCGCCCTCGAACTGCGAGGCGTAGCAGCGGAGCGCCTCGAGCTTGGTCTCGAAGGTGTCGGAGATGTCGGCGACGAAGGTCGGTTTGATCTGGTCCTCGCGGAAGGCGATCGCGTAGAGGACCTTGAGCGGGCGATGGGGCGCGGTGCTCGGGTCGAACTTGGCGAGCCCGGCCAGGAAGCTCGCATCGCGGATCAGCTCACTCGCCACGCGATGGTCGGGATGCCGGCCCTGTGGCGCCGGCGCGATCACGATCCGTGGCCGGAGCTCCCGGAGCAGTCGCGCCAACTGTCGGCGTGTGTCATCGGTATTGGTAATGCCGGCATCGGGGAGGCCGAGGTTCCGACGCTCCGCCACGCCGAGGACTGCTGCGGCGCGCTCCGCTTCCTGCGCCCGGAGCTCAGCGGAGCCCCGCGTCCCCATCTCCCCCTGCGTCAGATCGAGGATCCCGACGCGGAGCCCGAGGCGGACCTGCCGGGCGATCGTCCCCCCGGCCAGAAGCTCGACGTCGTCCCGGTGGGGGCCGATCGCGAGGAGGTCGAGTGGGAGCGCCATGGGAGGGAATCTATCTTCCTGAGATGGTGTCGCACCCTCCCGCGCCCTCGGCCCAGCCCACACTCGCCACCCCCCGGCTCCTCCTCCGGGCGTTCCTCCCCACGGACGCCGCGGCGGTGACGCGGGAGGTCTCCGACCCGCGGGTGGCGCGTCAGACCCTCCTCCCGCATCCGTACCCGGTGGGCGCCGCTGAGGTTTTCATCGGGCGTTGCGCGATGGAATGGGAGGCGGGGAAGGCCGCGACCTGGGCGATCACACGGCGGGATGACATGTCGCTCATCGGGGCGATCGCCGTCCGGATGGTGCGGGCGCACCAGACGGGTGACCTCGGGTACTGGCTCGCCGTGCCGACCTGGGGGCAGGGGTTCATGACCGAGGCGATCGATGCCGTCGCCACCGTTGCGTTCGCCGGACTCGGCCTGCATCGGCTCGAAGCACGGCTCTTCCCGGACAACCCGGCATCGGCGCGCGTGCTCGAGAAGTGTGGGTTCCGCCAGGAGGGAACGCTGCGGGGCGCACTCTGGAAGGAGAATGCGCCCCGCGACGTTCGGCTCTATGCTCGGTTGGTGACCGACGCGCGATGATCAGCGTCGGGGCGGGGGACGGCGACCGCCCCCCATCCCACCGGCGTTCTGCTGCATCTCCGCCTGATTCTTATCGTACTGCACCTGCTGCTCCGGCGTGAGCACGTTGCGTACGGCCGCGGCCTGTGCCTGACGCATCGCCACCATCTGGTCCCGCATCGCCGACATGTCGGCGCCGGACTGCATCATCCCCTGCATGGTGGCGCGCCCTGCGGCCTGGATCGAGTCGATCTTCGCCTTCTGCGCGTCGGTCAGATTGATGCCCTTATAGAGCATCTCATTCTGACGGGCCATGCCGCCCTGGCCCATCCCACCGGGACGGCCACCGCCCATCCCGCCGCCGGGAGGCCCACCCATCCCGCCGCCCTGTGCCTGCGCCACCGAGGCGACCAGCACCAACATCGCCGCCGCGAGTCCACGTCCGAATCGCATTCGTATCCTCCAGAGAGTGAGGTCCGGCCGCGAAACGGGGTCGGACATCCTGTTAGACGTCGCGACCCCGGATTTCGTTCAACGACCGCCCCGCCGCCGGCCGCCCCCACCACGCCTTCCTCCCCCCGCCGGGGAGCCCGGTCGGTGGTTGTCGGGTCGGCTCGGATCGTGGCGTGGGCCGTCGGGCCGCCGAGGTTCCTGCCGCTTGGTGGAACGCTCCGCCTCGGCCTTCGCGTGGGCCTCGCGCCGTGCCAGCTTCTCCTTGGCGCGCTTGCGATCCTCCGCCTTGCGGGCGCGGATGGCGGCGATGCGCTCGGCGAGCGGGACCTCGAAGCGTTCGACCGGCTTATGCGCGTAGTCGAAGCCCGAGAGGGTCCGGCGTGGGAGCTTCCGCCCGATCGCCTTCTCGATGGCGCGTAGATCGACCTCTTCCTCAGGCGAGACCAGCGTGAACGCCTCACCGGTGGCCTCGGCGCGCGCCGTGCGGCCCACGCGATGGATGTAGTCCTCGGCCATATGCGGGACGTCGAAATTCACCACGTGTTCCAGCGCCTCGACGTCGATCCCGCGCGCGACGATGTCGGTCGCGACGAGCACACGGACCTTCCCCGACTTGAAGTCGGCGAGCGCCTCGGTGCGCTGATTCTGGCTCCGGTTCCCGTGGATGCGTGCGTTGGGGATCCCTGCGTTCGTGAGCACCTCGGAGAGACGATTGCTCCGATGCTTGGTGCGGGTGAAGCAGATCACGTTGCCGACGACGTCCTGACGCAGCAGCGAGATGAAGAGGTCGGCCTTGAGTGCCTCAGCAACGGGCCAGAGCGCCTGTTCGATCTTGGACGCCGGCGCGGCGACACGCTCGACGTTGAGGCGCACGGGGTCGTGCAGCATCTCGCGCGAGAGCGCGACGATCGGCGCGGGCATCGTCGCCGAGAAGAAGAGGGTCTGCCGCTGCTTGGGGAGATGATGCAGGACGCGCTTGATGTCAGGAAGAAATCCCATGTCGAGCATGCGGTCCGCCTCGTCGAGGATCAGCACCTCGAGGGTGCTGAAGTCGACGTACTTCCCGGGCTGTCCGAGATGATCGAGGAGTCGCCCCGGGGTCGCGATGATCACGTCGACGCGCTGCCGGAAGGCCGTTTCCTGGGGTCCCATCCCGACGCCGCCGAAGATCGCGGCGCTACGCAGCGTGGTGAACTTGGCGAGGTCGGTGAAGTCGGCGTGCACCTGTGCGGCGAGTTCGCGCGTGGGGGCGAGGACGAGGGCGCGGGTGGCGCGCGTCGGCTGCTCGAGGAGCCGATGCATCACCGGCAGGAGGAACGCCGCGGTCTTCCCGCTCCCCGTCATGGCGCAGGCGAGGAGGTCGCGCCCCTCGCGAGCGGGGGGGACGGCGTCGAGCTGGATCGGGGTGGGCTTGGCCCAGCCGAGGCCGGTCGTGGCTCGCACCAGTTCTGGCGCGAGTCCGAGGGAGTCGAAGGTCATGTCGTGGGATGAGGGCGAACGCACCATTGAAAGCTATCGGGTGTGACGCCCCGCTCACAGGATGCGCGGGCGATACGGCGGCATTACGCGGGACTGGCTATTCGTGCCGCAGCGCCTCGATCGGATCGAGTCGGGCGGCGCGCTGCGCGGGGATCACACCGAAGACGATCCCGATCCCCACTGAGACGAGGACGGCGATGAGGGTGAGGGTGACTGGTGGGCTCGCTGAGATCCCGAGCGCGGCATTCACGATCGCGCCCGACCCGAGCCCGATGAGGATCCCGATCACCCCACCGATCCCGGTGAGGGTCGCCGCCTCGATCAGGAACTGGACCGCGATGTCGCCGCGCGTGGCGCCGAGCGCCTTGCGCACCCCGATCTCGCGGGTGCGGTCGGTGACCGAGACCATCATGATCGCCATCACGCCGATCCCGCCCACGAGGAGCGCGACCGAGGCCAGCACGATCATCACGAGGAAGAAGACCCCCGTGAGTTGGTTGAAGACATCAAGGATCTGATCCGCGGTGACGAGGTCGAAGCTGTTGCGCTGGGCCGGTCGGAGCCGCCGTTGCTCGCGCATCGCGACCATCACCGCCTCCTGCGCGTCCGCGACCGTCACCCCAGCACGTGGCTTCACCGGGATCCAGAGGGCGTTGGTCTTGTCGATCGTGTACTGCGCATCGAGCATACGGAAGGGGATGATCGCTCCCGTCTCCGCCCCCTGAGGCGCGAAGATGTTCTCGGGGGGGAGATAGAGGCCGATGACCTCTGCCGGACGCCCCCCGACGCTGATCGTCCTGCCGATCGGGTTCTCGCGACCGAAGAGTTGGCGCGCCATCGCCTCGTTCATCACGACGACCGCCGCGCCCCCCAAGATCTCGTTGCGACTGAACCAGCGCCCGGCGGCGAGGGTCCCCCCCTGGGCCTCCGTGAATCCGGCATCGGCCCCGAAGAGCGCCACCGGCTGCGTGCGCTCCCCACGATATGAGAGGCGCGCGACCGTCTGGCCCCAGAGCGCGGCGTACGCGATCTCCGGGAGGCGACGGATCCGCTCGGCTTCCTCGGGGGCGAGGTCCGGCCGGATCCGGATGTACGCTGGCGGGTTGTCGGGATTCACCGGCGTACTCGAATACGCCTTGAGCACGTAGAAGGTCGTCGGCCCCGCCACCTCGACACTGCGGATGATCTGGCTCCGCAATCCCTCGACCAACGACGCCATCGTCATCACCGTCGCGACCCCGATGACGACGCCGAGGATCGTGAGCCCCGAGCGCAGCTTGGAGACGCGCAACGTCTCCATCGCGATCGCGAGGTTCTCCTGATACTGATCGAGGCGGAGCCGTCGGAGCCAGCGCACCGGCTACTCCTCCCGCATCGCGGCGATCGGATCGAGTCGCGCCGCCCGTCGAGCAGGATAGACGCCGAAGAGCACCCCGATCCCCGCACCGAGGGCGAGCGCCAACGCGACCGACCACCAAGTGATGCGGGCGGGAAGGGGGGAGAGCGCCGCCACGAGTCCGGCGAAGGCCCATCCCGCGAGCACGCCGATCACGCCACCGAGCATCGCGAGCGTGATCGTCTCAGCGAGGAACTGCTGCTCGATGTCGCGCGCGGTGGCGCCGACGGCCTTGCGGATCCCGATTTCGCGCGTGCGCTCGCTCACCGCCATCAACATGATGTTCATGATCACGATCCCCCCGACGACGATTCCGATCGCCACGACGGCGGGGATCACCGCGAAGAGGACGCGGGTGAGGTCGGTCCAGAACTTCACGAGTGCGTCGGCGGTCTCGATCGAGAAGTCGTTCTCCTGCCCAGGGCGCAGTTCGTGTGACACGCGCATCGCCTCCTCCGCGCGCTGCATCGCCGCGGGGAGCTGCACCGCATCGCGCATCTTCACCGAGATCGTCGTCGTGAGGCGCCGGCCGTAGCGCATCTCGAAGCGCGAGATCGGGATCAGGGTGTAGGCGTCGAAGGACTGACCCAGGACCCGTCCCTTGGCGGCGTTCACCCCGATCACGGTGTAGGGTTCACCGGCGAGGCGGATCTCCTGACCGATCGGATCGACCTCCTCGAAGAGCTTCTCCGCCACCTCCTGACCGATCACCACGACGGGCATGCGCTGCGAGACGTCCACCGCGCTCAGGGCGCGTCCCTTGATGATCGTGTAGCCCTGCACGAGCTGGAATTCGGGGGTGATCCCGAAGACGAGGAGGTCCCCGACGGTGCGGCCGCGCCAGATCGCGTCGGCGCGCGGGGTGGGCCACCCCGACTGCATCGAGACCGCCTGCGCGTCGGGGAAGGTGGCGCGGACGGTGGCCGCATCGGCTTCGGTGATCATCGGACGGCGCTGGATGCGGAGCCAATCGTCGTCGCTCACGCGGCCCACCGTCACCGGCGAGCGGCGCACTTGAAAGGTGTTGTTGCCGATCATGGCGTCCGCGATGTTCTCGCGGACGAAGGCGTTCATCCCCTGGATGATCGCGACGACGGCGACCAGGAAGGCGACCGAGACGATGATCCCGAGCAGCGTGAAGGCGCTGCGCAGGGGATTCACGCGGATCTGTTCTGCCGCGATGCCGATGACGTCGGACCGGCGCACCCCTGAAAGCTACTACTCGTGCCGGAGCGCCTCGACGGGATCGAGCTTGGAGGCGCGCGTGGCGGGGAGCATCCCGAAGGCGACCCCGGTGAGGGCGGCCGCGGCGAGCGAGGCGATGATCGCGGCGGGGGGGACCGAGGCAGGGATCGAGCTGTTGGCGCGGATCACCCAGGCGAGCCCACCGCCCAGGATGAGCCCGATCCCAGCGCCCAACGAGGTCAGGGTCGCCGCTTCGACCAGGAACTGCCAGAGGATCGTAGCGCGGGTGGCGCCGAGCGCCTTCCGGACGCCGATCTCCCGGGTGCGCTCGGTGACGGAGATCATCATGATCGCGACGACCCCGACCCCGCCTACGAGTAGGCCGACCGCGGAGAGCCCGATCCCGACGAGGAAGATCGCCCCGAAGAGGGAGTTGAAGGTCTCGAGGATCTTGTCTTGGCCGACGAGGAAGAAGGTGTTCGGCTCGGTGGGGCGGAGGCCACGCATCCCGCGCAGCGTGGCCGTCACGGCGTCCATCGCCTCGTCACGGGAGATGTCCGCGCGCGGACGCACCATCAAGAGGAGCGCCCGCCGCCAGGCGTTGAGGCGCTGGTACGCGGTGAGCATCGGCAGGATGATCCGCGGCGTATCGGGGCCGCGCCCATCGAGCGACTTGAGGAATCCCGCCTTCGTCTGGAAGACCCCGATCACGGTGAGGCGGAGGCCGTCGAGTTCGATCTCTTTCCCAATAGGGTCGGAATCACCGAAGAGCGCCGCGGCCAACGTATCGTTCACGAGGGCGACCGGGGCGGCCGCATCGTGTTCTGACTCCGAGAAGGTCCGGCCCGGCGCCACATCGGCGACATCGGTCTCGATCCATTCGGTGCTCTGCGCATCGTATCCGACGTTCTTCACCTGCCGGTCGCGGTAGGTGACGGTCCCGCTCCCCGGGAGCCAGGCCATCGCGCGATGCACCTCGGGGAGCCGCTGGATGGTCCGCCACTCGGTGAGGGAGACCGCCGGATAGCGCCGCTCCGGGCAGTTCTCGTTGGTCGGATTGCAGTTGTTGAAGCCGGGATTGGTGCGTCGCACCTGGAAGGTGGTGGCCCCGAACTCCTCCATATCCTTCTCGAACGACTGCCGGATACCATGCACCGTCGCCGCCATCGCGACCACCACGAAGACGCCGATGGCGACGCCCGAGATGGTGAGGGCGGCACGCACCTTGTTCGCTCGCAGCGAGTCGAGGGCGATGGTCACCCCCTCCAGACTCATCAGGATCCGATCGCGCAGGCGCATCGGCTATTCCTGTCGGAGGGCCGCGATCGGATCCAGGCGCGCCGCGCGACTCGCAGGATAGATCCCGGCGGTGATCCCGACCCCCGCGCCGACGATCAGCGCCGCGACGAGCGACCAGGGGGCGACGGAGGCGGGCAATGGCGTTACCGCCGCGATCAACTTGGCGAGGCCGACCCCGCAGGCCGCCCCGATCATCGCCCCGATGATCGAGAGCGTGGACGCTTCGACGAGGAATTGTGCGATGATGTCGCGCCGGCGCGCGCCGAGCGCCTTCCGCACCCCGATCTCACGGGTGCGCTCTGAGACGGCGACGAGCATGATGTTCATGATGACGAGGGCGCCGACCACGAGCCCGATCGCCGGGAGCGCCGTGCCGAAGAGGACGAGCTTGCTCTTGAGACCGTCGAAGAAGGAGAGGGCTGCGGAGGAGGTGGTGAGGGCGAAATCATCTTCCTCACTCGGGCCCAAGCCCCGGAAGCCACGGAGCGCCTCGCGTGAGAGCTCCATCCCCTCGGTGATCAGCTCGCGATTGCCCGCTTGGACGGTGATAAAATCGATGTCCCCGCGCGGATTGATCGCCCGCGTGAGTGGGGTGGTGACGGGGGCGATCACGAGCCGGTCCATGGAGAAGCCGAAGACCGATCCCTGCTCCTCGATCACCCCGATGACGGTATAGGGGAGTCCGGCGATCCGAAGTTCACGTCCTACCGGATCGAGCCCCTCGTAGTAATAGGAGGCGACCTCGCTGCCGATGACGACGACCCGTGCCCCCGTCGCGACCTCCTGCTGCGTGAAGGCGCGGCCCGCGGTCAGACCGAATCTCTTGATGTCGAAATACGATGCATCGGTCGCGACCGCCTGTACCGATCGGGGGCGGAGCCCCGGCACGGTTGCCGGGAGGAAACTCTGATTCACCCGCGCGATCCGGAAATCCCCGGGCAGGGCATTCCGCACCACCTCGGCCTCAGGATCGAAGAGGCGGGGGCGCCGCTGCCAGGCGCGCCACTGCTCCTCGTCGGCGTCGACGACGAAGCTCGGGGCGCGCGACACATCGAAGGTGTTCGTCCCGATGATCTTCGCGGCGAAGTCGTTCTCGACGTAATCGCTCATCCCCTCGACGATCGAGACGACGGCGATGAGGAACATCACCCCGATCATCACGCCCAAGAGCGTGAAGAAGCTCTTGAGCTTCTGCACGCGGATGGTCTGCAGGGCGAGCCGGACGGCCTCGAAGAACGGCATGGGTCAGGGATCAGGGATCAGGAGGGCGAGGGAGGGACCTGTCCCCTGACCCCTGTCACCTGTGATCTGCGGTCAGTGGGCGTGCTGGCCGGCGCCGATGCGCGCGACGAACTGGGCCTTGGTCTCGTCGCTCGCGATCCGGCCGTCGCGCAGCACCACGACGCGCCGCGCATGTGAGGCGATGTCGGACTCGTGCGTCACCATGATCACCGTCTGGCCGGAGTCAGCGAGATGCTCGAACACTTTCATGATCTCCTCGGAGGTATTCGAGTCGAGGTTCCCCGTCGGCTCGTCGGCGAGGAGGATCGAGGGGTCATTCACCAACGCGCGCGCGATCGCGACGCGCTGCCGCTGCCCACCCGAGAGCTCGTTCGGCCGGTGATGTACGCGCTCCCCGAGCTGCACCTTCTCCAGCGCCTCCATGGCCCGCTGCTTCCGCTCCGCCGCCGGCACGCCAGCGTAAACCAGCGGGAGTTCGACATTGGCGAGCGCCGAGGCGCGGGGGAGGAGGTTGAAGGTCTGGAAGACGAAGCCGATCTCCTTGTTCCGGACCCGCGCCAACGCGTCATCCCCCATCTCGGAGACGAGCTGGCCGTTGAGCCAGTACTCCCCCTCGTTCGGGGTGTCGAGGCACCCGACGATGTTCATGAGGGTCGATTTGCCGGAGCCCGAGGGGCCCATGATCGCCACGTACTCGTTGCGCTTGACCGCGAGGTCCACGCCTCGGAGGGCCCGCACGATCTCGCCTCCCATGTCGTACTCGCGCGTGAGCCCGCGGGTGACGATCACCCATTCGGCGCTCGGCGCCTGGCCGACCGCGCGCATCACCACCTGCCGCTCGGGGGTTGTCCCCGCCGGGGCCTCCATCAGGTCCGGACTCATCTCTTCTTCTCCTTCGCCACGGTGGGCGTCATCGGCTCCTGTTCCTTCACGAGCTGCCCGTCCTTGAGCTCGCGGATCGCCTGATAGGTCCCCGCGACGATCCGCTCCCTCTGATCGAGCCCGCGGATCACCTCGAAGTGCTTCTCGCCGGCGATCCCCACCTGTACGGGGCGGAAGGTCACGGTGTTGTCGGTGTTCACGACGAAGACCCCCTCCACATCGCGCTTCCCGACCTGCACGGCGGGTCCGGTCTGGCGCGGCCCCGCGGCGGAGTCCTGCTGCGCCTGCGATTCGTCCTCACGGACGGTGAGGGCGATGATCGGGATCGCGAGCACCTGTCGGCGGGTGTCGGTGATGATCTTCGCCGTCGACGAGAAGTCGGGACGCGTGGCGGGTGGGGGATTCAGGATCCGCACCGTGACCTCGTAGTCGATCGCCTGATCGGTCGAGGCCGCCGCCGCCCCGGCCCCACGCACCGAGCTGTTGGAGATCTCGACCACCTCCCCGCGGAAGGTGGTGTCCGGGAAGGCGTCGATCTGGACGATGGCGGTGTCGCCGACACCGATCCGGCTCACATCGGTCTCGTCGACCTTCACCTTGGTCTCGAGGATGCTCATGTCGGAGATCGTGAGGAGGGTCGCCGCGTCCTTGTTCAGCGTCCCCATGATCGCCGTCTCACCGACCTCGACGTTGAGCCGAGTCACGCGTCCCGCCATCGGCGCATAGATCGTCGTGCGCGAGAGCTGGAAGCGTGCGTCCTTGAGCGAGGCCTCCGCTTGCTTCACGTTCTCGCTCGCCGCTTCCACGAGCGCCTCGTTCACCTCGAGCTGCGTCTCGAGCCGCTCGATCTCCTGCGTGGAGACGAGCTCGGCGTTGGTCTTCCGGATCTGTTGCTGCCGCTCGAGGTCGCGCTTGGCCTGGAGGAGGTTGGCCCGCGCCTGCGCCGCGCTGGCCCGCGCGTTCGCCAGTGCCGCCTCCGCGCGCTGCACCTGTGCCTCGAACTGCGTCGGGTCAATCTGGAGGAGGAACTGGCCCTCCTTCACCGTATCACCGTCCTTCACCGCGAGCTTCGTGATGCGACCGGTGATGTCGGAGGAGATGTCGACCTTGGTACGAGGGCGCACCTGACCGCTCGCGGTCACGGAGGCGACGAGATCCTGGAGTCCCGCGGCCTCGATGCGCACCTCGGTGGCCTTGGCGCGGTTCTTGGCGATGGACTGGGCGATCGAGCCGCCCACGAGGAGGACGCCGACGGCGCCGAGGATGATCTTGGTTCGCTTGGTCACAACGATCTCAGTTGGGGCGAAGGGTGCGTCCGACGGCGGCTTCGAGTGCCGCGAACGCCCGGTGGAATTCGTAGACCGCGTCGATGCGGTCGGTCTCGGCGCGCTCGAACTCGGCGCGCGAGGTGGTCAGGTCGACGAACGTGGTGCTCCCGACCTTGTAGCGCTGCTCAGCGAGGGTGAGCGCCTCACGCGCCGTCCCCGCGTTGCGGGACTGCAGTTGCACCGTCTGATACGCCGCTTCCAGCGTCACGAAGGCCGAGGTGACCTCGGCGGTGAGGGCGAGCTCTTGGCGGCGGACGCCGTAGCGCGCGTCGGTCCGCGAGGCATTCGCCTCCTGCAGGCGCTGTTCGCGGCCGAAGCCGTCGAAGAGGGGGAGGGAGATCCCCATCGAGAGGGTGTAGGGGTTCCGCGTGAAGTCGAAGGGATAGCTCGAGTTCGCGGAACGGATCGCCGCCTCCTGCGTGGGGCCGAAGACGATCGCGGCGCACTGCGGGGCGATCGTCCCCAGTCCGGTGCGCGTGCGGATCGAGTCGGTGGTGAGGCAGGAGGCGCGCTGTGAGGCGGCCTGCGCCGCCCCCTGCGCGAGCGCGGGATCGAGGTCCAGCTGTTTCTGCGCGACGCCACCGACGTTGGCGGAGAGGGAGAGGACTGGGGTGTACTCGCCACGGGCCGCGCTCACGCCAGCGACGGCGACCCGCTCTCGTGCCTCGAGGGCGCGGAGGGTGGGATTGGCGGATCGTGCGGTGGTCAGCAGGTCCTCCAGGACGAAACGCGGGGCCTCGACGGGGAGATCGGCGACCAGTGCGACGCCGGCCGGCATCGCGACACCGATCTGCTGGAAGAGCTGGAGCCGCGCGACGGCGGCCGCATTGCGTGCGCGGAGCGCCGCCACCTGCTGCGTCCCGAGCCCCACCTCAGCGCGCTTCACATCCAACGAGGTGAGCTGGCCCACGCCCGCGCGGGCTTTCGCGAGGTCGAGCAGGAGCTGTTGTTGCACCACGAGCGAGTCCTGCAGGGCGGCGCGGGCCTGCGCCTGCAGGGCGCCGATGAACTGCGCCGTCACCCCCGAGCGCAGGTTGAACAGCGCGGCGTCGACCTCCGCCTCCGCGGCGTCGAGCGCGGCATTCGCGCGACGGACGGTGTTGATGGAGTTGACGCTCAGCCGAGCGTTCGCGCCCAGTCCCCAGCTGGAGGAGACGATGTCCGAGGTGGCACCGAAGGCGAGGCCGCCGAAGAACTGGGGGCGTCCCTCTCGATAGCTCGAACCGATCGAGGCGTCGGCGCTCGGCAAGAGCGCCCCATAGGCGGAGCGGAGGGCGGCGCTGGCGCGCGTGCGCCCGGTGATCGACTGCAGGTACGCGGGGTTGTTACGCTTGGCGAGGTCGAGCGCCTCGGTGAGCGAAAGGGTCGTCCGCGCGCCCTGCGCCGCGAGTGGGGCCGCGAGGCAGAGGGCGACGAACGCAAAGTGGAACGATCGGGTCAACGCAGGTACCTGGTCATGAAGAGGAGAGAGGGAGAGGGCCCGGAGAGTCATACGCACGGGTCCCGCCCAGAGTTTCACTGCGGGATGTCGTCGCGCACCGCGTCGAGGTCGAGGGCGGGGAAGCGCACGCGGAGCAGGCGACCCCGCGAATCGGTCCAGACCTCCTGGACCACGAGGTCACCAGCGCGGATCACCCACCGCTGTGCTGCCACATCGACGGTGCCGAATCGCAGGAGCTCGCTCCCTGATGGCGACAGGACCACCTGCTGCCGCTCGACGGCCCGCGGTGCCAACCGACCCATCGGTCCCTCAGTGCGAAAGCGCAGCAGGAACCAGACCTGATGTGCGATGTCCTCGTCACCGGCCAGGGTGCCCGGTGGGAGGCGGAATTCACGGGCTGATTCCCCGAGGAGGCTCAGGGTACGCCCGGACCAGATCGTCCCGCGGGACTCCCCCGTGGTGGTCTCGGCGGTGCGACCGGCCTGGAAGGTCTCGTGGGAATACCGAAGGGGATATCCGGCGGAGTCGACGGTCAGGACCACGGTGCGCCGCACCTCCCCCGTGGTGACGTTCGCCTGCGCGATCATCGTCGTCCCCGAGGAGCTCTGCACGCGTCGGATGCTGAAATCCTCGCGCCCGATGCGCACCTCCTGTCGGAGGAGGGAGAAGGTCCCTTCCTCCACCACCGTGACCTGGCCCTCCGCCTGGCGCGGGAGCAGGAGGGTGTGTAGTGCGATGATGAGGACCGAGGCACGCCGAACCATCCCTCAAATCTAGCCACGGGGCACGCGACCGACTGGGGGGTGGGAGCCCCGTGATGTGGGGTGGGGTATCTTCCTCGCGTGACGCCCTCGCTCCTCGCGATCTGGATCATCCTCCTCTCGGGCGCGTTCTGGGTCCGCACCCCATCGGTCCTGGGGGTCGCGGCGCTCACCGGTGCGGTCCTCGTCCTCTCGTGGGAGCTGCGCCGTGGGACGGTGACGCGTCGTCGTCGCGCGATCGCGGCCCTCATGGGATGGGCGCTCGTCGCACTCACCGCGCAGCCGCTGTTCGTCAATCGGGCCGCCTCGGAGCGCCGAGGCGGCGGCGCGGTGGCCCCCTCGGCACCTGGAGAGGCCTTGCGTACAGCGGTGGCCGCGGAGGGGGAGCGTCTGGTGGCGGCGGCCCGTCGCGCCACGCAGCTCTCGCGGGACCGTACGACGGCGTTCCGGGAGATCGGGGGGCTCCTGCCCTCGGAGGTCGATCGGGCCGTGATCGTCGCGCAGGCGGGACGACCCTTCGCCTGGAGCGGTCGCTTGGTGGTGCCGCTCGATTCGTTGCGGGGCTCGGTGGGGGCGATCGTCACCCCCTTCTATGTGGTGCTGTACGCCGCGCATCTCGATGGGGACCGCCTCGGGGTGGCGACCACCCTCCTGCACGGGGCCGCCCCCGCCCTCGGGCTGAGTCGTCCACTCGATCGCATGCTGACCTCGGTGGACGCCGAGGACTTCGCGTATGGGGAGGTCGCGGCGGCGTCGGGGGTGCCGGGGGCGGTGGTGCTCGAGCTGAAAGGACGACCGATCCTCGCGGCTCGAGGGGAGGCCGCCTCTCGCGAGGCCCGAGAGCTCACGACCACCGAGCGAGTGCGATGGCAGGTGTTGTTGGTGCTCGCCCTCCTCGCGCTCGTGGCCGTTGCGAAGGTCTGGCATCGCGGTCGTGGGGTGGGGCCGCGCGTCGCGACGCTCGGCATCCTGGTGGGCGTGGTGCTCCTCACGCCGTTCAACACCTTCTCGAACCGCTCGGTCTGGTTCGATCCGGTTGTCTACTTCACCTCATTCGGCGGTCCATTCACGGGGACGGCCGCGGCGCTCGCGATCAGCAGCGCCCTCGCCCTGCTCGGGTTGCTCACCGTGCGGCGCAAGCGGATCCGGCCGCGAAGCCGTGGGATCGCCATCGGACTCGTCCTCTTCATCGCGGCCATCGGCCCCTTCGTGTTGCGAGAACTCGCGCGGGGCATCCAGGTGCCCGCCACGGGGATTCCCCGCGCCCTGTGGGTCGCTTGGCAGGTCCCGATTTTCCTTGCCGCGGTTACGGTGTTGCTGGCCGGGGTAGCCGCGGGCCGCCCGATCGTGCGCGACTGGATCGGGGTGCCGCGCTGGGTCGCGCCCGCGATCGCCATCGTCGCCGCGATCCTCACGCCGCTCGTCCTCTCCGGGCCAGGTCGACTCCCTGCCACCTTTCCAGTCCTGTGGATCGCGGCGATCATCGCGCTGGCACTCACCAAGCGGCGTCGCACTCTGGTGCTCCCGGTGGCGATCGTCGCCGCCTGCGGCTCGGTGACGACCATCTGGGCCGCCACGGTCCGTGACCGCGTGGCGCTCGCCGCGGCGGACATCCGCAGTCTCACCGCGAGCGATCCAATGGGGGTCACCCTGCTCGATCGCTATGCGCAGCGGCTCGACCCACGAGGGGCGGCCCGGACACGCACCGAGTTGTTGGAGGCCTACACCGCCACGGATCTCGCCGCCGCAGCGCGTCCGGCGGAGGTCGCCTCCTGGGATCCGAGCGGGGGACTGCTCGCGGAGCTCCGCGTGCGCCGTGCCCCTGGGATCACCGCTGGGGTCGAGCGATTCGCCGACGAGGCACGAGCGACCGGGGCCGCCTTCATCCGTGAAGTCGATGGGGAGCCCGGGCGTCATCTCGTGCTTGCTGTCCCACACGCCGACCGCACGGTGACCACCGTGGTCCTCGCCCCGGCGACCTCGCTCGTGCGTCCCGATGCCTTCGGCGCGCTCCTCGGGTTCTCGACGCCCCCCACCATCGATCCGCCCTATCGATTGACCCTCGGCCAGACCCCGCGGCTCCCGGTCCCTGCGGAGACCGCGCAACGCTGGGAGCGCGATGGGACCGAACTGCATGGCGATTGGTATCTGCCGGCGGACGAAGGCGCGGTGCGACGCATCCACGCCACCGTCGAGCTGCGCTCCCTCGATGCCCTCGTGATGCGAGGCACCCTCCTCGTGTTCCTCGACCTCGCGATCCTCGGGACGCTCTGGATCCTCGTGCTCGTCGCCGATGGCTTACTTCCGCGGTGGTGGCGCCAGCGTCACCCCGAGTTGCTGCGGAGCTTTCGCGTCCGGCTCTCTGGCGCGCTCTTCGCGGCCTTCGTGATCCCCTCCGCGCTCTTTGGCTGGTGGTCGTTCCAGCGACTACAGGTGGAGGATGCGCAGCGGCGGAATCTCGTCGTGCGCGAGACGCTCCGTGGCATCGCGGCGGCAGCGTCCGCCGAGGAGCTCTCCGCTGCCGCGACGCGCTTCGAGACCCCCCTCTTCCTCTACGCCGATGGGATCCTCGCCTCCACCAGCGATCCGCTCCTCGATGCCCTGGCGCCGCTCGGCCGATTGCTACCGGCGGAGGTGGCCCTGACGCTCGCGCAGGGGGAGGAGCCCTCCGCGGGCGCGCTCACCACGGTCGGCGACAAGGTCGTCCGACTCGGCTACCGGGCCGCACTCGCCTCCGATGGCACGGCCCTCGTCCTCGCGGCGCCGGCTCGGCTCGACGATCGGCTCCTCGATCGCCAGCGTGACGATCTCGTGATCTTCCTCCTCTTCGCGCTCAGCCTCGGAGGCATCATCGCGCTCGCGGCGAGTGGCGTCGGGGCGCGGCAGCTGTCGCGTCCCATCCACGTGCTTCGACAGCGGGCCCTCACCCTCGCGCGTGGCGAGGGCGCCCCAGCGACCATGGAGCGCCCGCCCTCGGAGTTCGTCCCGGTCTTCCGCGCCTTCGACCGCATGACGGTGGAGCTCGCGGAGCACCGGCGGGAACTCGTGCGGGCGGAGCGCGTGCTCGCGTGGGGGGAGATGGCGCGACAGGTGGCGCATGAGATCAAGAATCCCCTCACGCCGATCCGACTGGGGGTACAGCATCTGCTTCGCGCTCGGCAAGATGCGCGTGTGGACTTCGATGCGGTGCTGGAGACCAACGCCACCCGGATCCTCCAAGAGATCGATCGGCTGGATGAGATCGCGCGTACGTTCAGCCGGTATGGGCTCGCGCCGCTCGAGGATGCGGCGCCGGTGGCGGTGGATCTCGCGGCGGTAGCGCGGGATCTCCTGGCGCTCGAGCGACTCGGCGCCGGCGAGGTGACCTGGCAGAGCGACATCCCCGAGGGAACCATCCTAGTGGCGGCGGAGGAACGCGCGCTCCGAGATGTGCTGATGAACCTGCTCGAGAACGCGCGGTCGGCGCAGGCGCGCACGGTGCGACTCGGGATCACCCGAACCGCGACGGGCGGGGCCTCCGTGACCGTGACCGATGATGGACATGGCATAGAGGCGACGATGCTCCCACGGATCTTCGAGCCCCATTTCTCCACGCGCACCAGTGGGAGCGGACTCGGTCTCGCGGTCAGTCGGCGGCTCGTGGAGCGGTGGGGCGGGAGCATCACCGCGGCGAGTGAGCCCGGACACGGGACGACGATGACGGTGCGGCTCACCGCGGCCCCCGGTGAAGTCGCGATATCTTTCGCGCCCGATGGCCACCGCTGAACCCTCTCTCACGAACCGTCCCTCCACCGGCGTGCCTGCGCACGTCGCGTCGTGGAGTCTGCCCCCCGATTGGCGGTGGGGGGTAGGCGGCGTCCACACCCCGTATCGGCATGCGCAGGAGATCATCGATGCGCTCGGGCGTTCGCTCGCGTTGGTGACCGCGCCCGATCCCGCGCACCACGCCTGGCTCTTCCGCGAGGCGCGCCACCTCGCGCAGCGTAACCATCCGAGCATCCCGACCACCTACCACTTCTGGCAGCAGCACCCTGGGAGCCCCCGTGGCCCGGGCTATCTGCGCCGATGGGTGACGGGACAGACGATGGGGGAGCGGTTGCGCCGTTCCGGACCGGAGACCATCCCGGTCGCGTTGCGCATCATCCGGTTGGTGGGCTCCGCACTCGCCTATCTGCACGATTCGGGTGCGACGCATGGGGCGCTCGGACCGGAGACTACCTATCTCACCCCGACGGGGCGCGTCTGGCTCCTCGGATGGCAGTGGGCGATCCCCCGCGATGAGATCCCGATGGGCGTCACCCCCGACCCGCGTCGCACGCCTTGGGCGCCCGAGTGGGGGAGCGAGTGGAAGCCCACCCATGGGTCAGATCAGTGGCAACTCGGCGCGGTCGCCTTCGCGATGCTCACCGGTGAGGTGCCGGTGGCGGGGCACATCCCGCCGCTCCGCATCGCGCGCCCTGATGTGCCCGCCTCCGTCGCCGAGCTAGTCGATCAGATGCTCGCGTTCGATCCCGGTCAGCGCTTCTCGAGCATCGCGGGGATGCTCCGTCGCATCGAGCGCATCTCTGGCACCTCGTCCCTCGCCGTGCCGAGCGCTGAGAAGGGGGAGGAGGTATCGCAGGAGGATCGGCTCCGCTGGGCCACTGGGGATGATTACGAGGTGCTCGCCCCGCTCGGGTCGGGCACGTACGGGTCGGTGTGGCGTGTGCGCGACCTCTCGCTCGAGCGCGAGGTCGCGCTCAAGATGTTGCACCCCACCGTCGCGCGGAACGCGGTCGCGGTGGCGCGCTTCCGGCGTGAGGCGCAGCTGGCGGCGCAGCTGCAGCATCCTGCCATCGTCCCGATCTTCGCCTGGGACGCGAAGGGCGAGGTCAACTGGTACATCATGGAGCTCGAGGAGGAGGGATCGGTTGCCGATCTCATCCGACGGGATGGCCCCCAGTCGCTGACGTCGATCGGCCCGCAGATCGATTCCGTGCTCGACGGCCTCGCGGTCGCGCATGCCGCGGGGATCGTCCATCGCGATCTCAAGCCCGAGAACATCCTGATCGATCGGTATCGCCGCTGGCGGATCGCCGACTTCGGTATCGCCAACGCGATGGGGGGCGAACTCGCCGGGGCCTCGGGGACACCGGCCTTCGCCGCACCCGAGCAACTCCTCGGCGAGGAGCAAGGGGTGCAGACCGATCTGTTCGCGCTCGCGGGGATCGTGATCTATGCGCTCACCGGGGAACCACCGTTCGCGGGGACCGATGGTAAGACGATCCTCGCCGCGCAGCTCGCCGGTCGGATGGAGCTCGATCAGTTCGACTCGCATCTCCGTGCCTGGTTGCGACGGGCCCTCGCTGCCGATCCCGCCGATCGCTTCCGCGATGCGCAGACGATGCGGCATGCGTGGCGCGCGCTGGTGCGTGAGGCGGCGCGCGACGAGCGGCGGCAGGCGCGTCCGCTCGGACGGGTCTGGACGCACCTCCGCCGCCTCTTCGTCCGGCCCGCATCGACCTGATGCAGAGGGCCGTCCGCCACGGGGTCGGTGCGGTCCTCGCACTGATCACGCTCGTCGCGCCGGCTGAGGGACAGCTCGACACGACGCGCCGCACCACCGCACCGCGCGTCACGGTGCCACGCGACGCAGTGCCACGCGATTCGGTGCGCGCGCAGGTGATCGCCCCGGTGCAGGTCACGGTGACGGGACGGAGTCAGGCGCTCCCACGGGTCCCATGGGCGGTCGGCACGCAGGAGCTTCGCGACCTGCGCCGCGGCCAGGCGACGATCGGCGTCGATGAAGCGCTCGCCAACATCCCGGGCGTCGTGATCGCGAATCGCTACAATGCCGCCGTCGATCAGCGTCTCTCGATCCGCGGGGCGGGGAGTCGCGCGAACTTCGGCGTGCGCGGGGTGAAGGTCCTCCTCGATGGGATCCCGCAGTCGCTCCCCGATGGGCAGAGTCAACTCACGAACATCGATCTCGCTGCGATCGGTCGCGTGGAGGTCCTGCGCGGCTCGGCGTCGGCCCTTTATGGGAATGGGTCGGGGGGGGTGCTCAGCTTCACCACCGATCTCTCCGCGCCCGATCCCCTCGGGGTGACGGCCCGATCACTCCAGGGCTCGTTCGGTCTGCGCAAATCCCAGCTGCGCCTGAGTGGGCGCGGCGGTGCGACCGTCGGGGCGCTCTCCCTCTCGCGGACCTCATCTGATGGGTTCCGGCAGCACAGCGCCTTCGTGACGGACCAGCTCTCGCTCGCCCTCGATCGATCGTTCGGCGCCGATCGCGTGCTCGAGCTCCGCAGTGGACTCGCCCAGACACCGACGGCCTTCAATCCCGGCGCACTGACCCTCACGGAGTACGCACTGAATCCCGATACGGCGGCCCTCGCCAACGTGCGCCGTGGCGCGCGACGGGCGATCGCCCAGCGCCATCTCTCGGCGCGAATGCGCGGTGGGGACGCGCAGCGGTCGTGGAGCGTGAGTATCTACGGGCAGGGGCGTACCGTGGACAATCCGCTTGCGACGCCGCCCCCCGCGCCCGCTGGCCCGACGAACGGCATCTACTCGACGATCGATCGCGCCGTCACCGGCGCGCGCGCCGAACTCACCCGGTCGCTCGGCGCGCGCGCGCGGCTGGGCCAGCTCACCAGTGGCGTGGACGTGCAGCGCTCGCGCGACTGGCGGCGCAACTGGCGCTCGACGGCCGGGGCGCGAGACCTCCCCACCGACACGCTCCTCCTCGAGCAGCGCGAGATCGTCACAAGTGTCGGGCCCTTCGTGCAGTGGCTCATCGACCCGCGCGACTGGATGACGGTGAGTGCTGGGGGGCGTCTGGATCATCTCACCTTTGCGGTGGACGATCGCTTCTCCGGTGACGGCGATGATGACTCAGGCCGCCGCGCGATGCAGGCGTGGAGTGGACATCTCGGGGTCGTGCTCCGACCGCACCCCGCGGTCTCACCCTATCTCAACTGGTCGACCGCCTTCGAGACGCCGACCACGACGGAACTCAATGCGCGGCCCGATGGACTCGGTGGATTCAATCCCGAGCTCGGTCCGCAACAGACGTCTACCGTCGAGGTGGGGGTGCGAGGGGCCGTCGGGGGATCACGCCTACGCTATGAGGTCGCGCTCTTCGATGCGCGCGCTCGTGACGCGATCGTCCAGTACCTCGAGACGAACGGCCGTGCCTTCTTCCGGAACGCGGGACGCACACGGAGTCGCGGGGCCGAGGGAGGGGTGACGCTGGTGGTGCACCCGGCCGTGGAGCTCCGCACCGCCTGGACGCGTGCCGAGTACACCTTCGCGACCTATCGCGTCCCCTCAGCCACGCGGCCCGCGCCGGCGCTCGACACGCTCGACGGGAATCGGCTCGCTGGTGTGCCGCGCACCTCGGTGCGTCTCGGCGCGCGCCTCACGCACCGTGGGTTCGCCCTCGATGCCGATCACACGCTGCAGTCGGCGCTCTGGGGGAACGATGCGAACACCGTGCGTGTGCCTGGCTGGGGACGGGGTCTCCTCCAGCTTCGAGCGTCTTGGCGCGGACGGATTGGCGCGCAGGAGATCGAACCCTTCGCGGCGGTGCAGAACCTCCTCGAGCAGCGGCTCATCGGGGCGATCACCCTGAATGGGGCGTTCGGACGTGTTCTTGAGCCGGCACCGAGGCGCAATCTCTACCTCGGGCTCGAGATCGGAAGGGCATTGCGGCGCTGATTAGTTTCCCGCCTCATGTCCACTCCACTGGCTTTCAAAGTTCGGGAATCCGCGGTCGCGGGAAAGGGTGCCTTCGCCATCCGCCCCATCACGAAGGGCGAGCGCATCACCGAGTACACGGGGGAGCGCATCTCGCACCCGGAGGCCGATACGCGCTATGACGACGAGTCGATGCAGGAGCACCACACCTTCCTCTTCTCCGTCACCAGCCGGACGGTGATAGATGCCTCGCACGGCGGGAACGAGGCGCGGTTCATCAACCACTCCTGCGATCCCAACTGCGAGACGGAGATCGAGAAGGGACGCGTCTATATCTTCGCGCTCCGGGACATCCCGGCTGGGGAGGAGCTCCATTACGACTACGCCTATGAGCGGAGCGGGGACGAGACCGCTGAGGATGAGCGCCGCTACAAGTGTCTCTGCGGGTCGCCGACGTGCCGCGGTTCGATCATGGAGCCCAAGGCGACCTATCTGAAGCGCAAGCGCGCCGAGGCGGCGAAGGGGGCCGCGAAGCAACGCAGCAGCGCGCCGGCGCGGAAGAAGTGATCCGCGCCCTCAGGGGCGCGCGAGCCACTGCTGGGCGTGCGTGAGGTCGGCGCGGGTGAGCTGATGCCCGCCGGGCACCCATTCGAGGGTCACGTTGGCGCCTCCCGACCGTAGCAGCTCGGCCAGGCGATCCGGTTGCGCGACCGGGACGATCGGATCGTTCGCGCTCGAGAGCAGGAGCGCGCGATGCGCGCGGAGGTCGGGCATCGCGTTCGGCTCGAAGGGGAGCATCGCGCGGAGGAGGATCCCGGCGCGCAGCGCCTCGGGACGCTGCAGCATCGTACTCGCGGCGATGTTCGCGCCATTCGAGAATCCCACCGCCATTACGGTATCGATCGCGAAGCCGTAGTGCGCTGATGTCTCGCCGATGAACGTGGCGAGCGCCTCGGTCCGGACGCGCAGATCGTCGAGGTCGAACACCCCCTCGGCCAGACGACGGAAGAAGCGCGGCATCCCGTGCTCGAGCACCTGACCGCGCGGGCTCAGCAGGTTCGCCGTTGGATCGAGCATCTCGCCGAGCGAGAGGAGATCGGTCTCATTCCCCCCGGTGCCGTGCAACAGGAGCAGCGTACGCGTAGCGCCCTCGCGCGGGATCCAGTGATGAATGAATCCTGCGAGCTCGGTCGCGGCGGGTGGCGTCATCGCGGGGCGGGCGATCGCGGATCGGGCCAGAGCGAGATCACGCGCATCGAGAGCACCGTGTCGAGCAGGGGGAACTCGGCGGCGAGATAGGCCTCCCCCTCCTTTATGATCCGATCCTGCGACGGACCTTTGCCCATCGGGGCGCCCTCCCCGTAGCCGGCGTGGAGGGAGTCGACCACGTCGAGTCCCGCGACGATCTCGCCGATCGGGGCGAATCCCATCCCATCGAGTCGCGCATTGTCACGCATGTTGATGAAGAGCTGCGTCGTACGGGTGTCGCGCCCCCCCATCGCGTAGGTGACGGTCCCGCGGCGGTTGGTCTCCTTCACCGGATCGTCCGGGATGCGGCGTGGCAGCCAGGTGGCGGTCGTCATCGGATTGGCGGCGAGTCCCCACTGCACCACAAAGCCAGGGAGCACACGGAAGAACCGTCCGCCATCGTAGTACGCGTTGAGCACGAGTTCGCCGAGCTGCGCCGCCCCACGCGGTGCCCAGACGGATCGCACCATGAGGTCCATCGCGCCCTTGGAGGTCTCGATCCGCACGAGGAAGGAATCCGCGGCGGCGAGCATCGGCGGGGTGATGGGCGGCGGTGGGGGCGGGACGACGGGGCCGCGGAGGCCGGCGCACCCGGCGGCGCCGATGAGGACGAGGGCCGCGAGGCCGCGTGAGAGGCGTGGACGCGTGGTCACAGGATGTTGGGCGCGTGTTTGAGTCGAAGGATACGACGGCGCGAGACCGCGCCGTTGCGATAGTCGAAGGGCACGGCGATCCGACCGCTCGATTCGACGGTGCCGTCGAGCATCTGCAGTCCCTGCGTGTCGGCGCTGGGATCCGGCGTGAAGCGGATCGCACTCCCCGTCACGGCGAAGGTGCCGTTCACCGTCATCGATTGCACCGGCGTGGAGCGCGCGAGTGAGCGGGTCGAGCCGCCGACCGAGGTCAACGTACGGCGGAAGCGCACCACCGCGCGGAAGCGATTCCCGTTGCGGAGCGAGAGCACGAGGCGCTCGAACTCAACGAGGTAGGTGGTCCCCTGCGGGTCGGTGACGCGATCGGTCATCGGGAGCGGGGCCTGATCGATCCGATCGGCGAGGTACGCCCCCATCGTCTGCGCCTGGAGCGCGACCGGGCGGACGAAGGAGAGCAGGGCGATGGTGATCGCGAGGCGGTGTCGCATGGGAGGAACCTATCGTGAGACGGCGGCGCGGGGGTAGCAGGGCACCGGTCGCGTCGGATCGGTGGTGCCCCACACGGTCAGGGAAGCCATCCTCGCCCCATGCCTGCCGCGATTCGCAGTGGGGCCGTCCTCGGGATCGAGGCCGCGCCGGTGACCGTCGAGGTCGATGCCGCCCCAGGTCTTCCGGGGTGGACGATGGTCGGGCTCCCATCCGGGAGTGTGAAGGAGGCGCGCGACCGCGTCGGGGCGGCGCTGGTCAACGCGGGCTTCGCACTCCCTCCAAGACGCTGGACCATCAACCTCTCTCCCGCTGATCTCCGAAAGGAAGGCACGGCCTTCGATCTTCCGATCGCGATCGCGGTGCTGGTCGCGAGCGGTCAGCTCGCGGCTGACGCCGTCGAGGGGATCTGGTTCGCCGGCGAGCTGGGGCTCGATGGCTCGGTGCGTCCCATCCGTGGCGCCTTGCCCCTCGCGCGCGCGGCAGGCATGGCCCACGCCCGCGCCTTGGCGCTCCCCGCGGCCAACATCGACGAAGCGGCGTTGATGCGTGGCATCCCCCTCGCCGCCATCACCGATCTCGTGGCGCTGGTCCGCGCCCTCAAGACGCGCCGACTCCCCGCCGTCGATCACGATCCCCTCACCGCCGCGGTACGCGATCCATCGGGTCCTGACTTCGCCGAGGTCGTCGGGCAGGCGAAGCCGAAGCGCGCGCTCGAGATCGCGGCCGCTGGTGGCCATAACTGCCTCATGGTCGGCCCCCCGGGGACGGGGAAGACGATGCTCGCGCGACGCCTCCCCTCGATCCTCCCGCCCCTCGATGACGAGGCGCTGCTCGATGTCGTCGCGATCCACTCCGTCGGTGGCGTGCTCCCGCCCGGTGCCGCCCCGACGCGCGTGCCCCCCTTTCGCGCCCCGCATCACACCGTCTCCCTCGCCGGACTCATCGGCGGTGGCCCGGGGCCGCGCCCCGGTGAGGTCAGTCTCGCCCATCGCGGGGTCCTCTCCCTCGATGAACTCCTCGAACTTCCACGCCATGTGCTCGATGCGATGCGCCAACCCCTCGAGGATGGCCGCGTCGTGATCGCGCTCGCTGCGCAGTCGGTCGGCTTTCCCTCGCGCTTTCTCCTGTTGGGCGCGGCGAACCCCTGTCCCTGCGGATTCGAAGGGGAGCCCGCCGGCACCTGTCGTTGCTCCGCGAGCGAGGTCGCGCGCTACCGCGCACGCCTCTCCGGGCCGCTCAGCGATCGCATCGATCTGCATGTGCGGGTCGGCGTGGTCGCGCTCCACGACCTCGATCGCGCGGCGCCGTCGGAGTCGAGCGCCATCATCCGCGCGCGGGTCGCGGCGGCCCGCATGCGGCAGGGCGTGCGCTACGCCGCCCTGCCGGGGATGCGCTGGAACGCCGAGGTGCCAGGGCGGTGGCTCCTCACCGAAGGGGCGATCGAACCCGCGGCCCGGACCCTCCTGCGACAGATGGCAGAGCAGCTCCGCCTCTCCGCTCGCGCCTTCCACCGCACGATCCGCGTCGCACAGACGGTGGCCGATCTCGCGGGGGCCGACGCGGTCCACCCGGATCACGTCGCCGAGGCCTTCTTGTTCAAACCGATGGAGCCGGGGCCCGTGTAACTTTCCCCCATGGATTCGCATGGGTCGGCCATGGAGAAGGAGGGGCGCCTCCTCGAGTGGTTCCGAGCGCAGGGCTCCGCTCTCATCGGCTTCTCTGGTGGGGTCGATTCCGCGTACCTCGCCTGCGTGGCGCTCGAGGCGGTGGGACCGGACCGCTGTCTTGCCGTGATCGGCCGGAGTGCCTCGTATCCGGCGGTGCAGTGGGAGAAGGCACGCGCTGTGGCCGATCGCTTCGGACTCCCCGTGCAGGAGGTCGACACCGAGGAACTCGCTGACCCACGCTACGCCGCGAACCCGACCAATCGCTGCTATTTCTGCAAATCCGAACTCTGGACTCGGCTCGTGCCGATCGCCCAGACGCGTGGGCTTGCCGTGGTCGTCGATGGCACCAACGCCGATGATCGTCACGACCATCGGCCAGGTGCGCGGGCCGCGGCGGAGCAGGGGGTCCGGTCCCCCCTCGCCGAGCTGGGCTTCTCAAAGGCCGAGATCCGCGCCGCCTCGGCGGCACGCGGGATCCCTACGTGGGACCAGCCCGCCTCCCCCTGTCTCTCCTCTCGGCTCCCCTACGGGACCGAGGTCACCCCCTTGCGCCTTCGCGTGGTGGAGACCGCCGAGGCCGCGGTGCGCGCGCTCGGGGTCACCGGGAACTTGCGGGTGCGCTACTTCGGGGAACGGGCGCAGGTCGAACTCGATGCGGAGGAGTTGACCCAGTGGTCGGCGGAGCCGGCGCGCGCGGCGCTCGAGGCGACGGTACGTGCGGCGGGCTTCACCGAGGTGGAGCTGCACGGCTTCCGCTCTGGCGCGCTCAACATCTTGGCCGGCGTGACCGGCGGAGCGGCGTGATGTTCGGCTGCTTGGGCAGGATCCTCTCCGCGATCTTCTTCATCATCCTCGGCGCGGTGTTGCACGCGCAGTGGCCGGCGATCAAGCGCGAGCTTCGCGAGCGTGTGCCGGACGTACTGCCCGCCCCGGTAGCGGAGAAGGCGCGGACGATCGTCTCGATCGAGGTGACCCCCGATCAGGTGATCGCGCGGAGGATCGGGTGAGCGACCGCATCTTGGTGGTCGATGACGAACCCGGGGTCCGCGCCGCCCTCACGCAGTTGTTGGAATACGAGGGCTACGAGGTGCGGGCCGTCGCGAGCGGCACGGAGGCGCTCGCCACCTACGCGAGTTGGACGCCGCGCCTCGTGCTCCTCGACGTGAAGATGGCGGGGATCGATGGGCTCGAGACCCTCTCGCGGTTGCGGGCCGCCGACCCCGAGGCGGTGGTGGTGATGATCTCGGGCCACGCCACGCTCCGCGACGCCGTCGACGCGACGCAGCGTGGTGCGTATGACATCCTCGAGAAGCCGCTCGACACCGATCGGATCCTCGTCACGATCCGGAATGCGATCGGCCACCTCACCCTGCGAGAGGAGAACGCGCGCCTCCGCGCCCACGTGGAATGGCATGGGGCGATCGTCGGCGCGTCGCCACCGATCCGCGCCCTGGTCGCGCAGATCGATCGGGTCGCCGCCACCGGCGCGCGGGTGCTGATCACCGGGGAGAACGGCACGGGGAAGGAGTTGGTCGCGCGCGCCATCCATGCCAAGTCGCCTCGCGCCTCAGCGCCGTTCATCGAGGTCAACTGCGCGGCGATCCCGGGCGAGCTGATCGAGAGCGAACTCTTCGGCCATATGCGCGGCTCCTTCACGGGGGCGGTGCAGGATCGCCCGGGCAAGTTCGAACTCGCGGATGGGGGGACCCTCTTCCTCGACGAGATCGGCGACATGTCGCTCGCGGCGCAGGCTAAGGTGCTGCGCGTCCTCGAGGACGGCGCGGTCACCCGCATCGGCGGGCGCACGAGTCGCACCGTCGACGTACGCGTGCTCGCGGCGACGAACAAGCGCCTCGAGGAGGAGATCGCCGCGGGGCGCTTCCGCGAGGATCTCTACTATCGCCTCAACGTCGTCCCGCTCACGGTGCCGGCGCTCCGCGAACGCCGTGAGGACATCCCGATGCTCATCACGCACTTCGTCGAGCGGATGGCGGCGGAGGCGGGGATGACGCCGCGCCCCTTCGATGCGATGGCGATGGAGCGGCTGGTCACGCTCGACTGGCCGGGCAACGTGCGCGAGCTCCGGAACACCATCGAGCGGCTCCTCATCCTCTCCGTGGGGCCACGCGTCACGGTCGCCGATATCGATCGCCTCGTCGCGGGCCGCGCCGCCGAGGTGGGTGGGGGGCTCGGCCCCATCGAGGGGGCCCGTACCTGGGAGGAGTTCAAGCGCACCGCGGAACGCACCTTCCTGCTCCATCATCTCCGGCGCCACGATTGGAACATCGCCGAGACGGCGCGTGCCCTCGAGATGCCGCGCTCCAATCTGTATGCCAAGCTCGAACGCCACGGGATCTCCCGGGACCACTAACTTCCGATCATGACGACCTTCCAGAACTTCATCGCCGGTGAGTGGGTCAGTGCCGCCTCCGGCCAGACCTTCGATAACCGCAACCCCGCCGACACGCGCGATCTCGTGGGGCACTTCCCGCGCTCCGGGGCGGCCGACGTCGAGCGTGCCGTCGCCTCGGCCACGCGCGGCTTCGCCAGGTGGAGCCGCACCCCAGCGCCGGCCCGCGGTGATGTGCTGCGGCGGGTCGGTGACTTGTTGAGCGCCCGGAAGGAGGAGCTCGCCGACCTCATGACGCGGGAGATGGGGAAGCCCCTCTCCGAGACGCGCGGCGATGTGCAGGAAGGGATCGACACGGCGTACTACGCGGCCGTCGAAGGGCGTCGGCTCTTCGGGCACACCGTCCCGAGCGAGCTCCGCGACAAGTGGGCGATGAGCTTCCGCCGCCCGATCGGAATCGCGGGGCTGATCACCCCGTTCAACTTCCCGCTCGCGATACCCACGTGGAAAATGTTCCCCGCGCTCGTCTGCGGGAACGCGGTGATCTTCAAGCCGGGGGAGGATGTGCCGCACACCGGGCACGTGCTCGTCGAGATCCTCCTCGAGGCAGGGCTCCCGCCTGAGGTCATCCAGCTCCTGCATGGAGATGGCGAGGTTGGCGCAGCGATGGTCGCCCATCCGCAGATCCCGCTTATCTCGTTCACCGGCTCCACCGAGACGGGGAGCAAGGTCGGCGAGGTCTGCGGGCGGATGCACAAGCGCCTCTCGCTCGAGATGGGCGGGAAGAACGCGCAGGTCGTGCTGGACGATGCGAATCTCGACCTCGCCCTCGACGGCGTGCTCTGGGGCGCCTTCGGCACCACGGGGCAGCGCTGCACCGCGACGAGCCGCCTGATCCTGCAGGCCGGGATCCACGATGCCTTCATGGATCGCCTCATCGCCCGTGCGAAGTCGCTCCGACTCGGCGACGGCCGCAAGGCGGGCACCGATGTGGGGCCGGTGATCCATGAGGAGAGTCTCGCGAAGATCGCGTCCTATGTGGCGATCGGGCAGCAGGAGGGGGCGACCCTCGCCCTCGGGGGCGCTCGTGCAACCGGTGCGGGACTCGAGCATGGTCACTTCTTCCAGCCGACGATCCTCACTGGCGTACGCCCCGAGATGCGGGTGGCGCAGGAGGAGATCTTCGGTCCCGTGCTCTCGGTGATCCGCGTCGCCGATGCCGACGAGGCCTTCCGCGTGAACAACGGTGTGAAGTACGGGCTCTCCAGCTCGCTTTACACGCAGGATGTGAACCTCGCCTTCCGCGCGATGCAGGAGCTCGACAACGGGATCACCTATGTGAATGCCCCCACGATCGGCGCCGAGGCGCATCTCCCCTTCGGTGGGGTGAAGCAGACGGGGAATGGGCATCGCGAGGGCGGGTGGGAGGTCTACGAGTTCTATTCGGAGACCAAGGTCGGCTACGTCGACTACAGCGGGACCCTCCAGCGCGCACAGATCGACAACTATTGATGACCACCTCGCGCTGGCCTCGAGCCCGACGCGTCGGGCGCACGATCTGGGAGGGGCTCAAGTCCCTCCAGGTCGTCGTGCTCGTATTCGTGCTCGTGCGGGCGCTGGTGGTGGAGGCCTTCCGGATCCCCAGCAGATCGATGGAAGGGACGCTCCTGATCGGGGATTTCCTCCTCGTGAACAAGCTGCTCTATGGCGCCGAGCTCCCGGTGGTGAAGCGGCAGCTCCCACCGATCCGGGACCCGCGTCATGGCGATGTGGTTGTCTTCCGGTGGCCGGAGGATCCACGCAAGCACTTCGTGAAGCGCTTGGTGGGACTCCCCGGGGACACGCTCGAGATGCGGCAGGGTGTCTTGGTCCGGAACGGGATGGCGCAGCAGGAAGGCTACGCGCATCAGCTCCCCGAGCTCCTCGACGGCACGGTGCTGGAGTTCGCGTGGCAGCGCGACCATCTGCTCCCCGCGGTCGATGCCTCGCACTACTTCCCGTCGCGCGATGACTGGGGACCGCTCGTCGTGGCACCGCGGCACTACTTCGTCCTCGGCGACAATCGCGACAACTCCCTCGATTCGCGGTATTGGGGGTTCGTGCCCGATTCGCTCATCCGCGGGGCGCCCCTCCTCGTCTACTTCAGTCTCCGACCCGATAGCACCGCGCGCGCGGGATGGACCTCGCGGGTCCGATGGGATCGACTCGGCGCCTTCGTCGAGTGATGGCGGGAGGGGTCGCAGGGTAGGGTGCATGGGGGGTGCTTCCCTCCGTTCGGTCCCCGCTGCACATTCTGAACGTTGGAACGCTCGCCGCCCCCCGGAGACGCCCCGCGTGAGACGTACCGCCCGTTTGCACAAGCGCCGGTCACACGACGAAGGATCGCTCGACCAGTATCTGCGCGACATCAGCGCCTACCCGCTCATCACGCGGGAGGAGGAAGTCGTCCTCGCGCAGCGCATCCGCCTGAATGATCAAGAGGCCCTTGATTGCCTCGTGCGGGCGAATCTCCGCTTCGTCGTCTCGGTCGCCAAGAAATACCAGAATCAGGGGGTCTCCCTCTCCGATCTGATCAACGAGGGGAACCTCGGCCTCATCCGCGCCGCCCACAAGTTCGATGAGACCAAGGGCATCAAGTTCATCTCGTACGCCGTCTGGTGGATCCGGCAGGCGATCCTCCAGGCGCTCGCCGAGCAGAGCCGCATCGTCCGTGTCCCGCTCAATCGCGCGGGGGAGATCCATCGGATCGGGAAGCGGGCCAACGCCCTCCTGCAGGAGCTCGGGCGCGAGGCGACCCACGCCGAGATCGCCGAGGGGATGGAGCTGAGTGAGGAGGAGGTCGCCAAGTCGATGGCGATCTCGCAGGCCCATGTCTCCCTCGACGCGCCGATGGCCCCGGGGGAGGACAACCGCCTCCTCGACTACATCGCCGACACCACCCACGCGAACCCCGAGGACGAGGTGACCGAGATGGCGTTGATGGAGTCGGTGCAGCAGGCCCTCGCCGGCCTCAAGGAGCGGGAGGCCAAGATCCTCCGGCTCTACTTCGGGCTCGATGGGGCGGAACCGATGACCTTGGAGCAGATCGGGGCGGTGCTCAACATCACCCGAGAGCGGGTCCGCCAGATCAAGGAGAAGGCGCTCTCGCGGCTGCGGCACGTCTCCCGCGCCCGGTCGCTGGAGAGCTACCTGGGCGACTAACTTTCGAGGATGTCCAAAGACGCCTCGTTCGATATCACGACCGCCGTTGACCTCCAGGAGGTCGACAACGCCGTCAATCAGGCGGCCAAAGAGATCGCCCAGCGGTACGACTTCAAGGACGCGAAGCTCGCGACGGTCGAGTTCTCGCGCGGGGAGGGGACGATCACCCTCGCCACCGATACCGACATGCGCCTCCGCGCTATGTGGGACATCCTGCAGGGGAAGCTCATCAAGCGCGGTGTCCCGGTGAAGAACCTCGACGCCGGCGAACCGTCGCAGGCGGGGGGCGATACCTGGCGTCGCGTCATCACCCTCAAGCAGTCCCTCGATGGGGAGACCTGCAAGAAGGTCGTCGCCGCCATCAAGACGCAGAAGTTCAAGAAGGTGCAGGCGTCCATTCAAGGCGACACCGTGCGTGTCGTCTCGCCGAGCCGCGATGAGTTGCAGACGGTGATGGGCTTCCTGCGCGGCGAGGACTTCGGGGTCCAGCTGCAGTTCGGGAACTATCGGTGAGATTCCAGGTCGTCACGCTGGGCTGTGACAAGAACACCGTCGACTCGGAGCGCTATCGCGCGCAGCTGATCGATCATGGCGGGGTGCAGGTCGCCGAGGCGGAGGACGCCGAGGTGATCATCGTGAACACCTGCGGGTTCATCGATGCGGCGAAGCGCGAGTCGATCGATGCGATCGTCGCGGCCGGGCGATTGAAGGGGGAGGGGAGCGCGACCGCGGTCGTCGCCGTCGGGTGCATGGTGGAGCGCCACAAGGACGAGCTCGTCGAGGCGTTGCCCGAGGTCGATCTCTTCCTTGGCGCCTCGGAGACGGAGCGACTCGTCCCGCTCCTCCATGCGCGCGGGTTGATCGGCGATCCGGTGACGGTGCACCCGGGCCAGCGCGTCTATGCGGGCGATACCCCCTTCGTGCGCTATCTCAAGGTGAGCGAGGGGTGCGATCACGGCTGCGCCTTCTGCGCCATCCCACTCATGCGGGGGAAGCATCGCTCCTTCGCGCTCGACGAGATCGTGCGCGAGGCGCAGCTGCTCGAGTTGCAGGGGGCGCGTGAGGTGAACCTCGTGGCCCAGGACCTCGCGCACTACGGTCGAGATCTCCGCGATGGCGCCCGGCTCCCCGAGCTCCTGGAGGCCCTCCTCCGCGAGACCTCGATCCCTTGGATCCGCAACATGTACCTCTACTCCGCGGGGATCACGCCGCGCCTGCTCGAGGTGATCGCGGCGCAGCCGCGGATCGTGCCCTATCTCGATATGCCGATCCAGCATGCCTCCGACGCGGTGCTCGAGCGGATGCGGCGGCCAGAGCGGCAGCGGACGATCCGCGAGAAGGTCGCGCGCTTCCGTGAGGCGGTGCCCGGGG
>VHBP01000011.1 GCA_016871915.1 Gemmatimonadota bacterium
ACCTCACGCCGCACCGGGTCGAAGCAGTTCACCACGACCGTATCCGGCGTGTCATCGATGATGACGTCCACCCCGGTCGCAAGCTCGAAGGCGCGGATGTTCCGTCCCTCGCGCCCGATGATGCGCCCCTTCATGTCGTCCTTCGGGAGCGAGACTGCGGAAGCGGTGATCTCCGCCGTGTGCTCGGCGGCGATCCGCTGGACGGCGAGCGCGACGATCTTCTTCGCCTCGCGATCGGCGTTCCGCTTGGCGGAGTCGCGGATCTCGCGGATCCGATTCGCGGCGTCGGCGTGGGCCTCCTCCTCCATCCGACGGATCAGCTCTGCCTTGGCCTCGGTGGCCGAGAGCCCGGCGAGCTGCTCCAGCCGGCGACGCTCCTCGCCGAGCATCCCGTCGAGCTCGACCTGACGCTCCTCGAGCTGCTTCTCCCGACGACCGAGTTCGCTCGCCCGGCGGCCGAGGTCACGGTCCTTCTGGTCGACGATGTCGACCTTCTTGTCGATCTGCTGTTCGCGCTCCACGACGCGGCGCTCCTCGCGCTCGATCTCCTCGCGGCGCTTGCGGGCCTCCTGCTCCCAGGCCTCGCGGACCTTCATCACCTCTTCCTTCCCGGCGAGGACCGCCTGCTTGCGAGCGGCATCGGCCTCTCGCTCGGCGTCACTCCGGATCTTCTTGGCGAGCTGCTCCGCCGATTCCCCGGCGGCCTGCTGGGCCGCTTCTGCGGCGGCACGACCGACGCGCTGGCCCGAACGACGTCCGAAAACGAATGCGATCGGAAGGGCGGCCACGAGGGCACCGCCGATCGCGATCGCGATGGGCAACGTGAGGATCATTTTGACACTCTATCAGCAAGGCGGCCGGCCAGCGCCGCAGATCAGGAAGGAAGGCGCCGGCAGCTCGCTGATCTCTGAACCAGTCTGTGAAGTCGCCGACCGGTCGGGCGCCGACGAAGGGCGCGGGACGGGAGGGGTAACTCACAGCAGCACAAAGATCTACGGGCATTCGCGCCCAGTGCTCACATCCCCAAGGTACCCCAGAGGATGGAAAATGGCAAACGACGTTCGGACATCGACTGTCAGGGATGGCTGACGGCTTCGTGAGCCGTCTCGCGCACGCTACTCGAGCGATTCCCCGCGCTTCCCCGGCGGGAGCCAGCGCCGGAGCTCACCCGAGAGGGTCTTCATCTTCTCGGCCACCGCCCGCTGCGCCTCCCGTTCCCGGAAGAGCTCGTCGGTGATCGCCATGGCGGCCAGGATCGCCGCCTTCCCTGGGTCGGTGATCGTCGGGCTCTCGAGGACCTTTCGGATCGCCGCATCCACATGCGCGGCCACCGCCTCGGTCTGCTCCGGCGGGACGGTCGATCGGATCGTGTACTCCTCGCCGACGATCTTGACCCTCGTCGAATGCATGGTCATGACTCTCCCCCGAGCAGATGTTGCTGGCGCAGGAACCGTACGCGTTCGAGCATCGCCTTCGTCCGCTCGGTCGCCACATCGAGCCGAGCCCGCAGGCGCGCATTCTCCGCCTCCAGTGCCGCGACCCGTTCCTCAGCGCTCGTGTCGCCCGCAGGCGCGGCGCCTAATGCCTTGAGCCGCGCCTCAGCCTGCTGCGCGCGCTTCCGAAAGGTCCCGATCTCCTCGCCCAGGTTGCGGACGAGGTGCTCGAGCTCGCGGAAGGCCGCGGCGACCGGTACGTCAGGCGACACGGGGTCGGACATCGAGTCGGGTCTCCACCGCTGAGAGGAGCTGCTGCCGGCGACCCTCGATCTCCTTTTCCTTCAGGGTCCGCTCCGGATGCCGGAAGGTGAGGCGCCAGGCGAGCGAGCGGAACCCCTCGGCCACCCCCGTCCCGCGGAACTCGTCGAACAACACACACCGCTCGAGGAGGGCCCCACCCGCCTCACGCAGCACCGTCTCGACCGCCGCCGCCTCGACCGCCTCGGGGACGAGGAGCGCGAGATCGAACTCCGCGGCCGGCGTGGTAGGGAGGGTGCGGAAGCGTACCGGAGCCCGCCGCCCTTGCGACGTCACCGTGCCGTGCGCGTGCGACTTGGGCGGCGCGACGGGCGCACTCGGCATCGCCCCGAGTACGAGCTCGATTCCGAACGCGGGCTTCGCCCACACCGGCGCATCGAGGGCGAGCTGCCGGATCTCGCCGACCACCTGATCATCGACGACGATCTCCCAGAGCGCACCCGTCGCTTCACCGGCTGCCCGGAGCGTGACTACCGCCCCGGGATGCGCGACTGCCGCCATCCGCTCGCCGAGCGCCTTCGCATCCCACGCGTCGTACGCCGGCGGCTGTGGCTCGGAGAAGTGCACGGGGCGACGCGCGCCCATCAGGAGCGCCGCGACGCGGTGCTCTTCGTGCGGGAGCGCCGCGCTCGACGGCCGGAAGACCGCACCGACCTCGAAGAGCCGCACATCCCCCTGCATCCGCGTGAGGTTGTACTCCGCACGACGCGCGAGCGACTCGAGGAGCGAACGGCGCAGATGCGGCTCATCCTCGGCGAGCGGGTTCCGCACGCGCACATGCGAGGCGTCCTCACCACGCACGAAGGGAAGCGGACGCACCTCATGCACCCCTTCGGCCACGAGCGCATCACGCAGCTGGCGATACGCGACCCAGAGCGGATGATCGGGGACGGTACCCGGCCGTGCGCCTTGCAGCGCATCAGGCAAGCGATCGAAGCCGCGCAGGCGCGCGACCTCCTCGATGCAGTCGACCTCACGATGGATATCGTGGCGCCACGAGGGCGGTGTGACGGCGAGCGCGCCGTTCGCGCCGGCAGCGACTGCGCATCCGACGCTGGTCAGAAGCGCCGCGATCTCCGACGCCGGCACCGCATCCCCAAGTACCGCCGCGACGCGCGCCGGACGCACCGCCACCGCAGGCCGCGCCGACGGGGCCTCACCGAGATGCACCAGCCCCGTGACCTTCCCACCACCCACCTGCGCGAGCAACGCCGCACCGATGTGCAGCATCTCCTCCTGCGCTCCACCATCGATCCCGCGCTCGAACCGATAGCTCGCGTCAGTGGAGAGCCCCACCGCGCGCCGCGTCGTGCGCACCAGCGCCGGCGCGAACTCCGCGACCTCGAGCACCACGCGCGTGGTGGATTCGGTGACCTCGCTCCCCTGCCCACCCATCACACCGGCGAGCGCCGTCGGCGCCGAACCATCGGCGATCACGAGCATGGTCGGCGCGAGTGTTCGCGACGCGCCATCGAGCGTGACCAGGGTCTCCCCCGTACGAGCGCGCCGCACCTCGAGCGTCGCACCACGGAGCCGCGCCGCGTCGAAGGCATGTACCGGCTGCCCGAAGCCATGGAGCAGGTAGTTCGTGGCATCCACGATGTTGTTGATCGAGCGTCCACCGACCGACTCCACCGCCGCCCGCAACCAGTCCGGGCTCGGCCCCACCGTCACGCCCTCGATCACCGCCGCCGCGTACTGCGGGCAATCAGCGCAGTCAGCGATGCGCACGGTGATCCCACCCGCCGCGCCCTCGGCTCCACCGCGTACCACGGACGTGGTGAGCGCAGGCAACGCGGTGATCTCCTCCGGCATCTGAAGCACGATGCCGGTGAGCGCTGCGACCTCGCGCGCCACCCCGCGATGCGAGAGCAGATCGGGGCGGTTCGGCAGCACATCTACGACGATCCGCACATCCCCCGTCGGGACGACGTCGAGGAACGGCGTCCCCGGAGCCGCAGATGTCTCGAGCGTCAGGATCCCATCATGGTCCGCGCCGAGTCCGAGTTCACGCGCGGAGCAGAGCATCCCGTTCGAGGTGAAGCCACGGATCTTTCGCTTCTCGATCACGAGCCCACCGGGCATCGTCGTCCCCGTGCGCGCGAAGGGGTACTTGGCCCCCACCGTCACATTCGGCGCGCCACAGACCACCTCGAGGAGCGTCCCGCTCCCATCATCGACCTTGTTGTAAGAGAGCTTCGTCTCGGGGATCTTCTCGCTCTCGATCACCTGCCCCACGACGAAGGGGACGAGGTCGGTACGCAGCGACTCGAGCCCCTCCACCGTCGCCACATGCGCGGTGAGGAGATCGCGGATCGCCTCCGGTGAGCGACCGTGCGGGACGAAACGAGCGAGCCAGGCATGCGAGACGTTCATGAGACGAACTGATCGAGGACGCGGACGTCCGAGTCATAGAGGATCCGGATGTCGGGGATCCCGTGGCGCGAGAGCGCCGTGCGCGCCGGTCCCATTCCGAAGGCCCATCCGGTGTACTTCTCGCTATCGAGCCCCGCTGCCTCGAGCACCGCGGGATGCACCATCCCGGCGCCGAGGATCTCGATCCACCCCGACTGCTTGCAGACCCCACACCCCGCGCCACGGCAGACCCCGCAGCGCACATCCATCTCCGCACTCGGCTCCGTGAAGGGGAAGAAGCTCGGGCGGAAGCGCGTGGTGGTCTCCGCGCCGAAGAAACGGCGCGCGAAGTGCGAGAGCGTCGCCTTGAGGTCGGCGAAGGTGACCCCTTCGTCGACGACGAGTCCCTCGATCTGCGCGAACATCGGCGCGTGCGAGGGATCGAAGAAGTCGCGGCGATAGACGTTGCCGGGGGCGAGGATCCGCACCGGCGGCGGATACCGCTGCAGGGTACGCACCTGCACCGGGGAGGTGTGCGTGCGCAGCACCTGATCGGCGCCGAGGTAGAGCGTGTCGTGCATGTCCATCGCGGGGTGATCCGCGGGGAAGTTCAGCGCGCCGAAGTTGTACCAGGCGTTCTCCGCCTCGGGCCCGAGCGCGATGGTGAAGCCAAGCTCGCGGAAGATCTCCACCACCTCGTCGATCACCTGCGAGACGGGATGCACCGCCCCGCGCCAGTGCGCGCGCCCCGGCATCGAGCGATCGAGCGGGCCGAAGGCGCCCTGTGCTGCGGCCTCGAGCTCCACCTGCCGCGCATCGAGCGCGGCCTCGATGGTCGCCTTCACCTCGTTGACGCGCTGCCCCGCCTCGCGCTTCGCTTCCTTGGGAAGCGCCGCGAGGCCGGTCATCAGGTCGGTGATGCGCCCCGCCTGCCGCCCGACGAGGGCGGTGCGCACCGCGGTCCACTCATCGAGCGTCGCGGCTGCCGCGATCTGCGCCGGCGCATCCGCGGCCAACTGCTCGACCGCCGCAAGGAATTCGGAGAGGGTCACGAGAGGGAGGGACGAGGGAAGGGGACCGAGGGAAAGATAGGAACGAAACGAGGGCGGGGGGCGGACCACGCCATCCCCCGCCCTCGGCTCATCCCGGTGGACGGCTTACTTCTTCGCGAGCGCCGCCTGCGCCTGCTCGGCGATCTGCGCGAACGCCGCCGCATCCTTCACCGCGAGATCGGCGAGGATCTTGCGGTCCACCTCGATCCCCGCGAGCTGCACGCCCGAGATGAAGGTGCTGTAGCTCATCCCATTGAGGCGCGCGGCCGCGTTGATGCGCATGATCCAGAGCTTCCGGAAATCCCGCTTCTTGGCCTTGCGATCCCGATACGCGTAGACCCACCCGCGCTCGACGGTCTCCTTCGCGGCCTTCCAGAGCTTGCTCCGCCCCCCGAAGGCGCCCTTGGCCGCCTTGAGGATCTGCTTCTTGCGCTTTAAGCGCACGACATTGGATTTGACGCGTGGCATGGTTCGGTCTCCTTAGGCCTGCAGCAGGCGCTTGAGGTTCTTCGCCTCGCCGTTCGTCGCGACCGTGGTCGGACGACGGAGATTGCGCTTCCGCTTGGCGGTCTTCTTGGTCAGGATGTGGCTCTTGTAGGCCTTGAGACGGCGCACCTTGCCCTTCCCCGTCACGGAGAAGCGCTTCTTGGCGCCCTTGTGGGTCTTCATCTTCGGCATCGTGTGGTCCTATTTCGGCGTGAGGATCATCGTGAGGGCCTTCCCCTCGAGCTTCGCCGCGGTCTCGATCTTGGCCACATCCGCCATCGCCTGGGACACACGGTCGACGACCGCCATGCCCAGCTCCGGATGCGCGATCTGCCGACCGCGGAACATCAACGTCACCTTCACCTTGTTGCCGTCCGCGATGAACGCCCGGGCATGATTGACCTTCGTGTCGAAGTCATGCTTCTCGATCCCCGGACGGAACTTCACTTCCTTCAACAAGATCACGTGCTGCTTCTTCTTGGCCTGCCGCGCCTGCTTGGCCATCTCGAACTTGTACTTCCCGTAGTCCATGATCCGGACCACCGGGGGCCGTGCCATCGGCGCGACCTCGACGAGGTCCAACCCGGCCTCGACCGCCATGTTCAACGCCACATCCACCTCGAGCACGCCGAGCTGCGCGCCGTCGGCACCGATCACACGGACCGGTGAGATGCGGATCTGACGATTGATGCGGGGGCCCCGCTTGGCGGTGGTGTCCTGGATACGACGACTCCGGTGGCTGAAACGACGAGACGCGAACCCCGCTGGTCGGAGTCCGCGTCACAGACCGACGCCGCGCCCGCCAAAAGGCGGTCGGGTCGGGAGCTTCGGGACTCCTGCAGCGCGACGCCTCACAAGGAAGCGAAGGCCAGAGGGTGGGGCGAGCGGACGCTCACCCACTTGATCTGAATTGCCCGTAAGCCTAGCCCCGATGGGGGCTTAGGTCAAGGCGCGCGGAGCACGATCCCCTTCTCCCCGCGGGTCAGGACCCCCCAGGGGGTCGTCGCGTCGTGCTCGAAGACCAGGAGCCACCCCCCGGTCTCCGCCTCCGCCCAGAGGGCCCGCTTCGACTCCAGCGTCACCAGCGGCTCCACATCGTAGCCCATGATCCAGGGGAGCGGAACATGCGCCGCCGTCGGGCAGAGGTCGCCCAGGAAGACCGCGGTCTCCCCCGCGCTCGTGAGGACGATCGACTGGTGATGGGGGGTGTGCCCGGGAGTCGGCCGCATCCGGACCCCCGGCAGGAGCTCCGACCTGCCATCCACCAACTCGAGCTGCCCGCTCCGCTGGAGCGGCACCCAGTTCCGCGTGAAGTAGCTCGCCGCCGTCCGCTCGTTGGTGTGGGTCGCGTACGCGAACTCCCCCGCATGCACGAGGTAGCGCGCGTTCGGGAAGGTCGGCTCCGCATCGGCCGCATCTGGGGTCGGGGCCCCCGTCGCCGCCGGCTCGGCGCGCTGCGTGTTCCCCCCCGCATGGTCGAAGTGCAGATGGGTATTGATCACGACCTTCACATCAGCCGGCGCGAACCCCGCTGCCACCAACGCCGCCTCGAGCATCGTCCGATGCCCCGGCACACTCGCCTCGATCCCATAGATGTCGAGGAACTTCGCATCCTCCTTGTCCCCCACCCCGGTGTCGATCAGCACGAGCCCATCGGGATGCTCGACGAGCAGACAGCGCATCCCGAGCGGGATCCGATTCCGTTCGTCCGCAGGGATGCGGCGCTCCCAGAGCGGCTTGGGGACGACGCCGAACATCGCGCCGCCGTCGAGGCGTTGGCCGCCGGCTTGGAGGGCATGGATCCGCCAGGCACCGAGCTGGCGGGTTTCGTGGAGGGGAGTAGGAGCAGGCATCAGATCTCAGGAATCAGGTATCAGGGGTCGGGGAACAGGAATTTGGTGAGTGGTACCTGAGCTCTGGCACCTCACACCTGGCACCTTGCCGTCAGGCGCCGTCCGCACCATCCGAAGCGACCGGGATCGCCCGGGCCCGCTTACTCCGCGACGTCCCGCGGCTGAGCCAGCGATCGAGCTCGTCCCAGGTGTGGATCCCTTGCCGCGAGAGATCCTCCATCAGATGCAGCAGCACATGCGCGGTCGCCTCCGCATCACCCGCCGCGCGGTGACGATCAGCGATTCGCACACCGTAATGATGACACACCGCATCGAGGTTCCGCCGCGGAAGGTGCCCGAGCACGCGCCTCGCCAGGCGCACCGTGCAAAGGGAGCCACTGAGCATCTCATCGAGCGGGGTCGGCGCGACCCGTGCGAACTCGGCGCCGAGGAAGCCGAGGTCGAAGCGCGCGTTATGGGCGACGAAGATCCGGCCGGCCAGGTGGGCAGCGAGCTCCCCCGCGATCTCGGCGAAGGTCGGGGCCTCGCGGACCATGGCATCGCTGATACCGGTGAGGCGCGCCACGTAGGGGGGGATCGACCGCTCGGGGTTCACCAACGAGTCGTAGAGGAGCTCGATCCGCCCCTGCTCCACCTGCACCACCGCGACCTCGGTCACGCGGTCCCCAGTGCCGGGTCGGCCACCGGTGGTCTCGACGTCGACGACGACGAAGGGGAGGGTGTGGAGCTCCATGTCGGGACAAGCTAGTGACGACCTCTCGAGCGCGGTCTCCTATTGACCCGGTGCCCTGGGGGAGTACCTTGTGAAGGATTTCACAAGCACCCCTCCCCCGGTGAAACACATCGCTGAACCCACGGTCCGACGCCTCTCGGGATACCTCCGCTTCCTGGAGGCCTTCGACGTCGAAGGACATGAGACCATTTCCAGCGGCGAGCTCGCTCGTGCCGGAGGCACCACCTCCGCCCAGGTGCGCAAGGACCTTTCTTTCTTCGGCTCCTTCGGCAAGCGGGGCTTGGGGTATGCCGTGAAGGACCTGATCGCCTCGCTCCGCGAGATCCTCGGCCTCGACACCCGCTGGCCGGTGGTCATCGTCGGCGCGGGGAAGATCGGCGCAGCGCTCGCCCAGTACCGCGGCTTCGGCACCCATGGGTTCGATGTCGTCGGGATCTATGACACCGACCCATCACGCGTCGGTACGCGACTGAACGGGGTGACGGTGCGCGCTGATCGTGACCTCGAAGGCGACATCGCCACGCTCACGCCACGGATCGCGGTGCTCTGCGTCCCCGGCGAGGCGGCGCAGGCGGCGCTCGACCGTGTGGTCGGCGCTGGGATCCGCGCGGTGCTCAACTTCGCCCCCACCTCGCTCGTCGCTCCCGAGGGCGTGACGGTGCGCGCCGTGAACATGGCGACCGAGCTCGAGGTGCTCGCCTACGCCCTCACGAACGAATCGCGAGACTAGGGCAGCGGGGCGGCACCGCGGCCGACCACCGCGCGAGCCGCGCGCAGCAAGGCGGCGAAATCGGAGGGACTCAGTGTCTCTGGGCGCGCCTCAGGATCCAGCTCCGCACGGTCGACCACCGCCCCCGCCCGCTCGGCGTCGAGCGACCAGAGGGTGCGGACCACGCGCTTCAGTTGCTTGCGTCGGAGCCCGAACGCTCCCTGCACCATCAGGCGGTACGGCGCCTCCTCATCGACCTCGATCACCGGATCCGTCCGCGGCGTCACGCGGATCACCGCCGACTCCACCTTCGGCGGCGGAGTGAAGGCACCCGCGGGCACGCGGAAGAGCAACTCGACCTGCGCGACTGCCTGGAGATTCACCGAGAGCGCGCCGTACGCCTCATCATTGGGCGCGGCCGCGGCCCGCTGCGCGACCTCGAGCTGCACGAGGTAGACCGCGCGCGCCGGCCGCGGGCGCGTGAGCGCATGGAAGAGGATCGGCGTCGTGATGTTGTACGGCACATTCCCCGCGAGGAGGAAGGGCCCATTGGCGAGCGCGCTGAGATCCTGCTCGAGCACGTCGCCCTCGACCACCGTCAGCCGCGGGTCGTCCGCCCAACGTGACCGTAAGATCGGGACGAGGTCGCGATCGACCTCGATGGCGATCACGCGCCCTGCGCGGCTCAGTAGGGCCTCGGTGAGCGCCCCCCGCCCTGGCCCGATCTCGATCACGGTATCGGCTCGCGTGCTCGCGAGTCCATCCGCGATGCGCGACAGGATCCGCGGATCGGTGAGGAAGTGCTGGCCGAAGCGCTTCTTGGCGCGCGGGAGCGCGGTCACGCGCTACGAAGCACGACGACCGCCTGATCGTCATGCGGCGGGACCCGCCCCATATGCCCCTCGACGGCGGAGAAGACGCCATCGATGATCCGCGACGGGACCTCGCGGCGCCGCGCGGCGAGGACGCGCAGCACCGCCGCCTCGCCGAGCACATGGCCGGCCTGATCGCGCGCATCGCTCACCCCATCGGTGAAGAGGGCAAGGAGATCCGCGCTCCGATCCCATGGGCGCGACCGGACATGCAGCGTCTCACTCCCCAACCCCAATGGGGGATCGGTCGCTTCGAGCCGATGCGCCGTCCCCGTCGCATCGATCACGAAGGCATGCGGATGTCCAGTGTTGGTCCACTGGAGCATGCCCTGCGCATGATCGACCACCGCATAGCAGAGACTCAGGAACATCTCCGTCTCCCGCAGCTCGTCGGCGACGGTCGCGAGGAGCGCCTCGACCGTGCGGGCGGGATCGCTCGTCGTCCGCGCATGGATCGCCGATGCGCTCATCACCAGCGCCATGATGAGCGCGGCCCGATAGCCATGACCGGAGACATCCCCGATGAGGATCCCGGTGCGCCCCGCATCGAGCCGGAAGAGATGATAGAAGTCCCCACCCACGCCCTCCGCCGCCTCCACGCGCGCGGCACAGAGCGCCTCGGGGGCGACGACCTGCCCGGCAGGCAAGAGCTTGAGCTGCAGATCGTGCGCGAGACGCATCTCCGATTCGAGTCGCTCGCGCTCCACCGACGCGCGCACCAGTCGCGCGTTCTGGATCGCGGTCCCGATCTGCGACCCGACTGCCGCGACGAGCTTCTCGTCCCCCGCGGTGAACGCCGTCCCGCCGCGCCGGCCGGAGAGCGAGACCACGCCGAGGGTGACCCCTCCACCGGGCGCGGTCCAATTGATCGGCACTGAGAGCATCGCCCCATCACGGAAGGCCTCTTCATACTCGCTCTCGAGCACCCCCGCATCGACCAAGAGGGCGTTCCGCGTGCGGTAGACCCGCGCCGGCACGCTCACCGGATGATCGGTCGGGATCACCGAGGCCTCCACCGCGGGCGAGAGTCGGAGTGCCGCGACCGGCCGCAACACCCCAGACGCCAGATCATGCGTATGGATCGCACCGTACTCCGCACCGACCGTCTCCGCGACCTCGAGCAGGATCGTGCGCGCCATCTGCTCGAGCGTCACGGTGCGCCCCAGGATGTCGCTGATCGAGTAGAGGAGATTGATCTCCTCGTAGCGCTCGGCGAGCTCATCGGTGGCGCGCTGCGCCTCCCACTGGCTCTGCAGGATCGGCGCGAGCATCTCGGCGAGCATCGGGACCCACCGGACGACATCCGCATCGCCTCCGGGCACCGCCCCAACCCCGAGCCATGCCGGTGTGTGCCCGGGGATGCGCGTGATCCACTGCGGCCCGAGCGCGGTGGCACGCTCACGCGGCGTGGCCTCGTCCGTCAGCACCGCGACGTCAGGAGGCGTCACCTCGCCACCGGCCGCCGCGACGACATCGAGCGCGCCCGTCCGCGGGGACTCCATCCACACCACGGCACTCCCCCCCTGCGCGACGGCGAACGCCTCGAGGACGCGCGAGAGATGGCTCACGACGCGCTCAGCGACGCCGCAGGGTGAGCCGCACCACGTGCGACGATCCCTCGACCTGCACCACCTCGTCCATCAGCGTCCGCATGAGGAAGAGCCCGCGCCCATCCTCCCGTGCGAGGTTCTCTGGCGTCGTCGGATCCTCGGCACAGGCATCGAGATCGAACCCCTCGCCCTCATCCTCCACCTCGACCACGAGGCGCACCTCCGAGACCTCGGCGCGGATGCGCACCTCCTTCGCTACGTCCTCCCCATTCCCACGGAGCATGGCGTTCGCGATCGCCTCGGTGAGCGCGACGGGGACGTTGAGGCTCAACAGCCGGGCGTCGAAGCGACACTCACGGCACCGATGGACGACCTGCGCGACGATTCCCTCGATCTGCCCGAGGTCGCTCGGGATGCGGAAGTCGAGCGCTGAGGTGGACACCATCTAGAAGCTGGCCAGCGCCTGGTCGCGGGAATCGGCGATCTGAAAGAGCGAGTCGAGCTTGGTGAGCTCGAAGAGCGTGCGCAGGTCGGCGTTGAGGTTGGCGAGGCGGAGATCGCCGCCGAGCTCGCGCAACCGCTTCGCGAGCGAGACGAGCACCCCGAGGCCGGAGCTGTCGATGTAGCCGGTGTTGGCGAAGTCGACGACCACCTTGCGGGTCCCCGCCTCGATGTCGTCGAGGACGCGCTGCTTGAGCGCCTGACGATTGCCGACGATCAGCTGGCCATGGAGCGCGATGACGAGGACGTCACCGTGGAGATTGGCATCGAGGGTCATGATCAGCGAGCGACAGAGGGGGAAGTGGACGCGCCGGTGGGCGAGCCCCCGGCGAACTTCGCGCGGAGCGCCTGGGCGACGGCGGGATGCACGAGCTGGTCGATCTCCCCGCCGAAGCGCGCGACCTCGCGCACCAGCGAGGAGCTCACATAGCTCACCTCGAGCGAGGGGACCATGAACATCGTCTCCAGTTGCGGGGCGAGATGTCGATTCATCAGCGCCATCTGGTATTCGTACTCGAAGTCAGCGACGGCACGGAGTCCGCGCAGGACGACCTGCGCCCCCGCCTCACGCGCGAAGTTCACCACCAGCCCGCTGAACGACCGGACCTCGACCCGCGGATCCTCGTCGAGCGCCGCCCGGATGAGCGTCATCCGCTCCTCCACGGTGAACAGGGGCTGCTTCGCGATGTTCACCGCGACCCCGACGACCAAGCGGTCGACGAAGCCGAGGGAGCGCCGGATCAGGTCGGCGTGCCCATTGGTGATGGGATCGAAGCTGCCGGCATAGAGCGCGACCTTGGGCATCTCAGGGACCGGTGCGGTAGATGGTGAGGGCGGTGTCGCCGTACAGACGACGATCGGACGAGGCCGGCGCCACCGCGTCGGGGAGGGTGAGCTCCGCCTCGTGTTCGATGCCAAAGATCGCTGCGAATGGGGCGCGGAGCCAGCGTTCGGCGAGCGCGGTGGCCGTCCCGTAGTGGTAGGGTGGGTCGGCAAAAGCCACATCCCAGCGGGGCGCCGGCGCCCCGGCGGCGTCGGACGCGACCGGCCCCGCCTCCGATTCAAGGAACCGTCCCGCCTCGCTCCGATGCACGGTGGCTCTCGCCTCGGCCCCCAGCGTCGCGAGGTTGGCACGCAGCGTCGTGAGCACCTTCGGATCCTTCTCGACGAAGTCGGCGTGCTTGGCCCCACGCGAGAGCGCCTCGAGCCCCAACGCCCCCGAGCCCGCGCAGAGATCGAGGACTCGCGCGCCGTCGAGCGCGGGGGCGACGATGCTCATCCACGCCTCGCGCACCCGGTCCGAAGTCGGCCGCACCGCCCCACGCGGGACCGCGATGCGCCGCCCACGCCACGCCCCCGCGACGATCCGTAGCTCACCCATGCCGGAGGTCCTGGATCACCGCCTGCAGCGTGCGACGACCCTGATACTCGTTGGCCTCGAGCTTATAGGCGATGTCGACCGTCGCGCCGACGGCGAGCCCCTTGGCGCGCGACCCGTCCCAACAGATCCCCTCGAGCGATCCGCCAGGTGTCTCGAGCCCGAGCTTCATCCCCTCGGTCCCGATCCGTCGCGGCCCCTGCGCCACTTTCACCCCGCGCGAGACGAAGATCGGTCCGGGATTCCCCACCCCGAACGGTTCCAGATGCCGAAGCCCCCGCTCGAGGGTCTCATCGATCGCATCGATCGGGAGCTCGAGATCGGTTCGGAGGGTCGGCACGAGATCCTCCGCTGTGAGTCGCGACCGCACCTGCTCGTTGAAGCGCTCGCTGAACGCCGGGACGCGTGCCGCGTCGATGGTGATCCCCGCCGCCGCCCGATGCCCGCCGAAGCGCACCAGGAGATCGGCGCAGTCGTGCAACACGCCGTGGAGATCGAGGGCGGAGATCGAGCGCCCAGAGCCCTTCCCCACCCCATCGTGCACAGCGACCATCATCACCGGACGCGAGGTGGCCTCCACCAATCGCGAGGCGACGATCCCGATCACCCCGGGATGCCACCCCTCCCGCGCGAGGACGATCCCCCACGTCGCATCGAGATCCAGCTGCTCCACCCGGCGCATGGCCTCGTCGAGCATCTGCCGATTCATCTCCTGCCGCTCGGCGTTGAGCTGCTCGCATTCGCGCGCGATCACATTCGCCGTGGCCTCATCTTCAGCCAGCAGCAGCTCCACACCACGGATCGCCTGCCCGAGTCGGCCGAGTGCGTTGAGACGCGGGGCAAGTGTGAACCCCACGCGCCCTGCCGTGAGCGGCTTCCCATCGAGGCGTGCCGCACGCAGCAGCGAGCTGATGCCGGGATGCGAACTCGCCGCCAACTGCTTCAACCCGAGTCGAGCAAAGACGCGATTCTCCCCGCGCAATGGCGCCACATCCGCGATCGTCGCCAGCGCGACGAGATCGAGCAGATCGTCCACCGCCGCAGGATCGCCACCACAGCGCGCGACCACGGCCCGCGCGAGCTTGTACGCCACCCCCACCGCGGCGAGATCCTTATCCGCCGACGGGCAATCCGTTCGCTTGGGGTTCACCACCGCGAACGCCTCGGGGAGCGCGCCACCGGGAAGATGATGGTCCGTGATGATCAGATCGATCCCAGCCGCGCGCAGCGCCGCCGCCGACTCGACTGCCGAGGTGCCGCAGTCACAGGTGAGCACGACCTTCGCGCCGATGCGCTGCGCCGCGGCGACACCGGCCGGCCCGAGATCGTAGCCATCGGCAATCCGGTCGGGGATGAACGGGGTGACCACGCTACCGAGCCCGCGCAGGACCTTGGTCATCACCGTCGTGGAGCAGATGCCGTCCACGTCGTAGTCGCCATGCACGAGGATCGGTTCGCCACGTTCCACCGCGCGCGCGAGGCGGTCCGCGGCGCGCGGGAGATCGATCATCGCCTCAGGGGATTCCACCTGCGCGAGCGTCGGTCGCAGAAAGCGCTGCGCCACGTCGACGGAGTGGATCCCACGCGCGGCGAGGAGCTGACAGATGGCGAGGGGGACCGCCTGTTTCCCAGGCTGGTCCCCCGATGGGGTGAGCGCTCGAGCGAGCGCCTCGGCGACCGTCGCCGGTGCCGCCGCCGGTGGAAGCCAGCGGGAGGCCGGCCGACTCCGACTCACACCGCGTGATACATCAGGACGCCGCACGCCTCGCAGAGCTCGATCGCCGTCCCCGACATCATCGCATGCCGACGCTGCATCGGGATCGCGGTGTCGCAGGATCCGCAGGCGAGGGCGTTGAGCGCGACCACGACATGGACGCGCTTGGCGTTGCGGATGCGGTCGTAGCGGCTCCGCAGCGCGGCGGGCACCGGCTTCGCCGTCTCCTCACGCGCGGCTCGAGCGACCGCGAGCTCACCATCGATCGAGGCCCTCTCCGTCGCCACCTCGCCACGCGTCGTCGCCTGCTCCCCCTCGCACGCCTCGAGGTCGGCCTGCGAGGCCGCGAGCCCCGCGCGGAGCTCCTCCACCCGTCGCGTGATGACATGGAGGTCGCTCTCCTCCCCGGCCACGATCCGCTTGGCCTGGTCCATCTGAGCCGCGGCGGCCGTCGCCTGTCGCATCGTCTTCACCGCATCGAGCTGCGCCTGATTCCGCGCGATCAGTTCGCGATGCTCCGCGATCTTGTCGCGCAGGAAGGCCTGCTTCTTCTCCTCCACCTGCAACGCCGTCGACTGTCGCTCCATCGTGTCGACGATCCGCTGCCGTCGAGCATCGAGCTCCCGGATGCGGGGCTCGAGCGCGGCAAGGCGCTGCTCCAGCGCATGGATGGCGAGGTCGTCGTCTTGGAGGGCGAGCAGAGCGCGAAGATCGGACATGAAAGGGTCGGAGAGGAGAGAGGAGGTGAGAGAAAGATGGGGTCAGCGCGACCGACGGACCATCCCCCAATGTTGCACACCGAGCGAACGCTTCTCGTCGGCGAGTCGCTTGATCTGCAGCGTGAGAGCGTCCTTCTCAGCGGCGTCGGCCAGCGGGAGGAGGGATTCCAGCGCCCGGAGCCGTGCGTCTACCGATCGCCCCCGAAGTTGGCGGAGGGCATCAGCCACGCTCGCCCGGGCGTCGACGACCGCTTGGGGATCGGCTCGGAGCTCCTCGTAGACCCGGATCGCGAGGGGATCGAGGTGCTCGGCGATCGCCTCTGCCGAGAGCGCCTCGCCCACCAGCAGGAGGGCTCGGTAGATCATGCCATACACGGGATCCCGAAGGGCGAGCGGCGCCGATTCCCCGAACCCGTCGGACTCGTCGCCACCGAAGTCGACGCTGCCCGGCCGCTCCGATTCCTCGAGCTTCCCGAGCTCCTCGATGACATGGTCGCGCCACATCGGCTGCGTGAGAACCACACGGAGCAACACCTGCTCCGCATTCCCCTGTTCCACTCCCGAGCGATACGGCCCGGTCGGCACCGCGTCGCGGGTCGGCGCGGCCCCGGGCTCGCCCGCACGCGCATCGGCCGACCGCGCATCCCCGCGCGATGGACGGTTGACCGCCGCACGTGGCCCACTCCCGCGCCGGACCGCATGCAACTCCGCCACCAGCGCCTCGCGTGCCACGCCCGCCGCCTCCGCCGCCCGCGCGAGGTAGAGGTCGCGCGTCACCGGATCGCTTGCCGCCCGAATCGTCGGGAGGAGCCGGTCGAGCGCCTGCCGCTTGTGCTGCAGATCCGCGAACCACCCCGCGCGCTCGAGCAGCTGGACCTTCCGATCGAAGACATCCATGGCGTCGTCGAGCAGTCGCGACACCGCCGCCCCGCCCGTGCTTCGCGCGAAGGTGTCGGGATCCTCCCCCTCGGGGAGCGTGACCACGCGGACGACGAATCCCTTGGCCAGCAGGAGATCCGCCGCGCGGAACGTCGCCTTCTGCCCCGGCCCATCGGAGTCGTAGCAGAGCACCACCTGGCGCGTGAACCGCCCGAGGAGCTCCGCCTGCGATTCGGTGAGCGCCGTCCCCATCGGGGCGACGACCCCCTCCACCCCGACCGAGACGAGACGTAACGCGTCGAAGTAGCCCTCGACGATCACCGCGCGATCGTCCTTGCGGATCGCGTTGCGCGCCGCACCGAGGTTGTAGAGGAGCTTCCCTTTGTTGAAGACCTCGGACTCGGCCGAGTTGAGATACTTCGGCTCCCCCGGCCCGAGGAGACGACCCCCGAAGCCGACGGTGTGCCCCGACGGATCGAGGATCGGGAAGAGCAGGCGGTCACGGAAGCGCGGCTTGAGTTGGTCACTCCCGTCGATGGGGAGATAGAGCCCTGCGGCGGTGAGCCGCGCATCGTCGTAGCCGAGGCCGTGCAGATAGGTGCGCAGCGCCTCGCCATCCCGCGGGGCGAACCCAAGCCCGAATCGCGTCGCCAACTCTCGCGAGACATCCCGAGAGGTGAGATACTCACGTGCCGCACTCGCCTGCGGCGCGTCCCACAGGGTCTTCTGGAAGAACTCGGAGGTCGCCGCCTGCAGCTCCCAGAGCGGCTCGCGCGGATCGGGGCCCTCGCGCCGACGCTGCACCTCCTGCACCTCGATCCCCGCCCTCGCTCCCGCGAGCTTCACCGCCTCCACGAAGCTCATCCCCAGACGCTTCTGCAGGAAGGTGAAGACCGAGCCCTTCTCTCCGCAGACGAAGCAGGTGTAGCCGCGGCCTGGGACCACGGAGAAGTTCGGCCCCTTCCCCTGATGGAACGGGCAGGGCCCACGCCAGACGGAGCCCGTCTTCTTGAGCTTCACATGCTCGCCGATGATGGCGACGATGTCGGCCTGTTGGCTGACCTGTTCGACCACCTCGTCGGGGATCACGCGAACTCCGCGATCGTGACGCCGGCCCCACCTTCGTTCCACGCGCCCAGCCGGAACTGCTTCACCCGTCGGTCTCCCTTCAGGACCTGCGCGACGCGCTCACGTAGCGCGCCGGTGCCCTTGCCATGGATGATACGCACCTGGCCGAGATCCGCACGGATCGCCCCGTCCAGCGCCTGGAGGACGAGGTCATCCACCTCGTGGACCCGTACCCCCCGCACATCCACCTCGGGCTTCGCCTCGACGTCTGGCAGATCCAGCGCCGCCACCTCGACCCGCTCGCTCCGCAGCTGCTTGGCCGAGAGGCGCCGGAGCGCCGCGAAGGGCACCGTCATCTTGAGCGGCCCGACCGCCACCACCGCATCCTCCCCACGGCGTTCGAGCAGCTGCCCGACCTTCCCGCCCAACGACTCGACGGCGACCGCATCGCCGATCGCGAGCGTGACGCCACGCGCGTCGGCGACCTCGAGGCCCTCTGCGGCCGCCCGTTCGAGTGCCGCCACCTGCTGCGCGACCCGCTCCTCAGCGTCGAGCGCCTCCAGCGCCGACTGTTCCGCCGCGGCGCGCCCCTCGAGGGTCCGCCGCGCCTCCACCGCCACCTGATCGATCGCGGCGGCCCCAGCGGCTCGCAACGACGCGATCGTCTGCTCGACTTCCTTGCGTGCGTCGAGCAGATGCCGACGGGCCTCGCGACGTGACTCCCGCTCCACCTCACGCTCCCGCCCCTGCACCGTCCGCTCGCGCTCGCCGATCCGCGCCGCGCGCTGTTGGAGGTCGACTGACTGCGCCTGCACCTCGCGCTCCTGCGCGGCGAGGCGCTCGCCCCGCGCCTCGAGATCGGTCAGCAGGGCGGCGAGATCGCGCTCCATCGTCGGCACGCGCGCCTCGGCGCGCGCCAGGATCGCCTCCGGCATCTGCAGCCGCCGTGCGATCGCCAACCCATACGAGCGCCCCGGGATCCCCTTGATCAATCGATAGGTCGGCGCGAGCCGCACGGCGTCGAACTGCAGCGAGGCGTTCACCACGCCGGGTACCTCGCCGGCCAACTCCTTCAGCGCCCCGAGGTGCGTCGTCGCGATCGTCGTGACCCCACGGGTCGTGAGCGCCTCGAGGATCGCCCCGCCGAGCGCGGCCCCCTCGAGCGGATCGGTCCCGGACCCCAGCTCGTCGATCAGCACCAAGGCATCGGGCGATGCGGAGTGGATGATCTCGGTGAGGTGTTTGAGGTGCGCACTGAAGGTCGAGAGCGAGGCCGCGAGACTCTGTTCGTCGCCGATGTCGGCGAAGACGTCATCAAAGACCGGGAGCACCGACTCCGGCCCCACCGGCGCGGGGACCCCGCACTGCATCATGAGGGCGCAGAGCGCGAGCGCCTTGAGCAACACCGTCTTGCCCCCGGTGTTTGGCCCGGAGACGAGCAACGTGCGTTCCTCAGGCGCCATCGCGAGATCGAACGGCACCACCGCGACACCCTGCGCGAGCAGCAACGGATGCCGCCCTTCGCGCACATGGAAGCCATCGCGCGCCGCCGCCAGCGTCGCATCCGCGCATCCGGTGGCCACCGCGTACCGCGCGCGGCCATAGAGCGAGTCTAGCGCGATCAGCGCCTCGAGTGCCGCGATGAGGGCATCGCGATCCGGTCGCAGCGTCTCGGTCAGTTCGAGGAAGATCCGCTCGCACTCGGCGATCTCCTCCGATTCGAGTTCGCGGATCCGGTTCCCCGCTTCCACCGCGGCCGGTGGCTCCATGAAGAGGGTCTGCCCCGATTGCGAGCTGTCGTGCACGATCCCGCCGAGGGCCACGCGCCCTTCGCGGCGCACCGGGATCACGTACCGCCCGTTGCGGATCGTGACCGAGGCGTCGTCCACGCGGAGATGCGACTCGAGCTTCGCCATGATCCGCTCGAGGAGCCGCACGAGTTCCCCTTCCGCCCCACGACGCTCCCGACGGACGCGCCGCAGCGCTGGCGAGGCGTCGTCCTTGAGCGTGCCCTCCTCGGTGAGCACGCGCTCGAGTTGCTGCTCGAGGGTGGGTCGCGCGATCAGTGTCCCGACATAGGGGGCGAGCGCGGCGCGCGCCATCGCGGGGCGCACCTCATCGGTGAGGGTGGCGAGCGTACGTCGCGATGAGGCGAGGAGCGTCACCGCCCCACGAAGCTCCGGTCCCGACCACGAGGTCCCCGCGATCCGCAGCCGCCGGAGCGGCTCGCTCAGCTCGGGGATCGCCTCCGGACGCCACCCATCGGCCTCTGCGATGAGCGCCCGCATCGCGACCACCCGCGCATGCTCGGCACGAAGGGCCTGCAGCGCCTCATCGCGCTCCGGTCGCGTCCCCCCGACGCGCGTCGGGCGCAGCGCGCGGATGCGTGCGGCGCCCGCGGAGCTGGAGGCGTATCCGGCGATGTGGTCGAGGAGACGGGCGAACTCGAGGACCTCGAGGGCGTGGCCCTGCACCTGCGCCTGCCCGGTCACGGTCCCGACCCGAGCTCCTCGCGCACGATGCGATTGATCACCGTACCATCGGCACGGCCTTTGAACTGGGGCATCACCTTCCCCATCACGGCTCCGATCGCCGACACGCCGGCGTCGACCACCGCGCGGACGGCGGCACGGATCTCTTCTTCTGAGGGGGCGGCGGGGAGCCACTGCTCCAGCGCCGATGCCTCACGGCGCTCTGTGGCGGCCAATTCTTCGCGGCCGGCCTGCACATACATCTCGATCGATTCTCGGCGCCGTTTGATCGCGCGGCGCAGGACCTCCACGACATCGTCGTCGGTGAGGTCCCGCCCCAACTCGATCGCTCGGTTCTTGATCTCCGACAGCACGGTGCTGAGCAACAGGACGCGATCTTTGTCCTGCGCCTTCCGGGCGTCCAGCAACTCGCCCTGCACCAGTGCCATCAGTGCGGCCGCCATATCAGTACGAGCGGGTCCGCTTCGTCTTCCGCTGCGCGGCGTTGAGCTTCCGCTTGCGCTTCTCGCTCGGCTTCTCGTAATGCCGATGCTTCCGCAGGTCCGCGAGGATCCCGGCCTTCTCGCACTTCTTCTTGAAGCGCCTGAGCGCACGCTCGAAGTTCTCGTCCTCGTGGATGATGATCTCCGACAAACTGACTTCCCCCCTTGAATGGCGGGTCAACGCCGGCTGGGGTCCGAGTGATGTGAGCCTCTTAAGTTACGACGAGACAAACATTTGGGCAAGTCGGCCCGCTCCGGTCACCCGGGGGGCCAGGCGAGGTCCCGCCCCCCGAGGAGGTGGAGGTGGAGATGCCCCACCGTCTGCCCCCCGTCCGCCCCGGTGTTGATCACCGTCCGGTACCCCGTCGCGGCCACCCCCTCCGCCCGGGCCACCTGCTGGGCCATCCGGGCCATCGCCCCCACCACCCCGGCGGCATCACCCACCGTCTCGAGCGAGGCGGTGTGTGCCTTGGGGATGACGGGGGTGCGGGTCGGGGCCTGCGGGGCGATGTCGCGGAAGGCCAGACACTGGTCGTCCTCGGCCACCACCTGGGCCGGGATCTCGCGCCGGACGATCCGGCAGAACAGGCAATCGGTCATGGTGCCCTCGTTCAAATGGATGTCGCGTCCGCTGATCGGTCAGCGCGGGTCCCCAGCGCCGCGCGCACCGTCGCCACCGCCGCGATCGCCGCGGTCTCGAAGCGAAGGATCGATCGACCCAGCGCCACCCGCTGGAATCCAGCGGCCTCGAACGCCGCGATCTCATCGGCCTCGAGTCCTCCCTCTGGCCCGACCGCCAGTACCACCGGCTCGCGCAACGACCCGAGGAGCTGATCGAACGCGATGCCCTCGCCATCCATCAGCAAGCGCGTCCCGGCCGGCGCCGCGGCGAGCGCATTGGCCAACGTCGCCTCCGGAAAGACCGTCGGGGACCACGCGCCACGGCTCTGCTCGAGCGCGCCCTCGATCCGATGCGCGACCTTCTGATGAAAGGTCGGCCCCTCCCCCCGCGGCGTCACATGACGCGAACGACGGAACACGACCGGCCGCCAACTCGAGACCTCGAGCTCCGTCACCTTTTCCGCGAGAAGCAGCATACGATCCTTGTCGGCGACCGGGAGCAGGAGATGCACCGCCGGCGCCGCCTCGACGACCGCGACCGACTCCACCTGCACCGAGGCGTGCCGCTTCGCGAGCGTCACCAACATCCCCTCGCCCCGGCGCCCCGCCCCATCGACGAGCCCCACGCGCGCGCCGACGTCGAGCCGCCGCACGCGCATGTGATGTGCGGCCTCTTCACCCAGGGTCACCGTCTCGCCGATGGCGAACGGCTGATCGAGCACGAAGGTGGGGAGACTCATCGCCGCACCCGCACCGACCACCACTGCTCCTCGGCGTCTTCCGCGTCGATGACCCAACCGGCCGTCTCGAGTGCCGCCACCATCATCTCGCGCTCCTCGCGCAGGATCCCACTCAGGATCATCACACCACCGGATGCGAGGGAATCTCCCATCAGCGGCAGCAGTTCGAGTAGGACCGAGGAGATGATGTTGGCGAGGATCACCTGCACCGGCGCGACGAGCGGGAGGAGGAGCTGCGCATCACCCTCGAGGACCGCGACGCGATCCAAGACGCCATTGGTCGTCACGTTGAGTTCCGCATTGCCGATCGAATCGGCGTCGTTCTCGATCGCGAAGACGCGCGCCGCACGGAGCTTCGCGGCGGCGATCGCGAGCACCGCACTCCCCGCCCCGAGGTCAGCGACCGAGGCGCCGGCGAGTGGGATGGCCTGCAGCAATCGGACGACCCCGCGCGTGGTCGGATGCTCTCCGGTGCCGAACGCCATCGCGGGCTCGATCACGATCGTCGTCGCGGGATCACGTCCCTCCGCCAACCAAGGTGGGGTGACCGTCAGCCCACCGAGATGATGCGCGGTGATCCGATCGCGCCACTTGGTCGACCAATCGATCAGCTCGAGCGGGGAGAGCTCCACGATCGATGCCGGATCCACCGCGCGAAGTGCCGCGAGGAATCGCTCGACGTCAGCGGTCGGCGGGAGATGCGTGATGAGGTGAGCGCCATCTTCGTGCACCCCCTCAGCGCCAGCCGCGAACATTGTCGCGATCAGCGTCTCCGTCTGCGAAGTGCTCGATGGGGTGCACGCCGCGCGGGTCCACCGCGCATCCGTCGGATCTGCGTTGGTCATGCGACGCCCTCATGGCGTGTGGTAGCTGGGGTCGGCCGCTCCGTCCACGCGCGCGCGATCACCTCGGCGATCCTCGCACGAAAGACCGGGATCGCGAAACGCTCCGCCTGCTGCCGACAGGCCGCCTCGCTCGGCGGCGGAGCCGCGAGGAAGCGACGGACCGCCGTGACGATCGACGCCGGCGTCTGCGCGTCGAAGAAGGCACCGGTCTCGCCCTCGATCACCGTCTCGAGCGCGCCACCTGCTCCAAAGGCGATCACCGGCGTGCCGCAGGCCTGTGCTTCGAGTGGGGCGATGCCGAAGTCCTCGAGTGCCGCGAAGACGAAGGCCTGCGCGCCGCTCAAGATACGCGGGAGCTCCCTGTATGGCGCATGGCCGACGAAGCGGATGTTCGTCGCGCCCCGCGCCGCCGCGTGGCAGCGCGCGCGATCAGGGCCATCACCGACGACCGTCAGCTCGAGATCAGGCATCTGTCGGAAGGCATCGATGAGGAGCGGGACCTTCTTGTATGGCGCTAAGCGGGAGACGGAGATGAACCCCTTCCGCTCACCAGACATCGGGCGAAAGGTCTCGGTGTCCACCGGCGGCGGCACGACCACGCTCGATCGACCGTAGTAGCGGGCGACACGATCTCCCACGAAACGGGAGTTCGTGAGATAGAGATCGGTACGATCACTCGTTCGCCGGTCCCATCCTCGCAGTCGCGCCAAGCCGACCCGCGCAGCGGCTCGCCTCAGCGGACCGAAACCCGAGTCGGCGAGATAGGCCTCCTGCAGATCCCACGCGTAGCGCACCGGGGTGTGGCAGTAGGTGATGTGGAGCTGGTCTGGGCGACGCGTCGGCGCCCCCTTCGCCACGCAGTGGCTCGACGAGATCACGAGATCGTACTTGCGGAGGTCGAACGACTCCACCGCCTCAGGGAAGATCGGGAGGTAGGAGCGAAACGACTCGCGACCACCGGTCCAGCGCTGGAGGAACGACGTGCGCACCGGACGACCACGGTAGCGCTCCGGTGCCTCACCGGGCATCGCACAGACCAGCGCGAAGAGATCGGCCTCCGGAAAGACCGCGAGCAATTCGTCGACCACCCGCTCCGAGCCCGCGTGACCGATCAGCCACTCATGCACGATCGCGACGCGTCGCCCCGCGGGGAGTGGCGATCCACTCATCCCGCGATCGCCTCCTTCATCTTCGCCCAGAATCCCTTCTCGCGCTTCTCCGGCGGCTTCTCCTGCATCTCGCCGAGCTGCTCCACCAGCGCGCGCTCCTCACGTGAGAGCGAACTCGGCGTCCAGACCTGGACGCGCACATGCAGATCCCCCGTGCCACTCGCGTTCACCCGAGGCAATCCCTTCCCGCGCATCGTGAACACCTGTCCGCTCTGGGTCCCCGCGGGGATCCCCAGCGAGAGCGTCCCGGTGATCCCTGGCACCTCGACCTCTGCCCCGAGCGCGACCTGCGGATAGCTCACGAGTACCTCGCAGTAGAGGTCCTCGCCGTCCCGCTCGAACCGCTCATCCTCGACCACGTCGAAGACGACGATCACATCCCCACGTGGCCCCCCACGCGTCCCCGCATTCCCCACGCCGCGGAGCTGCATGTACTGCCCCGTCGCGACGCCGGCGGGCACCTTGATGTCGAGTGTGTGATCGGTGCGCATGCGCCCCTCCCCGCGACATTCCGTGCACGGCGATGTGATCGTCGTCCCCTCACCGCGACAGGTCGGACAGGGAGCGACGCTCACGAACTGACCGAAGAAGCTCTGCTGCGCGCGCCGCACCTCACCCTGCCCCGCACAGGTCGTGCAGCGCTGCGGCTTCGTGCCGGGCTCGGCCCCCTCCCCGTCGCAGCGCGCGCACGGGTCGAGGAGCTTGAGCTTGACCGTCTTCGTGACCCCGGTCGCGACCTCCAGCATCGCGAGCTGCAGATCGAGCTTGACGTCGGCGCCAGCGCGTGGCCCGTTCGACTGGCGCCCACCACCGCCGCCGCCGCCGAAGAGATCGCCGAGCCCGAAGTCGCGCATGAAGATGTTGAGCGCTTCGGAGAGGTCGACGTGCTGATACCCCCCACCGCCGCCACCGCGGAGCCCCGCCTCGCCGTATCGGTCGTAGGCCGCACGCTTCTGCGGGTCCCGAAGCACGTCGTACGCCTCGGTGACCTCCTTGAACTTCTCCTCCGCCTCCTTCGATCCCCCGTTGCGATCGGGGTGATATTGCATCGCGAGCCTGCGGTAGGCCTTCTTGATGTCGTCGTCACTCGCCGTCTTGTCGACGCCGAGGGTAGCGTAGAGGTCAGCCATGTCAGAGCGAGAAAAGCCAGGGTGGCACCACAGCCCTGCCAACTCGGCGGGCCACGGAGGGAAGATACCTACCGAAGGGGCAATTCGGGTGCCACGCGCATCGCCGGCCGAGCCGACGGCTCAGTCATCGGCTCGGCCGTCCAAGCCTATGGCGGACCGAACCCGATAGTACCCCCGCCCGATGAACTCTCGGAGCATGCGATCGGTGTCCTCAAACGCCTCCGCATCCGGCAGGAAATCCATGGGCGTGCGGGCGCGGAGGGCCTGCCCGAAATCCACCGGAAAGGGGGTCACCGTGAAGCCCTGCCCTGTGAAGAGCCGCTCCGACCGTGACATGTGAAAAGCCGAAGTCACGAGGAGGATACGCCGCCCGACGCCGAGCGAGTCGACGAGGGCGCGCACCGCTCGCGCTTCCTCCGCCGTATTCGCCGCAACGCGCGTGAGTGCGATGCGTGACGAGGGGATGCCGATGGCCCTGGCTTCCTCCGCAAGGAACTCCCCCTCTGGGCGCATCTCGCGCATCCATGGCACCTGACCGCGCGTGAAGATGAGAAGCGGCGCCCGCTCAGCGCGCAGCAACTCGATCCCTCCCATGAAGCGATCGACGCCATCGCTCCATTCGGAGGTTCGCCCGGTTGCGGTGGGCGAGGTAGTGGTCATCCCGCCGAGGACGACGATGGCATCAGCGACCGGCACCTCAGCCGCGACCTGTCGCGACATGCCCTGCTCAGACCAGCTGACGAACCGCTGTGACACCACCTGCAAGCTCGACGCATAGAGAAGCGCCACACCGACGAACACCGGCCACCGACGCCGCGTGAACGTTCCCCAGAGCACCAACCCCATCACCACCACGAGTGGTGAGACGAGGAGCGGCAGGAGCTTGTGGAGGTAGATCAGAGGGCGGCCTACGCCAGCAGATCGGTCACGAGCGACGACGTGTGCGTCACCAAGGCGATCACCTTCTCATAGGGCATCCGCGTGGGACCGATCACCCCGATCACCCCCGTCAGACTCCCCGCCTTGTACTCGGCGGTGACCAGCGTGAGGCCGCCGAGGAGCGCGGTCCCATGCTCCCCACCGATCGTGATCGAGACCCCGGGCTGCTCGGCGCGAGACCGTAACACCGTCGCCAGCTGCGAGCGCGTCTCGGTCAGGGTGAGGAGACGCTTCATCGACTCCCCCGTCGCGAACTCCGGCTGATCCGCGAGCACCGAAGGCTGACCGAGCACCACCGTCTCCTCATCGGTCACGGTGCCGACATCGAAGAGCTGCTCCCCTTCCTGCACGAAGATGTTCAGCAACTCCCCCGCTCCGGCGAGGCCCGTCGCATGCGGCGCCGCATCGCGAAGGCGCGCGCCGAGTGTCCCGCGGATCTCCGCGAGCGAGAGGCCAGCCAAGCGCTCATTGAGCACGCGCTGCACCTCCGCGATCGCCTCGTCGGCGATCTCACCGCGCATCTCGACGAAGATCGTGCGCATCGTCCCACGGCGGAGCGTCAGGACGAGGATCAACTTCTCGGTGGTCAGCCGGACCAGCTCGAGCCGCTGGAGTACCGTCTGGTCGAGGCGAGGACCGAGGGCCAGCCCAAGCTCCTGCGTCAGCACCCCGAGCGATTGCGCCGCTCGGCGGAGGATCGTCTCGATCGCCGAACTCTCGGTGCCGATCCCCTCCGCCAGGCGATCCATCTCCGCACTCGGGAGTGGCTCGAGTCGCATCAAGGAATCGACGTAGGTCCGGTAGGCCTTATCGGTCGGGATGCGACCGGCGGAGGTGTGGGGGTGGAAGAGGAACCCCTTCTCCTCGAGGTCGGCCATGGTGTTGCGGATCGTGGCCGGGGAGACCCCCAGTCCGAATCGACGGGAGATCGTCCGGGACCCGGCGGGTTCCGCCGTCTCCACGTAGGAGCGGACCACACACTCGAGCACCCGACGCTCGCGTTCCGACAGCTCATGCAACGCCATAAGTCGCAGATTACGAATGACTTCGAACCGAAGTCAAGGCGGCGGCGAGTGCATCGATGCGGAGCCATCCGTCAGGGGTCAGCACAAGTCGATCCCCCTCCTGCCGGCCCCACCCGGCGTCGATCCAGGGGCCGATGATGGTCGCGTCCTCAGGTCGGAGGACCAGGCCGTCGCTCGTGCGAAGGCCGAGGTAGACCGCTTCGGCCAGCCGCTCGTCTGGGCCGATGGTCTCCTCCCCCGCGAGGGGATCGATCCCCTGCTCGACTTGAGTGGACCATTCGGCGTAAGCCGACGTGTTCCACCGCCGGACCCGCCCGTCAAAGCCATGGGCGGAAGGACCGAGTCCGAGATATGGGGCTCCCGACCAATAGGCGGCGTTGTGGATGGCCCGGTGCCCCGGGCGGGCGTAGCTCGAGACCTCGTAGTGTTCGAAGCCCGCGGCCACGAGACGTTCGTGGGCGAGGAGGAACTCCGCCGCATAGCGCTCTTCCGTCGCCTCCTCGACCGCCCCACGCGCGGTCCAGCGGCCGAGCGGGGTCCGAGGCTCGACCGTCAGCCCGTATACCGAAAGGTGGGTCGGCTCCAGCGCGACCGCCCGATCCAGGTCCGCGGCCAGTCGGCTCGCCCCGACCTGATCCGGGATGGCGAAGATCAGGTCCAGCGAGACCTCGTCGATCCCCCCCTCGCGGATGGTCTGGACCGCGACCGCTGCCTCCTCCGAGGTATGGCCACGGTGCATCCAAGAAAGCACCCCGGGGTCGAAGGATTGGACCCCAAGTGACACCCGGTTCACCCCTGCCGCCTGCCAGGATCGCACCGCATGGACGGAGATATCCTCCGGATTGGCCTCGACAGTGACCTCACGGACTTTTGTGGAAAACTTATCCACGCCGGAGAATTCGCGGATTCCGTGGAGAAGTGAGGCGATCCCCGCTCCGCCCAGTTTCGACGGGGTACCGCCCCCAAAATAGATGGTTCGTAGTTCTGTGGAAAACTCTACTCCGCGAGCTGCAAGCTCCAGGAGAACGTTTTCCACATAGCGATCGACGGGGACCGTCTTCCGAACCGCGATCGCGAAATCGCAGTACGAGCACCGGCGCCCGCAAAACGGGACGTGGAGGTAGATATGGGGGTAAGAAACAGCCATGAGAATGACTTAAAGTATTTTGTCAAACTGTTTATTTTAAGAGCTTTAAGCTTTTAGCCTCAAGCTTTTTATCATCTGCCAAGTTCTTGCATCAGCGACCGCCATGATTCCACTTTCAGCGATGCCACTCCACCCTCGTCCGCCTCCGCCAAGCCGAGATCTTCCCCTACCCCACACCAGTCGTCGGGCAAACAGGACTCGGTACCAATTGTGGATAAACCATACAATCCCAACAGGTCTTCCACATCGGTGAGGACCTGAGCCCCATCCCGAATGAGAAGGTTCACCCCGGCGGCGGTGGGGTCCTCGATACGCCCAGGTACCCCCGCCACCACCCGCCCCAGCTCCAGCGCCTGGGTCGCCGTATTGACCGCCCCGGACTTGAAACCTGCCTCAACCACCAGGGTCACTCGGCACAGGGCAGCGATGATCCTGTTCCGGCGCGGGAAGTACCCTTGGACCGCCCGGGTCCCCGGTTCGACCTCCGAGACCACGAGGGCCCGCCGCCCCATCTCAGCCAACAGGGTCCGGTGCGCTACCGGATAGGGCACGTCGACCCCCGTTCCCTGCACCCCGATGGTCCGTCCCCCGGCCTCCAGCGCCGCCTGATGGGCCGCGACATCCACCCCTCGAGCCATCCCGCTCACCACCACCAACCCCGCCCGGGCACAGGCACGAGCCAGCTGGCTGGCCATCCGAACGCCATACGGGGTGGGCTCTCGGGTCCCGACGATGGCCACCAGGCGGTCGGGAGCGTCCGCCAATAGGCCAACATCACCCTCGCAGCATAATCCCGCCGGTGGGTTCGAAAGATCGCGTAACGAGCCAGGGAGACCCTCCGCGCCGATCCACTTCGGCTGGCCGGAGAGGGCCTCGGCCGGGGGCATCACGCCGCGCCCGACTTCCGGAGCTCGAGGAGCTTGCTCCACCACGCCGCCTTGAGCTCATCGAGCCCGAGCCGGCCGGGGGCCGAGATCGCCCACATCCCGAAAGCGTGCGGCGCCTCGATGGCGGGAACGTAGAGCTCCCCCATCAGATCGCACTTGGAGAAGACCACACAGTGCGGCTTGGCCGCCAGCTCAGGGGAGTACTGCTCCACCTCGCGCCGGAGCTGATCGTACTCCGCCTGCCAGTCCATGGCGTCGATCGGGATCAGGAAGGACAGGATGCGGGTGCGCTCGATATGCCGTAGGAACTGGAGCCCGAGCCCCTTCCCCTCATGGGCCCCCTCGATGATCCCTGGGATGTCCGCCACCACGAAGGTGCGCGAATCACTGAGCTGCACGACCCCGAGGTTCGGCTTGAGCGTGGTGAAGGGGTAGTCGGCGATCTTGGGGCGCGCGGCAGAGATGACCGAGAGGAGGGTCGACTTCCCCGCATTCGGTTGCCCCACGAGCCCCACGTCGGCGATGAGTTTGAGTTCGAGCTCGAGGGTCCGCACCTCACCCTCCTCGCCCGGCTGCCACTCGCGGGGCGCCTGATGGGTCGCGGTGACGAAGAAGGCATTCCCCTTCCCCCCTCGACCGCCCTTGGCGACGACCATCTCATCGCCGTGCTCGAGGATCTCTCCGACCCGCTCCCCGGTCTCCTTATCGCGGATCACCGTCCCGGGGGGCACCGGGAGGACCACGTCCTCCCCCGACCGCCCCGTCTTGTTCGATCCCATCCCATGTTCGCCGCGTTCCGCCTCCCAGGAGTCGCGGTAGGTGAAGTCGAGGAGGGTCGAGAGGTTGGCATCGCCGAGGATGCGGACATCCCCGCCCTTACCGCCATCGCCGCCATCGGGGCCACCCATCGGCGCGAACTTCTCCCGCCGGAACGAGGTGCATCCGGAGCCGCCGGTACCGGCGGTCACGCGAACCGTCACGAGATCGATGAACACGAGGGGAAGCTAGTCGAAGCGGGCCCTGCGTGCGGATCGAATCAGCGCGCGTGTGACCCGGATGACGCCACACGCACCGGGCGAATCTCCCCCACCACCTCGCCGCGCGTGTTTCGGATCGGCCGGTGCGCGAACTCCGCGAGCCGAGCCGGCAACTCAGCCGGGAGGATGTCGAGCTGCTGAAGTGCGGCGAGTACCGCCGCCTGCTGCGCCCGGAGCGCCCCATCCTCCACCTTGAGCGCGAGCCCGAGCCCGCGACTCGGCACCGCCACCGAGTGCACCCCTTCGGCCCCGACCTTCGCGATCACCGCGCCCTTCGTCTCCTCGAGGAGGACGGTATCGAAGCGCTCGGTCCCTCCGAGCAGATGCGGATGCGCACGCACGGCGGCGGCGATACGCGATGCGATCTCGTCACCACTCTGGATCGCCGTCGCGAAGCGCGCGTAGGCCCGCGCCATCCGCTCCAGCGAGAGCGCCATCACCGTCACCCCACAGCCATCGATCCCCACCGGCATGTCATCGAGTGGGACCCCGGTCCACGCCGAGACCTCACCGAGGCAGGCGCGCTGCACCGGATGATCGACGTGTTCGTAGCCACGCATCGCCCATCCGGAGGTCTTGGCGCGGGCGAGCATCGACGCATGTTTGCCGGAGCAATTGTTGTGGAGGCGCGTCAGGGGATTCCCCGACTCGCGCCAGAGCCTCGTCCCACGCGTCGAGAGCGGCTCGTGCGGACCACAGGCGAGATCCCCCTGCTCGAGGCCCAACGACGCAAGCATCCGCTCGACCACCACGAGGTGCTCTGGCTCGCCTCCATGGGATGCGCAGCTGAGCGCGAGCTCCTCTGGCCCCCACCCGACGCTGTCGAAGCCCCCGCTCGCTAGGAATGGCATCACCTGGAAGAACTTGGCGCAGGAGCGCCACATCGATACCAGCTGTGGGTCGCGCGCGCCGGCGATCGGGGCGCCGTCGCGGACGATGACCGCCGCGTGGACGCGGTGCTGCGATTCGACGACCTCGCCGCGGGTGACTTCGATATCGAGATGCAGGGGGATCATGTCACGAATGCTAGTGGGACCTTCGCTGGTTGGGCACCGCCACGGTCACCACGCCGGCGCATCCGCACACAGCACCGCAGCGAGCACATCGCCGGCGCGTTCCCAGGTGAACTCTGCCGCACGAGACCTGCCCGCAGCGACGCGATCCGCGCGCCATGTCGCGTCCACGCGCAACCGCGCGACCGCCGCCGCCATCGCCGCATCATCGTCCATGGATACCAGGACCGCCGCCCCACCGACGACCTCGGGGATCGGCGCCCGATCGACCGCGACGACCGGCGTCCCCGCGGCCATCGCCTCCAGCGCGACCATCCCGAACCCCTCCTGCCGCGACGGGAAGAGAAAGGCCTCCGCGAAACCATATACCGTCGCGAGGCGCGCATCAGGAAGCGTCTCCACCTCCACCATGCGATCCCACACGCCGAGGTCGCGCGCGAGGTGCTGCAGACTGACGAGATGCGGGAAGCGCTCGCCGACCATCACGAGCTGCAGCGCCGCATCCACCGGCGCGAGTCGCGCGAAGGCACGAATCGCCATCTCGAGATTCTTGTGCGGCTTCTTGTTCGCAACGGTGAGCAGGTACGGCCCGGTGATCCCAAGCTTCTGGAGTACCTCTCGGCGCTCAATCGCTGCGAAGAAAGCCGACGCGACACCGTTCGGGATCACCTGGACCTTGTGCGCTACCTCGGGGAACCGCGCGGCGATCGCCTCCCGTGAGGTCTCGCTGACGGTGACCACCACGCGACTCGCCGCCAGCATCCGTCGCATCCATGGCGCCGCGACCATCGCGCGCAGACGCTCTCTGGGCGTGGCACCCTCCAGCTGGATGAGATCGTGTAGCGTCGTGACGGGCGCTGTACCGGCCACCGCGCCCCGCTGCCACGCTCCATCCCAATTGGGGAACCAGGTGCGATGCGGGCGCCCCACCTGAGCGGCGAGGCGCGCCCACGCGAAGGGGATTCGAGGATCGTAGCGCCCGCATGCGCAGTCGATGACCCGCGTGGGTACCGTCATCGTCGCTCGCACCGGCGCCAAGTCGGCCGTCGGACCCACAAGGACGATCTCGTCGAACCGTCCCGTGCGGGAGAGCGCGCCGAGCATCTCGCGCAGATGCCGTCCAAGCCCTGAGCCGAACGGCACTCGTGCATCGACCAGGAGCGTCGTCACTGGCGATCCGACGCCGCCGCGAGGAGCGACTCCCGCGTATTGCGCGAAGGGTCCTCCAACACCAGCTCGAGTAGTCGCTTGAGTGTCGCCCCGACCTCGGGGCCGTTCCGAATCCCGACCCCACGCAGGTCGTCGCCGTCGATCGCGAGATCGCCCAGCGTGATGGGATCGCGCCACGTGATACGCATGGCACGCCGGTAGAGCCGGATCCCAGTCTGCCGCGCCGCATGCAGCACCGCAGCATCAGCGTCAGCTGCCGCGAGCTCAGCAGCGGCGCGCGCCCAGAGGACACGAGCCACCAGCGGTACCTGGAGCCGACCGACCGTCGCGACGAAGCGGCGGAGGGTCACCTCCGCCGAGAACTGCTCCGTCACCACTGCCATCGATGGCAACGCCGCGACGGCGGCGGCCACCGACCGAGTCAGCGCAACCTCCTCATTGCTGAACCTGAGCCCCTTCAGCGTCCGCTCCAGCGCCGCGGGTGCCGCCTGCCCAGGTTCCGCGAAGAGCGCGGCCAACCGAAGCGCCCGCCGAGCCGGTCGCCGAACTCGCGCGGGTCGCGCCAGGCGATCGATCGTGCGGAAGCGAAGAGCTGGTGCATCGGCGAGCGCCGGGATCAGCGCCGCGAAGACCCCCGCCTCGCGATAGCGTTCCAGACTCCCAGAGGGCCGCTCGACCTGCTCCATGATCTTGTCGAGCTCCTGCTTCACGCGCTCCATCGAGAGGCGCGTGAGGAACGGCGCGCTCGCGCAGATCGCCGCCCACGTCTCGGCGTCGATCGCGAACGCGAAGCGGCCGGCGAAGCGGATCGCCCGCAACGCCCGCAACCGATCCTCCTCCATCCGAGCCGCCGCGATGCCCACACAGCGCACCACCCCGCGCGCGAGATCGCCCCGCCCATCAAACGGATCGCGGATCGCGAGCGTCTCCGCCTGGACCGCGATGGCGTTGATCGTGAAATCCCGCCGCGCCAGATCCTCATCGAGTGACGCCCCGAAGCGCACGACTGCGTGGCGCCCATCGGTCTCCACATCATGCCGGAAGGTCGTCACCTCGTGCAGCACGCCCTCACGATCCAGCACCCCGACCGTCCCGAACTGGATCCCCACGGGGATCGTCCGCCGAAAGAGCCGCTGCACCTCCTCCGGACGCGCCGAGGTCGCGATGTCCCAATCCAAGGTCTCGATCCCCAAGAGCGCATCCCGCACGGCCCCCCCGACGCACCACGCCTCGAACCCCGCTCCCTGCAGGGCGCGGCAGATCTCGCGGACGGCGACCGGTGGTTCGAGACGTGACATGAGAGAAAGCTAGGCGATCCCGCGCGGCGGAGGCGACCATCGCCATGGGGTCGTCCACGTACCATCTTACACGCATCATGACGACGTCCTCCCTGACCCGACCGCGGCTCGAGACCCTGCTCGCCGCACCGGCCGCCCAGCGCCGCCGCATCGCCATCGTCGGCGATGCGATGCTCGACGTCTACCTCCGTGGTGATGTCGATCGCATCTCGCCCGAGGCTCCCGTCCCCGTCGTGCGGGTCCGCGACCGGACAGAGGCCCTCGGCGGGGCCGCCAACGTCGCACAGAACGTCGCGGCGGTCGGCGCGCAGCTCGAACTGATCGCCGCCATCGGCGATGACCGCTCCGGCGAACGGGTACGCGCCATGCTCGCCACCCTCGGCGCCGATCCGCGCGGGCTCGTCACGATCGATCGCCCGACCACGACCAAGACGCGGGTGGTCGCGCGGGGCCAGCAGGTCGTGCGCGTCGATGAGGAGGTGGATGCCGACCTTCGTGGGCCTGAGGTCGATGCGCTCCTGGTCGCCGTCGACCGCGCCGTCGCGGATGCCGATGCCCTCATCCTCGAGGACTACAACAAAGGGGTCCTCACGGAGCCGGTGATCCATCGGGCGATCGCCGCGGCGCAGGCCAAACGCATCCCCGTCATCGTCGACCCGAAATACCGAAACTTCTTCGCCTACCGCGGGGCAACGATCTTCAAGCCGAACCGCCGTGAGCTCGAGGCCGCCCTCGGCGCCGCCGTGGATCTGGAACACCCCGAGGCGTTGCCCGCCGTGCTCCACCGATTGGGGGCCGAGCGTCTCCTCCTGACCCTGAGCGAGCGTGGCATGGCCCTCATCGATCCCGACGGGACCATCCACCGCATCCCGACGTCCGCGCGCGAGGTCTTCGACGTGGTCGGCGCGGGCGACACCGTGACCGCCTACCTGGCCGCGATGCTTGCCGTCGGAGCCGCTCCGGTCGAAGCGGCCATCATCGCGAACGATGCCGCTGGCATCCAAGTGGGCAAGGCAGGCGCCGCGACGGTCACCCCCAAGGAGATTCTCGCGCAGCGGGACTGATGGGCATCCACCCGCATCAGGCGAGCAGTCGATCGACATCACCCTCCACCGTCCACCCGATGAAGCACTCCACCATCCTTTCGTTACTCGCCCTCGTCGCGCTCTCGACCTCGACCGAGGCGCAGCTCGGTGGCGCGGCAGGATTCCGTACGGCCTCCAACGGGGGCTCCGAGCGCAACGGGACCCGGAACGGCGTCGAGCTTCGGGGCTTCTACGACCGCGCCGTCTCATCCCGCTGGGGGCTCCGCGCCGAGCTCGGCTACAATCAGATGGCGTACCAGCGCCAGGATCCCACGGAGCGGTACCGCGTCAACGAGAACGGCTTCGAAGTGGGGCTCCAGGCGCGCGTCCCATTCGCGCTGGCCGGAGCGAGCCTCTATGCGCTTGGGGGACCGGTCGCTTCGTTCCGATCGGCCTGTGGCGTGGACAGCTTCGATGACCCGAATGGCCGAGTCCCCTGCGGTGAGGGAGCGACCTCGCAGGTCGGTTGGGGGGCTGGGCTCGGCGTCCGAGGACAGATGCCCGACGCCTCGCTGCGCTGGGTCGCGGAGGCTCGCGTGCTCGGCGGGGTGACCTCAGGGGTCGGTGGCACCGTGCTCGCCCTCAGCGTCGGGATCCAAAGGAGTCGTTGAGGGAGGGCGACGACCGACGTCTCGAGGCGAAACATCGTACCAGCAAAAGGAGAGCGGGGGTCCGGCGAACCGGACCCCCGCTCTTTCATGCAAGATCTTGCCGCGCTCAGCGAGAGGCCGAGGCGATCGCGAAGCGGACGGCGAGGAGCGACGGGGACGGGGCCCCCGTGCCGGCATCGATCGCCGCGTTGAACGCCTCGATCGCCGCCACGAGATTCGCGCGGCTCGGGTTCGTACCCAGCGCGGCGAGCGCGTTGGCCAACGCTGTGGCAGGACCAGCCGCCATCCCCTCAGCGGTGAGGAGATTCGCGAGGGCTGGCGCCGCCGCTCCTCCACCGCTGCTGAGGACCGCCGCGATCGCACGGGCCGTCGCCGGGGCGATGGTCACAGTGCCCCCCGCCGGATTGGAGATCGAGAGGCCACCCGCCCCCGGATTGCCGAAGGTGCTGGCGACCCCGCTGATCCCCGCCGAACCCGCCGAGGTGATCGGGCCGGTCGGCGGTCCGACCGGCACGCCGATCGGGGCGACCGAGCCACCGGCACCGCCGCCACCGCCACCCGGGCCAGTGAAGTCAGAGCCGCCACCACTCTGGGCCTCGGCGATCGAGACCGTCAGGGACGCGAGCATCGCGACCAGGACGACCTGCTGCGTGAGAGAACGAATCATGGGATACAAGCTCCGAAATCGAGAGTGAGTTGAGTCGTTCAAGGCTTACTGCACCGGGGTCAGCTCGACGCGACGGTTCGTCGCGCGGCCAGCCGGGGTGTTGTTAGGAGCGATCGGCTTGGAGCTGCCGTAGCCCTTCGCCGTGATCCGGTCCGCCGCGACCCCCTGCGAGATCAGGTAGGCACGAACCGCGTTCGCACGCGCCAGCGAGATCCGCTGGTTGACCGGCTCGGAGCCCGTGCGATCGGTGTGACCGCCGACCTCCACCTTCACCGACGGGTTGTCGGCCAGGGTCTTGGCGACCTCGTCCAGCGCCGGGCGCGAGGCCGGGAGGAGGGTCGAGGCCCCCGAGGCGAAGGTCACGCCCTTGAGGACGAGACTCTTCGCACCCGAGAAGATCGCCGGGCACCCCTTCACATCGACCGCCGTCCCACGCGCCGTGTTCGCGCAGCTGTCCGACGCGTCAGGCACACCATCACCATCGGCGTCAGGCGGCGGGAGCGGGCAGCCACGGGCATCGACCTTGGTCCCAGCCGGGGTGTTCGGGCAGACGTCCGAAGCATTCGGCACGCCGTCCTTGTCGTCATCCGGCGGCGGGAGCGGGCAGCCACGGCTGTCGACCGCCGTCCCACGGGGGGTGTTCGGGCAGGTATCGACCGCGTTCGGCACGCCGTCGTTGTCATCATCCGGCGGCGGGAGCGGGCAACCACGGCTGTCGACCGGGGTCCCCGGCGCAGTGTTCGGGCAGGCGTCGACCGCGTTCGGCACACCGTCCGAGTCATCATCAGGGGGCGGGAGGAGACGGACCGTCCCCGGCTCACCCGGCGCGGCGGCGACCGCCTTACGGCCCGAGTAGCTGAAGCCGATGCCGAGGGTCATCCGCACCCCGCTCGACTTCCCCTGCGCGTCCTTCGCGCGACCGAGGAGGTCCACGATCGCCGGGGAGATGGTGACCGGGAGGTTCGGCAGCGGGGCGAAGGAGAGCCCGAGGTTCAGGTCCTGGCCGGTGTAGTCGGCGATCAGGGAGGTGAAGCCGCTGGCCTTGATCGCCGCCGAGGCGAAGACCCCGACGCTCCCCTGCTGGTCGGAGCCGGAGGCCGGCGCGAAACGCTTGGTCCCGATGCCGCCGTTCCAGGTCACACTGTTGAAGTAGGGGCCGGTGCCGATCTGCTGCACCTTGGTGGCCGCGACGTAGAGCGAGGGATCGACGGTCGCATCCCCCGTCAGGCTCACCCCTTCCATGCCGGCCGCCACACCGATCCCGTTAGAGAGCGTCCGATGCACCTTCGCCGCGCCGTACATGCGGTCGAAGAAGCCGGAACGGACGGTCGAGGCGGAGACAGCGACGAACTCAAACCCGATCTTGCTCGGGTCCCCGAGGCCGGCGCCGACCGAGACGGAGCCGTCGTTCCCGCCCCCGAAACGCGTCGAGTTCTGGTACCCGACCCCGGCGAAGAAATCACCGGACTTGGGACCGAACCCGATCGGCGAAGCGGCGGTCACACCCGGCTGGGCGCGCCCCGTCTCCGCACCGATGGCGGCTGGGATGGGAAGCTTGTAGACCTCGCGACCCTGAGCGACGAGCGCACCCGGGAGGGCAAGCGCTGCGATCAGCGAGGCAAAGGACTGACGAGAACGAAGGGACATCGGGGAATCTCCGCGCGAGGGATCGTGGGGCCCGAACGTGAAACGGAACAAATCCACGGGTGACCCTGAGGGGCACACGCCGTGCCACCCAGTAGGACCCTTTCAATGTCCGCTTCGTCACGCGGACTGTCAAGAGCGCTGACCAATCGTCACATTGTCCGTAACGCCGACGGCATGATACTTTCACCGCCAAGGGCTCATAGCTCAGCGGTTAGAGCAGCGGACTCATAATCCGACGCGCGCAGGTTCGAATCCTGCTGGGCCCATTGGAACGGCAGGTGACAGGTGACAGGGGTCAGGGGTCAGAGCCCTTCCACCACCCTCCCGCGGCGCCTATGTTTCCCCCTTCCTCAGGGCGCGTAGCTCAGCTGGTTAGAGCGCTGCTTTCACACAGCAGAGGTCGGGGGTTCGAGTCCCTCCGCGCCCATCCGATCGAGGGGCCTCGACATCACGGTGTCGAGGCCCCTCTGCTTTGGCTCAGCGCGTCACGGTCACCAGCAGGGCGACAGCGGAGATGAGCGCCCCGACCACCGTCCCGGAGTTGCGATCCCACCATCCCCGGCGACCCACGAAGATCTGATCGCCCGAGCGGATCCCAAGGGAGGCGAACGACGCCTCCAGCGCGGCCCCATCAACGAGCGTCGCACCATCGCGAACCACACGGATCCGGCGCAGATCGCCATCGGGCGATGCCCCCTGGGCCACCCCGATCGCCCCCGCAAGGGTGACATGCGGATCCAGCATATGCATCCCCGCGAGATTCACATGCCCGAGCACCGTCACCCGACGCAGCGGGACCAGCTGTACTGACGGGAGGCGGAGCTCCCGCGCATACGCCGCGAGCAGGGAATCCCTGACCTGCGGCCACGGGGCCCCGGTGACGGCCCGGGCCCCCAGCAAGGGCAGGACGGCTACCCCCCGATCGTCCACGAGAAACTGTCCGGTCAGGTCTTTCTCCCCAACGATCTGCACACTGATGAGGTCACCGGGTAGCACGACGATCCCACCCCGACCGTTGCCCTGTGCCCGGAGTGGATGCGCTCCCGCCCCGAAGGCAAAGAGCAGACATAGCATGAGACGCACCAATCGGCACTGTGGTAGAAGTCGCATTCCGTCCAAGTGTAGCACCATACCCTCCTCCAAAGCGAACTCGTTCGGTGCCCATCGATGCACCGCCCACCGTTATCACGGAATCGTGTGCATTGTGGTTGACACACCAGACCGATACCTTCCCAGCGGAGTTTTCTCTCTAATCCTCGATCGCTCATGGCGCCAATCGTTCCGAACGCGACACAGGGGACCATCTTCCTCACGAATCAGTCGCGGGACCTCCCGGCCGTCGGTCGAGCGGTGGTGGTTGGGCGCGCGTCGGATGTCCCCCGGGCACTAGAGCACCCCGCCGTCGGGTTCGCGCAGCGTCTCTCCGTCGCCGGGATCGTCACCGTCGACGAGGACGAGTCGGACCACTCCGCCCGTGGCGCTGAGCTCGATGAGCTCCTGTCGTCGGCGCGCGCCGACACCGTGCTCGTCGCCGGCCCCCTCGGCCGCGACACGATGCGCATCGTGACGGACATCGCACTCCTCAATGGGTGCCGCGTCGTTGCCGTGATGCCGAGCGAGACCGTCTCGGGCCATGACCCCCGGATCGTCTGGGAGGGGGATCGGCCGCTGGTGCAATTACTCGGGGCGCGGCATACCTCGTTGCAGTACGCGATCAAGCGTGGAGTCGATCTGTTGGGCGCGGCGCTCGGTCTGGTCCTCCTGGCCCCGCTCTTCGCCCTGATCGGACTTGCGCTGAAAGCCGATTCCCCCGGACCGGTCCTGTTCCGCCATCGCCGCGTAGGCCGCGGAGGCCAGTCCTTCGAATGCTTGAAGTTCCGGTCCATGACCGCGGATGCCGAAGAGCGCCTTCGCGAGGACGCCGCGCTGTTGGCGACCTACCATGAGAACAACTTCCGGGTGCCCGACGCTGCGGACCCTCGCGTGACGCGCCTCGGGCGCCTGCTCCGCCGCACCTCACTGGATGAACTCCCGCAGCTGTGGAATGTGCTCCGTGGGGAGATGAGCCTGATCGGTCCGCGCCCCGTCGTCACCGACGAACTCGGGCACTTCGCCGGATCGGAGCGCCTGTTGCTCTCGGTCCGGCCGGGGATGACCGGGATGTGGGCGGTGATGGGGCGTCATGAGGTGGCGTATCCCGCTCGCGCCGAGATCGAACTGCGCTACGTGCGGACCTGGTCGCTTCGTGGGGATCTCGCGATCGCGACCAAGACGATCGGCGCGGTGATGCACTACGGGTCCGACCTGCCGACCTGAGGTCAGCGCGCCGTCGCGCCCCGCAGGATCGCCCGGGCTCTGGCCAGATCCCCGCGGCTCAGATAGCGGACGAGGTGGACCAGTCGCGTGGGATAGAACCACGCCATGAACCGGAACCGCTCATCCCATCGGTAGTGCGCGCGGACCATCCGGCGTCTATTGCGATCGCGCAGCAGGATCTTGATCGGTGTGGGGTCCCCCTCCGGATACGACACCTTGTGCACCATCCGCGCCTGCGGCACGTGAAGCAGGCGCCACCCGGCGCGCCGTGCACGAAGACTCCACTCGACATCCTCGCCGTACATGAAGAAGTCGGCGCGGAAGCCCCCCAAGGCCTCGAGCGCCGCGCGTCGGAAGAGGATCCCGCACCCACAGAGGGAATCGACGGCGCGCGGAGGACCAGCACTCCCCGCGCTGGCCAGCTCCCCATAGCCGTCATGTCGGGCCAAGCCGCGGGCTACGCGAAAGGACCCGCCGGCCCACCAGACCAGATCAGCTGGCGTCTCGTGGACGATGGTGGGCGCAACCGCGGCAGCGCTCGGATCCGCCTCAAGCGCCCGGACCAACGTCGCTAGCAGATCCGGGGCGACCTCGGTGTCGTCATTGAGCACGAAGACGTATTCCGCTCCATCGGCCATGGCCTGCTCGATCCCGACATTATTGCCCCCAGCGTACCCGAGGTTGGCCCCCGTCTGCCGGATGGTCACGGGCAGGCCGCTCGATTGGAGCCGCTCGATCGTCGCATCGGTCGACGCGTTGTCGACCACGAGCACCGAGAGCGAGACCGACCGACTCACGAGGAGCGAGGTGACGCACGGGACCACGTGCGCGGCGGAGTTCCATGTCAGGACGATCGCGGTGATGCGAGGGGAGCCGGGCACGCCGAACGCTATCGGAGGACGGCACCCTGTCGCCAGTCGTCCGCCTCTCGGTAGCTTCCTCTCGTCCATGCCCGCCGACCGCCACCTCACCCGTCATGTGGCGGTGTTCTCGACCGCCCACGCCCTCGGGATCATCGCGCCGCTCCTCACCACGCCCTATCTGGCGCGCATCCTCGGGCCAGAGGGATGGGCGCCCGTCCTCCTCGCCCAGGGGATCGCTGCTCTGGGCGCGCTCCTGCTGGAATTCGGATTCGATCTCTCTGGCACGCGCGATCTGGCGATGACCAGTGATCAGGAGGCGCGTGCGCGGCTGATCGGCGATATCCATGCGGCACGGCTGCTCCTCATCCCCGTGGCGGCGATCATCATCCTGGCCATCGCCCGTCTCGTTCCTCTGATCGGGGCGCACCCCACGCTCGTCCTCTGGACCTTCGCTGCCGCGGTCACACGGGGCTGTTCCCCCGTGTGGATCTTCCAGGGGGCGGGGATCCCAGAAGGCGCCGTCCTCATCGATGCCGCGGGCAAGCTCGGTGGGGCCCTCGCGGTCTTCGCCCTCGTCCAAGAGTCGAGCGACGGTTGGCGCGTGCTCGCGCTCCAGAGCGCCGGTGCCGCGATCCCCCTGATCCTGCTCGGCTGGCGCGCACACCGACGGTTCGCCCCCGCCCCGCTCACGATCGTCGGGGCACGGCGGGCCCTGGCACGGGGTTGGACCGTCTTCTCCTTCCGTGGCGCTAGTGCCGTGTACATGCAGATGAACATCCTGATCGTCGGCGCGCTCGGCTCGCCCACCGCCGTCACCATGTTCGGCGGCGCTGAACGGGTGATCCGAGCGGGGATCAACCTCTTCACCCCCATCACACAGGCCCTCTTCCCTCGTGTGGCTCGCGCGGTCCCCAGCGGGGCGGAGGCCAGTCGCCGGGTGCTGATCGAAGTGACCTGGATGCTCGGAGGGATCGGCCTCGCCATCACGCTCATCACCGTGCTGGCCGCCGGTCCGATCATCCATCTGCTCCTCGGCCCCGGATACGAGGCGGCGATCCCGCTCCTGCGCGGGCTCTCGCTCCTCCCGACCCTCATCGCCATCGGGACGGTCCTTGGCATCCACTGGGCGATCCCCCACGGGCATGAGCGCTTCTTCCTTCGCAGCGTCCTCATCGCGGGGGCCATCAGTCTGACCTGCGCGGGGCTCCTGATCCCCCGCGTGGGGGCGTGGGGGATGGTCATCGGGGCGACGGCGGCGGAACTCTGGGTGGCCGGCACCTTGCTGCACCGATTCCGTCATCATGGCGGTGGGCGATGACGTCACGCATCGATATCGTCTGCGCCGCGTATCAAGCCGAGGCGTTCATCGACGAGACCCTCCGTTCGGCGATCGCCCAGACCCACACCGACTGGCGGCTCTGGGTGCGCGATGATGCCTCAACGGATGCGACGGCACAGCGCGTCGCTGAGTGGGCGGCGCGAGATCCCCGTATCCGACTGGTGCATCAGGGTGCGCCGAATCTGGGGGTCGTCGCCGGTTTCGCCTGGTTGCTCGCGCAACTGCCCGACGACACCCAGTGGGTCGCGTGCTTGGATGCCGATGATGTGTGGGACCGGGAGCGACTGGTCACGACCCTGGCCGCCGCTGAGTCGACCAGCAGAGCGACCGGTGGAGGACGAGCCCTGCTCGTCCATAGCGACAGCCGGCTGATCGATGCCACGGGGCGAGAGCTCGCCCCCTCCTATTGGTCGCGCGCCGGTCTCTCGCCGACCCCGACGCCCTTGTCTCGCCTTGCGGTGCAGAACGTGGCCACGAGCTCAACCCTCTTGATGAACCGCGCCCTGTTGGATCTCCTGCGACCGATGCCGACGACCGGTCTCTTCTCACCGGATTGGTGGTTCACCATGGTGGCGGCGACCTTCGGTGAGATCATCGCGATCCCTACCCCCTTGGTGGGATACCGGCAGCATGCCTCCAATGATGTCGGGGCGACGCGAGGGCGGATACGAGATCTGTCCGATCTCGTCGGTCGCATCGAGCGATGGCAGACGTCCGGCGAGCGGCTCCGACACGACCTGCGACGGATGGCATTGCAGGCGGCGACCTTCCAGTCGCGGTACGATCACGACCTTTCGACTGACGACCGGCAGCTCTTGCAGGCGCTCGCAGGACTGCCTGCCCTGCCCTTCTGGCCGCGCAAGGCGTCCCTCCTGCGCCACCGCCTTCGGGCGGAATTTGGCGTGATTCGCAACCTCGGACTCCTCCTGCGCGCATGAGGGATCTCGCCCTCCTCCTGTGGGTCGCCCTGCTCGGGGCGGATCGCATCGACCTGCTTGGCGGGGAGGGGCCGATCGTCCTGACGCCCTTCTACCTCCTGACGCCGATCGTGCTGTGGAGCGAGGGGCTGCGTCGACGCCGCATCGGCCACACCTTCCTGCCCGCACTCCCCTCGCGCGGGGCGGCCTTCGCGGCGGGCGTGCTCGCCCTGCTCGCCGTCGCGGCCCTCTCCGTCCTCGTGAGCCGCGATGTCACGACATCCGTCGGGCGTCTCGTCCTCCTGACCGCCATCTCGTGCGGGACCGGTCTCGTTCTCTGGAGCGTATGGGATGATCCACGGTGGTCCGACCGTTTGGCGCGCGGGGGCCGCTGGGGGCTGGCGCTCGGCGCCGTGTGGGGTCTCCTCGAGGTGATGCAGTTCGTGGGCTGGGTACCTGCCGACTGGTTCCTCGGCCCGATTCGCCTGCGTCTCGATCCCTACACCTATGCAGGGATCCTCCCCCGCATCTCCGGGGTGACGTTCGATCCGAATCGCGCGGGACTCGTGATCCTGCTCCATTGGGCGTTGGTGGAGCGGGTGCGACCGAGGCGTGCGGGATGGGGCGTCCTCACGGTGGTGCTACTGATCGGCACCCTCTCACGGAGTGCACTCCTCGCCGCTCTGGCGTACCTCGCCATCCGTCACCTGGGCGGCGTGTCCCGGGTCATCCGGCGTCCTCCTGCGCCACGACTTGGGATCTCCCTCGTCGTGGCCCTCGCCTCACTCGCGCTCTTGCTCGCGCCGACGCCGCGGGAGCGGCTAGGGCGGTTCCTCGCGCCGGTCGCGCAGCGCCTGAGCGCGGCGGAGGGGTCCGCGCAGTCGCACACCGCGCTGATGCGCCAGGGGATCACCGAAGCGACGCGGGATGTCCCCCGCACCCTCGTCGGGGTGGGATATGGGACCTCCTTTCTCCTGCTACGTGATCGATTCGGCGGTGATCGCTACGGTAATTTCCACTCCCTGTACGTGACGTTGTGGGTCGAGAGTGGATTCATCGCGCTCGCCCTGATCATACTGCTGCTCATGCGCCCCCTTGGCCTCCCGGGTGAGTGGCGCGCGCTCTTGCTCGGTGCCATTCTGTTCAATGTGTTCTATCAGTCCATCGCCGAACCGGCCTTCTGGGCGATGATCGCTCTGGCCTGGTCTGCGCCTCCTGCCTTGTCCTTGATGCGGTCCCGATGATCCGGTCCCTCTCCCTGCTGTGCGCCCTTCTCGTGGCTATCGGCTGTGATGGTGTGCTTTCCGCCCCCCTGCCCACGGGACGGATCCGGGTGGAGGCACGCGACCGTCGCGGTGCCCCGTTACCGGGAATCACGGCGCAGTTGTACGTGGGCTATCGCCCAATGGGATACCTGAAGACCGATGGCCGCGGTGTCGTGCGGTATGACAACGTGCCTGAGGGGCTGTATGGCGTCTACATGCGACTCCCCGATGCGTATGTCGGGTGGGACGAGGTCGCGGGCCTCCCGCGCCGCGATCTGGTCGATGGCATCACCGTAGGGGCCGGGACTGATACGACCCTCCGGTTCGAGTTCTTGCGGCGCGGCACGGGGACGACCATCGCCTGGACGGTGGACGAGGATGCACGCCCGATCCCTAGTCGCACCGTGGTCCTCTACCGAGGGTCCGGTGTCGTCGCCGAGGCGATCTCCGACTCGGCGGGCCGCGTGGCCTTCACCGACGTCCCGATGGGCATCTACGGCGTGGCGACCACAGCGCCTCCGGAGTTTGGTGCTCCTGCTCGAGCCTATGTGTATCGCGACAACCTGGTGATGGATGGTGGCCATTGGGAGGTCGTCCGGCTCGAGCTACCGCGGTGCAGCGGTGCACTCACGCCTCGCGTACTCGACGTCGCCAACGCGCCCGTCGCGGGCGCCAGCGTGACGCTGTACCGTGGCCCCCAGTTCTTCCGAACGGCGACCACCGATACGCGTGGCGAGGTGGCCTGGACCCGAATCGACTGTGGGGAGTACGGCGTCTTCGTGGTCCCGCCGGCGGGGTATCAATCGCCCTACGCCCGAGACACCGCTTTCGTCGATGGCATCCGCGTCACCGACCTCTCCTCGCGGACCGTCACCCTCCGCGCCTTCAGAGTGCCGTGACGTCCTCGCCGAGGAGACGGCGGCTCAACATCAGCGCGCGACCGATCGCCTGATCCATGTCGTAGTAGCGGTATTCACCCAGTCGACCGCAGATCATCAGGCTCCCGTCAGCCTCCACCCGTCGACGATACGCCTCGTACAGTCGTCGATTGGCCTCATCAGGGAACGGATACTCGAATCCTTCCGGAGCATCTGGTGTGAACGGCGTCTCCTGCGTCAGCACCGTCCCGCGGATCGTCCGCGCCGCATCAGGCGGCATCATCCGCTTCCACTCGAGCGTGCGGATCTGCGGCCCCGAGTGCGGATCAGGATGATTCACCTGCCCAGCGGGCAAGAGGAATCCCGACACATCGGCATGAAAGTGGTGCGTGCGACGTTGACCACGATACATGAGGCGACCGAGGTCGAATCCGTAATACTCATCGATGGGCCCGGTGAAGATGAGACATCGCCGAGCGTGCCATCGCCGCCGCTGCTGGAGGAAATCGATGCCGAGCTCCACCGAGATGCCGTCGAGCATCGCCGCCATCCATGCGGTATAGCCCTGGCGTGGGATCCCCTGAAACGCATGCCGCATCAGTCGCGGATCGTCATCTTCACGGACGTCGAAGCGCTTCGCGAGCTCCGCACTCAGCGTGTGTGCGGGGACGCCCCACTGCTTCTCGGTGTACCCCTGCACGAATTTCCGGTAGACCGGCTCGGGCATCATCGCCAGCGAGGCCTCCTCGAAGTTCGTCGGCGTCCCGACGAAGGCGGGGGTCCACGTGTCGCCCACGGTCCGTCGGATGTATGAGGCGGCGATCGGCCACTGCTCGGCCATCCCATCGACTTCGGAGCGCAGCTCCGCCACATACGGGTAGAACTCGGCGAACCGCTTGACGAACGCCCAAAGCGCGTCCGAGTTGGTCCGGAAATAATGCGGACCATAAGTGTGGATGCGGATCCCCGACGGGTGGAGATGATCGTGGACATTCCCCCCGAGATGCTCACGCCGCTCGACGACCACCACGTCCCGTCCCGCATCCCGGAGCGACCGGGCGATCACCGCTCCGGTCAGCCCGGAGCCGACGACGACGTAGTCGGCCGTGGGCACCGCGTCAGACGGGGCGCGTGGACCGCTGTGCGGCCGCGACCGCCGTCCCGACTGAAAGCCCGAGGACCAGGGCGAGCACGAGGTGGACCCAGACCTTCGGGAACTGGGGATCATCCGGGTGGGCGATGATCGGCGTATCGACGATGCGGACCTGATCGAGCCGGAGGGCTTCGCGCAGCTCGGTCTGGCGGAGCTGTTTCTGGAGGAGGAGGTACCCCTCATTGAGCACCTGCCGATCACGCAACAGGCGGATGTAGGTCATCTCCTCCCGCGGGAGCTGGGCCAACTCCCCATCGATCGTATCGATGGCCGCCGTGAGGGACCGACTCCGGACGGCGATCGCCTCGAGATACTGCGTCCCCAAGCGCTGCAGCGAGCGCTCGATCTCGGCGATGCGCGACGCGAGCTGCCGAAGCTCCCGACTCTCGTCAGCGAGCAACAACTGGCGTTCGGATCGGGTGTTCTCCAAGGTGAGCAACGACTCGAGCAGATCCTGGATCGCGCGGTTCGAGAGTAGCGAGGGATAGGTCGCCAACTGCCGGTAGGCCTCGGGGGAGCGCGTCTGACCCGCGCGCTCCTCCGTCAATGCCAGCATCCCAGCGACGGCCCGCCGTTCGACCTCCGCGGCATCAAGCTCGGCGCGGAGGGCCGCGTAGCGTTTGACCTGGGCAGCGGCCTGCTCCTCAGGGACCACCAGCCCACTCCGCTCCTGGTTGCGGCGAAGTGCCTCCTCCGCTGCAGCCAACGCGACACGCTGCGCCTCGACCTGCCGACGAAGCTCCGCCGCGGTCGACCCAAGGTCCCCCCGCTCCGTCCGCGCGACAAAGCTGAGATACTCGGCGAGCATCCGGTCGACGACCTGCGCCGCGAGCCGTCGATCGGAGTCGTCAAAGGAGATGGCGATGAGCCGCGACCCGATCTCCTGCCGCCGAACGTCCAAGCGATCGACCAAGGCCTCCCGCACCTCGTAGCGGGGTGTGAATCGGAGTTCGAGCGGTGACGGGGCTTCCCCTGGCTCGAATCGAGGATCGAATCGCAACCAGATGCCGCCGACACGGAGGGTGTCACCAGCGACCAGCGTCGCAGCAGATGGCGCGAGCTCGGAGGGCGCCTCGAGGCGGAGATCGACCGCCCACGTGCCCCCATCGGTCGGGGTGAAGGTGAGCTTGCCATCCAGGTCATCCTCTGGGGCACGCACCGCGATCGTCGCGACATCCGCCCGCTCCCCGGCCGGGCGACGGACCGTGAGCGCGAGCGTGTCGATCACCGCATCGAGCACCCGACGGCTGGTGAGGACCCCGATCTCCGACTCGACCTCATCCCGACTCAGGCCGAGCATCCCTGCGCCCGGGATCGCGCTGAGCGCATCAGAGAGGCCGGAGCTCGACGGATCGTCCTGCACCCGGACGAGGGCGGTGCTCCGGTAGCGGGGGGTGACCAGCACGGTCCAGGTCATCACCGCAAGGAAGCACCCGAGGCCTGCGGCCCAAGGGAGCCGATGCCAGCGCAGGAAAGTCATGGGCGGAAGAAGAAGCGCTGGGTGGAGGGCGTCAAGGTCAGGCCGAGGCTCCAGGTGCGATAATCGATCCCCTCGTAGTACCCACGAATCGGGTCACGCAGAAGCGCTTGGTTCAGATAGGCGAGGCGGACACCTCGCGATAGCTCGATCTCGGTCGCCATCCCAAGGAGGGGCAAGGCAGCCCGGATGCTCCCCATCAGGGTGATATCGGGAAGCTTCCCCTTGCCGCCCGGGACCACATCGGTGAAGAGGGGGCCATTCAGCCACCGCACCCGAGCGAATGACACGCCTAAACGGCGCTCGCGTCCGTGCCAGTCGGCCGCAAGGTGCTGGCTCGATCCGCCCGGTCCGATGAAGGGTCCCAGCATCTGACCCTGATGGGTCCATCCCTGCGGGAGCGCAGGACTCGTGTAGGAGAGACCCACTGGCCGCACACGCAGCGACGGGCTCGGCTCCGTGTAGGTGAACTCGGATTGCAGGTGGAGCATCGACCCGCGCCAGGAGGGCCGCGCGACCTGGAATCCCACCGTGTATCCCTGCGAATGGCCCGGGAACTCGATGAAGTCCCGGAGCGACGCCGGGAACTCGTACCGTGCCCACTCAGCGTAGGCCTCGACGCCAGACTCGGGGACGGTCCATCGCAGGAAGAGATCGGTGATCTGGTCGCGCGCGCCATGCCGCACGATGTCATCAGGGGCTGAGACAGGACGACCGATATCTTGGAAGGCACCGAGGAGATCCTCGAATCCGGCGGTGCCTGGCGCCATCGCCGCCCGGGCGATCCCGAGGGTGGGGAGAACGGCGAGTCGCCCTGCCGGGCGCCAGACCATGGCCACCGCCGAGAGCGTGCGTGCATCGTTCGATTGGTCGGCATCGAAGAACGCACTCTCGCGGAGCGTGCCCAGCAGGTATTGGGCCTCGAGCGATCCCGCGCGTGTGCGCCACGGCTGCGGCATCTCGACGAAGCCGTGAGAGAATCCAGGCGCGTTCGAGGAGAGGAGCAACGCATTGAACGCCCCAGGTCCCCACCAACGGTTCTCATTTGATATCCCGATGCGCGCGTGCCGGGAGAGATCGATCGCCAATCGGCTCTGCCCCCACGCGAGCGAGGTGCGCGGGTGATCGCCGAACCGCAGTGGCCAGTCCGCTGACTCGGGGCGCGGCAGGTAAGGATGCGCCCAGATCGACCGACGCTCCGGTCGGGTCTGATCCCAGGGGATGACGAAAACCGGGCGATTCGCCTCATGGGCCACCTGCGGAGCCAAGGTCATCGACACGGGCCCGACGCTGATCGCGATCCCAGCGGTCACCAGGGCGTTTGCCCCGCGCCCAGGTCGCAACGCCCCATCATTGCCGCCCCACGGAAGCGAGGAGTTCCACCGCGTGACGAGCGAGGGCGTGAGGAACCTGATCGCTGGGCTGAGCGAGTCCTGCAGCCCGCGATGCACCGTTGGTGCACGCAAGAGTGCGCCGTCGAGCGGGAGCTGACCCGTGAGCACACGCAGCCGATCGACACGGTCGATCGCGTCACCGGGGATGCTGATTGGGGTCGAAACGCGCGACGGCTGCGCGACGGCGAGCGCCGGACAGAGGACCGCGAGGCACAGCACGCGTTGCAGCACGCTGAAAGCTCACGGGAAGGAGGCGCTGCGGCAAGACGAGCGTCGCCGCGCTGTGGTCGCTCCGGGGTTGGTACGGTATCTTCATTGGATGTCTCGCCCCGCTCGACCTGCGCCGCTGGCTCGGCGAGGCTGTCAATGGCGTCTCCGGCTCGTGCGAGCGCTGGCGGTCGCTCTCCTCGCATCGGCGAGCCAGTCGCCGCTGGAAGCCCAGCTCGATCTCGGCGGCGTGCCGATCGTCGGTGGCGACGAGCATTGGTATCGCAGGACCCGTGCCCTCCTCGATTCCTCTGGCGCGGATCCGTGGCGCACGAGGGTCACGGTCCCGCTCCCGACGCGAGGCCCGCAGGTGCGCCTGCTGCGCCCCGAACTTCGCGTGCTCTACAACTCGCTTCGGCCGAGCGATGGGGACGATGGGGTCATCTGGGCAGGGCGCGGTGTGACGGGCGCGGCACAGGCAGGATGCGAAGCGCGTTGGGGCATCGTGCGGATGCAGGTCGCGCCGATCGTCTTCCGGGCGCAGAATCGCTCGTTTCCTTTGATCGATAACGGGCGGACGGATCTCACGCGATTCGGTGACGCCCGATTCCTAGGGAGTATCGACCTCCCGCAGCGTTTTGGTGATGCCCCGTACGGTCGACTCGATCCCGGCGACAGCTTCCTCGCCCTCGAGTGGATGGGGGCCACGATCGGGATCTCGTCCGCTCGGCAGCTCTGGGGACCGGCACGCGAATTCCCGCTCGTCCTCGGGACACGCGCAGGCGGCTTCCCTCACCTGTTCGCTGGGACGACGCAGCCGATCTCCGTCGGCATCGGCACGGTGGAGGGACGGCTCATCGCCGCGCGACTTGAGCAGACGCGGTGGTCGCCGGTCCAGAC
>VHBP01000012.1 GCA_016871915.1 Gemmatimonadota bacterium
GCTCCCGAAGGCCCTGGTGAAGCCGGTGAGTTTCCTCGGGTTCGAGAACGCGCGCCTCGGGATCGTCGGCCGCAACCTCTGGACTTCGACCAACTACTCCGGTTATGATCCGGATGTGACCGGCACCTCGGGGCTCGGTGGCAATCCGTTCGTGTATCGCGTTGACTACTTCACCTACCCGCAGTTCCGCACCTTTACCTTTATGTTCGAGCTCGGCTTCTGAGCCGCGCCTATATGAGGAGATCGACGATGCGAATGAAGACCTTCCGTGGCCTGGGCCTAGCTGCCGTGCTTATGGTAACGGGGTGCAAGTCGCTGGACATCACCAATCCGAACGCGCCGGACGCCTCGCGCGCGCTCGCCGATCCCGCCGCCATCGAGGCGGTGGCGGCCGGCTCCATCCGGCAGTTCATCAGTGCCTATGAGGGGAACTCCGCGGTGGCGCCCCTCACCACGATGGCGCAGTCGTACAGCGCATCGTGGAACAACTTCAACATGAACTTCTACTCGAGCCTCGACGCCGACGGCACGCGCAACAGTCGGTCGTGGCAGAACGATCCGGCGGCGGCCGGTCGGACGAGCATCGAGCAGTACTGGCAGGGCTACTACAGCGCCCTCTCCCTGGCGACGAACGTCTTGAAGGCGATCCGCAAGAACGGGCTCGTCATCAACACCGCGTCCGACACCAAGCGGGCCGAGGCGGTGACGCTCCTGATCCAGGGGGCGGCCCTCTCCGGGATCGCGATGAACTACGACAAGGGGTACATCATCGATGAGAACGCCGACCTGGCGAACCTCACGTACTCCAACCGCAAGCAGGTGCGGGATGCGGCGCTCGCCAAGTTCGACAACGCGGCCGCGATCGCGACGGCGAACAGCTTCACCACCCCGCCGGCCTGGTTGAACGGGCATGGGTACTCCAGCGCGCAGATCGCGCAGGTGGCGAACACGATGGCGGCGTACCTCCTCGCCAACTGGCCTCGCACCGGCGCCGAGAACGCCGCGGTCGATTGGGCGAAGGTTGTGAGCTACGCCTCGAAGGGGATCTCATCCACGACGCCGTTTAACTTCCAGTTCGAGGGTGACGGCTGCACGGCCTGGTGTCCGGAGGTGCTGGTCTGGTTCAACTCGCTCGACACCGCCCGCCTGCACACCCGTGTGGCGAATCTGCTCGACGCGTCGCAGAAGAACCCGTGGCCGGCGGGCGGCAACCCGCAGCCCAACTCGGCGGACAAGCGCCTCGGTGACGGGTCGTTCGGGACGGCGTCGATGGTGGCGGGCTTCGGGAACAAGCCGAAGACCGCGAACGGCGGGACCGACTTCGCCTACTCCTCGCAGGCGATCTTCAACATGGCCCGCGGTTCGTACCACCAGTCGAACATCGGCCATATCCGGTACGATGCCACTGGCGTGCAGTCGCCGACCGGGATCTACTCCGGCTACGGCACGGCGCCGGTCTTCTCGGCCGCGCAGAACGACCTGCTCTGGGCGGAGGGGCTGATCGAGACGAACACGAACCTCGCCCTCGCCGCCACCAAGATCAACAACACCCGCGTCGGGCGTGGCGGGCTCGCCGCTGCCGCGGCGGGGGATGGGCAGGCCGGGCTCCGCACCAAGCTCCGGTACGAGATGGAGATCGAGCTCCTCGGGCTCGGGGCGGCGCCGTACTACTATCGCCGTCGTGTCGATGGGCTCGTGACCGGAACCCCGCGCGAGATGCCGGTGCCCGCCAAGGAGCTCGGTGTCTTCGGCCAGGCGCTCTACACCTGGGGCGGGGCCACGCCGAATTCCCCGACCCCTCCCTGATCCACGGGTCGGCTGATCGCTGAGGACCGAGGGGGAACGCCGACTGGCGTTCCCCCTCGGTCGTTTCACCCCTATCCTTGAGGGTATGCCCCCCCGGCCCTCTCCCCTGCGTCGCACCCGTTTGGTCGCCCTCCTCTCCCTCTGGGGGGCCCTCGCGGCCCCGCTTGGCGCCCAGGGGGCGTTCGCGACCCTCAAGGGCGTAGTCACCGATGCGGTCACGCAGCAGCCGGTGGTCGGTGTGCGGGTGGTCATCGCGGCCACCGGGCGCTTCGCCACCACCGACTCCATCGGGGTCTTCGAACTGAAGGAGATCCCCTCCGGGGTGATCCGCTTCTTCTTCACGGCGCCCGGCTATCCCCGCACCACGCTGGTCCTCGCCCTCGCCAAGGGGGAGACGATGGTCCAGCGGTTCGAGCTCGAGGGGACGAGTGCGGAGGTCGCCTCCAGCGACTCCACGGGGGGGAAGGTCCAGCGACTCCCTGCCACCGAGGTGACGGGAGAGCCATCGCGAGGCGTCCGCTACGAGGACTTCGAGCGCCGGCTCAAGACGGGGCGCGGGCAATATGTGACGCGCGAGGTGATCGAGGAGCGTGGCTACAACAACCTCTCCGATGCGGTGCGCGGGCTCCGCGGCGTGGCGATCGAATGTGGGAGTCGGGGGTGCCTCGTCCGCATGGCGCGAGCCCTCCCCGGCTGCTACCCGCAGTACATCGTCGATGGGCGCCCCGACAACTTCTTCGGCCCCAACGTCGCGGTGCGCGACATCGAAGGGATCGAGGTCTATTCCGGTGCCTCGGATGTCCCCGGTGAGTTCGCGGGGACCGATGCAGGGTGCGGGGTCGTCGTCATCTGGACGCGGAACGGCCCACCCCCGCCGCCCCGCCGTCCGTAACCACGCGACCGGGGACGGCTAGAACGCCGTCCCGAGCAGCATCGCGTTCAGCACGAGCCGGTCCATCGCGCGCCACCACCCGCGGAACATCGGATCGTTGGTGAACATCACGACGTTCCCACGCCCGACGCGCTCCTGCACGATGAAGCTCGTCCCCCGGAGGAGCTTCTCGCTGTTCTCCGGAAAGGTGAAGCCGGCACGGCGGAGCGGCCCGGTGGTGGGGAAGACGCCGACGTTCCCGCCCTCCTTCGAGAGCCCGTAGGCATCGCTCCCGCTCACGAGCACCGTCATCCGCTGCTGCTCCATCCCGAGCGTGAGCCAGTGCGTGAGGTCGAGCACCACATCGAAGTGGCTCCCGGGAAGGTCGGCGAGGCGTGCCTCGCAGGCGCTCGGGCTCGCGGCCGCCTTGAGGGAGTCGAGCGGCGCCGCCGCGGCCGCCGCGGACTTGGCGTCCTTCTCGGGGCAGTCGATCCGCCGCGCGGAGGTGAGGTCGACGTCCTTCCCCATCGCCCAGCGCGTGGCGCCACCGAAGGTGATCAGCGCCCCACCATTCTGCACCCACCGCCGGAGATTCTCTCCCTTGCCGAGTCGACCGAGCCCACCGCTCGGGACGAGGATCACGTTGAAGCCGGAGAGATCGCCATTGAGGGCGTCGGCCGCGATCGGGGTGAAGCGGATCCCGTAGCGCTGCTCGAGACTCCACCAGATGGCGCCATAGCTCGTCTGCGAGATCCCCTCGTTCGCCACCACGGCGATCCGCGGCGCCTCGAGCGAGACTACCTCCGCCGATCCCGTCCCGTACTGCGCGGCATCGGGGAAGGCAGAATTCACTCCCCGCACCTCGACACCCGCCGCTTCCGCGAGCGCATGCACGCGGTCGGCGAGGGTGCCATCGTTGCGGGAAACGCGTGCGACCCAGGTCCCACGTGGCCAGATGGTGTTCCCGGCCTGGATCGGCTTGGAGGCGATCGCGACGCGATAGCCCTCCTGCAGGAGCTGCGCCGCGAGCTTACCGGCGCCGTTGCGATCGTTCTTCCAGAGGAAGGCCGAGGTCGCGTTGCGCCCGTCTACGATCCCACCGCTGATCGTGTGCGGGAGCCGCTCGCCGTTGAGCATCGCACCACCGGCACTCGACAGCAGCGCCCCCGTCACCGCGGGGGCATCCTCGGTCCAGAACGCCTCGACGCCGAAGGCCACGGGGAGCGCCCACGCCGAGATATCGTAGAACTCGAACCCTTCATCCTCGCTCCCGTCGCCCGGGCGCGCCTTGTTCCGCTCGAAGCGGGCGAGCTGCTCCTTGGCGAAGGTGGGATCGAGCTCAGGGTCGGGCTCCAAGACCGCCTTGGCGACGCGGCCCTGCGGCTGTGAGAGGTCGATCACATAGGCGCCGGCAGGGAAGGTGCGGGCCCCCACGGCATCGGTGGCGTAGCTGCGGGCCTTGGTGCTCGCGAAAGGCGCCGTGGTGCGGGTGACCTCGATCCCATGCCGCAGGAGCGCGGCGGCGAGCTCGGCGGCGCGCGCGGGATCGTTCCCGGGGAGGAGGACCACGCGCTTCATGGTGCCGGTGCGGCCGTCGCTGATCGCCTTCTGACGGAAGGCGGCATAGTCGCGCACCATCTCGCGCGCGCCTTTCGCCGAGGTCTCGAAGGTCGCGAGCGCGGCCACGTAATGCTTGGCGATCCCGTCACGGAGCGAGAGGAGGGTGCCGTCCTCTCGCCGCTTGAGGAGGGCGGGGCCACCATCGGTCTCGTAGGTGGTCCCCATCGCACCATTCAGGCTCGGCCACGAGTCGTAGTAGCCCGGGTAGTAGAGATCGAAGGCATCGCGCACGAAGTAGAGCCATCCGCGCTGGTCGAAGGCAGCGGCGTTCCCGCGTCCGATCCGCTCCCCCCAGCTGAAGGGCCACCCGGAGATGTTCGCATTCACCGGGCGCGCCGGCGGCGCCATGTAGTAGGTGCTGGTGTAGCCGTGCAGATCGGCGACGACCATCGGATGCCAGCGGAGGAGCCCGCCGACGATGTGCTGCACCTCCTTCTGCGTCATCGCCATCAGGTCGCGGTTCATGTCGAACCGGTAGTGATTGAAGCGACCCGAGACCGACCAGGGCTGATTGCGCTGCTGTTCGAGGGCGAGTCGATCGGGGCTGCCGACGGCGATCGAGTTGCTCCAGGCGGCGAAGCGCTCATGTCCGTCGGGATTCGAGCTCGGGTTGATCACCACGACGGCGTTCTTGAGGAGCGCGACCGTCGCGGGATCCTCGGTGGCGGCGAGGTGATAGAGCAGCTGCATCGAGGCCTCGAACCCTGGGACCTCGTCGCCATGCACCGAGCCAGAGAACCAGACGACGGCCGGCGTGCGCGCGACCAAGGCATCGACCTGACCCTGCGAGAGCCCGCGCGGGTCGGCGATCTTGTCGAGGTCGGCCCGGATGGCATCGAGACGCGCGATGTTCTCCGGCGCTGAAACGAGGTAGATGCGCATCGTGCGCCGCTCGTTCGAGGCGCCGATCTCCTCGACGCGCACGCGATCCTTGGCGGCCTCGGTGATCCCGAGGAGCACCCGCTCCTGCAGATGGTACTGCGTGTGCCAGGTGCCGACGGCGTAGCCGAGGATCGACTCGGGGCGAGGGATGCCGGCGCGATAGGGGCCGTTGTAGAAGGAGAAGTTCCGGTCGTCGCGGAGCGAATCGACGGGGACACGACCCTGGGCGGTGAGGGCGGTGAGCGGGGCGGCGAGGAGCGTGGCGAGGGAGGCGAGGGCCACGAGCGCGGACGCGAGACGACGCATGTCGGACTCCGGGGAGTGATGGGCCATCGAGGGCCCGGGGACGACTAGAACTCGAGCTGCGTGCCCAGCTCCACCACGCGATTCGGTGGGAGCTGGAAGTACTGCGTCGCAGAGCGGGCGTTCCGCGACATGAAGGCGAAGAGGTGTTTGCGGAAGATCCACATCGAGCGGCCGTGCTTCTTCCAGGGGCCGCGGCGCGGGATCAGCTGTTCGCGGCCGAGGTAGTAGCTCGTGTCGAGGGGACGGGCGGCGACGCCGGCATCGCGGCACTGCTGCACGACCTCCTTCACGTCGGCGCGCTCCATGAAGCCGTAGTGCGCCGTCGCGCGGAAGAAGCCCTGCCCGAGCGCCTCGATCTTGGCGCGCTGGGACTTCGGGACCTCGGGGATGTCGTCGGTGAGGATTGAGAGGAGGATCACCGTCTCGTGCAGCACCTTGTTGTGCTTGAGGTGATGCAGGAGCACGACGGGGACGCCGGTCGCCTCGGAGGTCATGAAGACTGCGGTGCCAGGGACGCGCACCGGGGAGCGTCGATTGATATCCTCGAGGAAGGTGTCGAGCGGGAGTGACATGTCAACGACCCGCTCGCGGAGGATCTCGCGGCCCCGCTTCCAACTCGTCATCAGCGTGAAGAGAGCGATCGCGACGAGGAGCGGGACCCACCCGCCGTGCCAGATCTTGAGGAGGCTCGCTCCGAAGAGGGAGCCATCGATGAGCAGGAAGAGCAGGAAGAACGCCGCCGACTGCCAGCGTGGCCATCCGAAGCGGGTCGCGGTCACCACCGTGTAGACGGTGGTCGTGATGATGAAGGTCCCGGTGACCGCGATCCCGTAGGCCGCATCGAGCCGCGCCGACTCCGGGAAGGCGAGGACGATCAGCAGGCAGCCGATCATGAGGGCGTTGTTCACCTCGGGGATGTAGATCTGCCCGAACTCCTTGGCGGAGGTGTGGGTGATCGTCATCCGCGGGCTGTATCCCAGCTGGATGCACTGCTGCGTGAGCGAGAAGGCGCCGGAGATCATCGCCTGCGAGGCGATGATCGCGGCGAGGGTCGCGAGCCCAGTGAGCGGATAGAGGACCTCGCGCGGCGCGAGGAGATAGAACGGATTCGCCGCCGCGGTCGCGTCACGCAGGATCAGCGCCCCCTGCCCGAAGTAATTCAGCACGAGCGCGGGGAGCACCATGATGAACCAGGCGAGGCGGATCGGGCGACGGCCGAAGTGCCCCATGTCGGCGTAGAGCGCCTCCGCTCCGGTGACCGCGAGGACCACGGCGCCCAGGATGAGGAAGCCCGCGGTCCCATGCGTGACGAGGAAGCGCGCCGCATAGCCGGGGTGCACGGCGAAGAGGATCTCCGGGGCGTGGAGGATCTCGCGCACGCCGAGGAATCCGATCGTCGCGAACCAGACGAAGGTCACTGGGCCGAAGATCTTCCCCACCGCCGCGGTCCCGACGCGCTGGGCGAGGAAGAGCCCGACGAGGATCATCAGTGTGAGCGGGACCACGAGGGGCTCGAGCGCCTCGGAGCCGACCGCGAGGCCTTCGACCGCGGAGAGCACGGAGATCGCGGGGGTGATGATCCCGTCGCCGTAGAGCAGGGCGGCGCCGAAGAGGCCGAAGCCGATCAGGATGGCGCGGTAGCGGAGGTCGCTCTGCCGGAGGAGTAGGGCGAGCATCGCGAGCATCCCGCCTTCGCCGCGATTGTCGGCCCGCAGCACGAAGACGATGTACTTCACGCTCACCACGAGGATGAGCGCCCAGAGGATCAGCGAGAGGACCCCATAGACATTCTCCGGGGTCGGAGCGATCCCGTACTCCGGCTTGAAACAGGCGCGGAGCGCGTACAGCGGGCTGGTCCCGATGTCACCATAGACGACCCCCAGCGCGGTGAGGGTCAGGATCGCGAGGCGCTTTCCCCGCGGATTAGGGTCGACCCCATGATGACCGCCAGCGTGAGATGCTGACGGTACGGAGTCCGTTGAAGCAGAGGGGTCCGACATCGCGAGGGAAAGCTAGCGATGCCGGACCCCGGGTGCAGCCTCGTGGGCCGCCTCGCCGCTACTCGTACCGCAGCGCGACGATCGGGTCGAGGCCGGCGGCCCGCCGGGCCGGATAGACCCCGAAGATCACCCCGACCAGCGCCGAGAAGCCGAAGGCGAGCCCCACCGAGGAGGCGCCGATCTGCGTCGTCCACCCCAGCAGCTTGGTGAAGGCGGTCGCCCCGCCGGCCCCGAGCAGGATCCCCAGCCCACCCCCCAGGAGGCAGAGCACCACCGCCTCGATCAGGAACTGGAAGAGGATGTTGAGGCGGGTCGCGCCGAGCGCCTTCCGGATCCCGATCTCCCGCGTCCGCTCCGTGACCGAGACGAGCATGATGTTCATGATCCCGATCCCACCCACGAGGAGGGAGACGGCGGCGATCCCAGCCAGGAGCATCGAGAAGACCTGCGTCGTCTCGCCCAAGGTGCTCAGGAAGTCGGCCTGGTTGCGGATCTGGAAGTCATCGGGCTTATCGGGGCGAAGCTTGTGCTCGCGCCGCAGGACCTTCTGCACATCGGCCATCGCGTCGGGGATCCGGGCCTCGTCCGGAGCAAGAACCGAGATCGAGCGGAGGCGATTCGACCCGAGGATCCGGAATCGCGCGGTTTGGATCGGGATCAGCACCTGGTCATCGGGGTTGCTGAACGGATTCGCCTGGCCCTTCGACTTGTAGACGCCGATCACCGTGAACTGGATCCCGCGGATGCGGATATCCTCACCGACGAGGGCCTCGGGGGTCTGGAGCCCGAGGTTCTCCAGGACGGTGGGCCCCACGATGGCGAGGCGCTGCCGGCTCTGGTCCTCGGCGGCGGTGAAGAAGCGCCCGGCGGCGAGCTCGTATTTGCGGACCTCGGGGAAGTTGGCCGTCGTGCCGACGACCTGCGTCCCCGCGTTCTTGTTGAGATACTGCACCTGCAGGTTGCTCGACATCTCGGGCTGGACCGCGGTGATCACGGTGCCGCGATCCTCGAGTGCCATCGCATCCTCGAGGGTGAGGCGACTCCGCACGTCGAACGACATCACCCCGCCGGCGCGGGCCTGCCCCGGGGAGACGGTGAGGAGGGTGGTCCCGAGCGAACTGATCCGATCCTTCACCGCCTGCTGCGCGCCGCGCCCCAAGGCGACGACGGCGATGACGGCGGAGACCCCGATCACGATGCCGAGCATCGTGAGGAGGGAGCGCATCTTGTTCGCGCGGAGCGCCCCGAGGGCGACGCGGATGGTCTCGGCGAAATCCATGGCTTATCGGCTCCCGCCGCCGCCACCGCCCCCACCGCCGCCGCCGGTCGGGCGACCGCCCCCAGCACCACCTGCGCCGCCGGTGCTTCCGCCACCCAAGGGAGAGCCACCGCCGGTCATGGCGCGGAAGCGCTCCGTGCTCTGCTGTCGCTGCGCTTGGAGGGCAGCGGCACTCAGGAGGGCGACCTTCTCCCCCGGCTTGAGGCCGCTGATGACCTCGGTGTAGTCGTAGTCGGCGACGCCGAGGCGGACAACGCGCGGCTCCCAGGTACTATCGGCCTTCTGGACGAAGACGAGGCCGGAGCGGCCGCCACTGCGGCGGGCGCCGTTCGGCGCGCCACCGGTCGTGGCGCCATTCATCCCCTGGGGGCGTCCGCCAGCGGAGCCTCCAGCGGCGGCACCGCCCGTCGCCCCTCCGCCGTTCCGGCGTCCACCGACGCGCGGCGCGGCGGAATCACCCCCGGTGCCACGGGCACGGCTCCCATTGGTGCGGGCGGCATCAGCAAGGCCGGTGCTCGGACGTCCGCCAGCGGGTGCACCGCTCGCTGCGCCGGGTGCGCCATTCCGCATCCCGGCCGCCCCACCGAACCCACTCCCTTGGCTCGCCCGGATCTGCGCCTGCACGCTGTCGGGATCGAGGCCGAGGAGGGGGGCCGCCTGTGCCGCCTCGCGCACGGAGCGGACCGCCTCGTTCGCCACGGCGATGACCTCCTCGCGCCGCTCGGAGACGATCGAGACCTCGCCATTCATCCCGGGCATGAGGAGCCCGTCGCGGTTGTCGAGGGTCACGAGCACGGGGAACATGGTCACGTTCTGCTGCACCACCGCCTGCGGTTCGATCTTCTCGACCACGCCGCGGAAGGGGCGATCGGGGAAGGCGTCGACGGTCACCGTCGCCTCGAGGCCGGCGCGCACGGCGCCGATGTCGGTCTCGTTCACGAGGGCGCGGGCGCGCACGCGCGTGAGGTCGGCCATCTTCACGATGGTGGTCCCGCCACCGACGGCGCTCGTCCCCGACTGCACGACCTGTCCCAGGGCGACGGGCTTCTCGATGATCGTCCCGAGCACCGGCGCCGTCACGCGCGCCTCCTCCAGTCGCTGCTGCGCGATGTCGAGCGCGGCGCGCGAGCGGACGATCGCCGACTGCGCGTTGGCGAAGTCGAGCTGCGCGGCCTCGTTCTCCTGCGCGGTGATGATGCGCGCGGCGAGCAGCTCATCCGAGCGCTTCTTCTGGATCGAGGAGACCTCGAGCCGCTTCTCCGCCGCCTCGAGATCGGCCTTCGCCTGATCGAACTGGTTCTGCACGTCGCGCGTGTCGAGCTGCACGATGAGATCGCCGGCGCGCACCAGCGTCCCGGTCTCGACCGGCATCTGGATCACCTGGCCCGATGCGCGGGACTTCACCTCGACGACGTTGATCGGTTCGATCACTCCGGTGGCCTCGGCCTGCACCACGATGGTGCGCCGGGCGATCTCCGTGGTCCGGATCACGAGGGGCTGCTCGGCCTTCTTCCCGCACGCCGTGAGCAGGGCGGCGGCGGTGAGGAGCAGGAGGGGCTGACGGGTCACGGCACGAACTCCACAGGAGGACGAAAGGAAGGTGGGCATCAGAGATCCCGCCCGATGAGGGCCTCGATCTGCGCCCGCGCGGTGCGGGCATCGAGACGGGCCTGGATCAGCGCCTGACGCGCCGAGATGAGGGTGCTCTGCGAGGCGAGCAGGTCGAGCAGGGTGCCCGCGCCGAGGTTGTAGCGCTCCTGCTGCACGCGCAGATCCTCCTCGCCGGCGAGGACCGACTGCTGCTGGATCTCCACGCGCGCTTCGGCGGTGCGGAGGGTGCCGAGCTGCTGGATCATGAGCTGCCGCGCGTTGAGCTTGGCGTCACGGAGCGCGGCTTGCGCGTTCTGCTCCGCGAGACTCGCCTGCAACACCTGCTGCTCGCGATTGAGCCCGTTGAAGACGGTGAAGTTCACGCGGAGGTTGGTCGCGATGTTCTTGTTGCGCGTGTCGCCGAGGAAGGCGAAGCCGGGCTGCGAGGCGGCGTAGTTCTGCGAGAGCCCGAGCGAGAGGGTCGGGAGATAGGGGGTCTTGGCCGCGCGCGAGCTCTGCTTGGCGGCATCGGCGGCAGCGATCGCTTGTCGGACCGCCGGGCCCTGTTCGGCGAGGGCGAGGAGCTCCGCGTCGCTCCGTGTGACGCGGAGCGCGGCGTCGCGTTGGTCGTCTGGCGCCGCAGTCACGAGCGTCGCGGAGCCGACGAGGCGCGAGAGACTCGCGTTGGCGCCGGCGAGGGCGTTCTCGGCCGCGAGGACGGCGAGACGCGCATTGCCGACGGCGATCACCGAGCGTAGCGAGTCGGAGCGGGTGGCGGCGCCGGCGCCCACGCGGGCGTTGGCGGCCTTGAGCTGCTCCGCGGCCTGCTCGAGCTGCTTCGCGGCGGCGCTCTGTTGCTCGCGAGCGGCGAGCACGGCGTAGAACTGCTGCTTCACGTTGAGCGCGACGGTGAACTCCTGCGCGACCTCACTCGCCTCGGCGGCATCGACGCCGGCGCGCGCGGCCTGGAGCTCGAACCACCGCCGGCCGCCGTCGAAGACCTCGAGATTGGAGTTCAGGCTGTGGCTGGCGCGCCACGGGACGTCGTTCGGGAGGATCGTGTCGAGGTCGAGGAGGTACCGCGTGCCGTTCTGGCGATTGGCGCCCGCCCCGAAGGAGAGGGTGGGGAGGTAGGCCGCATAGCGCGATCGCACCGTCCCGGCCTGTTGCCGGACATTGTTGCGGGCCTGCACCGCCGCCGGCGCGTTGCGCTTGGCGAGCCGCACCGCCTCGTCGAGGGTGATCGGGCGCGCCGCCTCCTGGGCCCCGAGGGCCATGGGGAGGCACACCACCATCAGTCGGACCATCCGCCGCATCAGTTACCGCTCCTGGCGACCGCGCTCGCGCGCGCGCCGCATCTCGTCATATCGGGTGCGCTGCTCGGGGGTGAGCATCGCCTGGATCTCCTGCCGCGCCGCCGTCCCGACCGAGTCGAGCGATGGACGGACCGGGGCCATCAGGGAGTCGTACCCCCGATTGCGCGCATCGAGGATCGAATCGAATCGGGCCCGCTGCGCCGCGTCGAGTCCGAGCTCGGTGGAGATGCGCTCGCGCATGCTGCGGGGATCCCGCCATTCGCGTGCCAACCGCTCGCGCAGGATCACGCGGTCGGCGACGATGCCGAGGATCGCGCCCACCACGACCATCGAGGCATAGAACGCGAGGGCCTTCCCTTTGGTTCGAGTCATGACATCTCCTAGCGGGGACCCGGGGCGAGGTACGCCCCCGGTCGGTCGTCATCGAAGAGCCCACGACGGGCGAAGGTCGGCTGCACGTCGGCCGGGGTCTCGATCTGCGTCTCGTACGCCATCCGGGTCTCCACCGATCGGGCGCGCATCCAGAGCGACCCGGCGACGATGAGGGTGAGCCCAGCCGCGAGGAGTCCCACGCGGTAGGTCCGCTCGGAGATCGCCCACCACTCGCCCTCTTCATGGCCCTGCGCCACGCGGGCCAGGATGCGTGCGTGAAGCCCATCCCAGTAGGCCGGATCGGCTGGTGGGGCGGTGAGCGCTCGGAGGTGCTCGGTCAGTTCGTCATCCCGGTGCAGCGCCGGGCCGCGGGTCTCTTCGGTCATACGTCACTCCTCAGCGCCCCGAGCAACTGGCGCAAATGGGATCGGGCATAGTGCAGGTCGGAGCGAGCCGTCCCCTCGGGGATCCCGAGCATCTGGCCGATCTCCGCGTGGCGGAACCCCTCCACGTCGTGCAACGTGATCACCGCGCGTTGCCGCGCGGGGAGCTCGGCGAGCGCCGCCGCCAACCGACGGCGCACCTCCGCCGTCTCCGCGGGATCGCGGTAGGGCGACGCCACCGTCTCCGGCAACTCGTCGGCATCCCGCACCTTCCGCCGACGGGTGATGTCGAGCGCCGCATTCGCCACGATCCGGTGGAGCCAGGCCCCGAAGGCCTGATCGGGGCGGAAGCGCTCCAGCGCGCGGTAGGCGTGGAGGAACCCTTCCTGCACCGCGTCCTCCGCATCCTCGTGGTTGAGCACGATCGCCCGCGCCACCGCGTACGCCCGCCGCTGGTGCCGAAGCACCAGGGTGCCGAAGGCCGCCTCCTCGCCCCGCTGGGCGGCGAGGATGAGCTCCCGCTGGTCCGCTGGCCGGTCAGGCACCATGCGGACGGTGGTCGGGGTCCAGGGGAGGACCATCGTGGTCATGCGCGACGCTCACGTGGCACATCCTCATATACGTCGGAGCGAGGGCTGACGTTGGGGCGTTACAGGGACCAGGGGCCAGGGACCCAGGACCAGGGGTCAGGGAACAGCGGGCCCCGCGAGTCCGAGGGTGGGTGCGATCCCGCGCATCGCCTCGATCACGAAGGCGATGTGTGCCTCGAGTTCGACGCCGAGCTCGGCCGCTCCGTTAACGACATCCTCTCGGGAGACCCCGCGAGCGAACGCCTTATCCTTGAGCTTCTTCCGCACCGAACTCGCCTCGAGATCCATCACGCTCTTGGAGGGACGCACGAGGGCGGCGGCGGTGATCAGCCCGCAGAGCTCATCGACGGCGAAGAGGGCCTTGGCCATCTGGCTCTCGCGCGCGACCCCGGTGAAGGGGGCGTGGCCGAGGATCGCCTGACAGATGTCGTCTGGGTAGCCGAGGGTGCGGAGGTGGCGGACCCCCTCACTCGGGTGCTCGGCGTCGGCGGCCTGTGCGTCGTTGGGGAAGCGCTCGTAGTCGAAGTCGTGCAGGAGGCCGGCGAGCCCCCAGCGTTCGACATCTTCGCCGAAGTGGGAGGCGTAGGCGCGCATCGCGGCCTCGACGGCGAGCATGTGGCGCCGGAGGGAGACGTTGGGGGTCCACGCCTCCATGAGGGCGAGGGCGCTGGCACGATCGGGAAGGGTCGACATGGGAGGCAAGATACACCGCCTCGACCGCGTGGTTTCCTTAAGGATCGGGCTAGGAGGTTCGCCCCGCCGGAGCCGACGCGGCCCGCAGCGCATTCAGGATCACCGCTACATCGATCCCCTCCTGGATCAGCGCCCCCACTGTGGGGGGGATGAACCCGAGCGCGGCGACGACCATCGCCGCACCAGAGAGGACGAGTCCGGCGACGATGCTCTGCCGTGCGATCTTCACGGCGCGCTGGCCGATGCGCACCGCATCCTCGACGCGCGTGACATCATCGGCGAGGAGCACCACGCCAGCCGCCTCGGCGGAGATCCCGCCGCCGTGCGCGGCGAGGGCGACCCCGACCGTCGCAGCGGAGAGTGCGGGGGCATCGTTGGTGCCGTCGCCCACCATTAGGACGCGGTGGCCGCTCGCCTCGAGTGCCTTCACCGCGGCGACCTTTCCATCGGGGAGGAGATCCCCCTGGGCCTCGCTGATCCCCAACGCCTCAGCCATCGGGCGCACATTCTCCACGTGATCGCCGGAGAGGAGGACGGTGCGGGTGAGGCCAAGCTGCGTGAGGCGCTGGAAGAACGGAGGGAGATCGGCGCGGAGGCGGTCGCCGAAGGTGATGACACCGATCATCGGCAGCGCGGCCTGCTCGAGGGATTCGACCACCACATAGGCGCGGAGCCCACCAGCGGTGGCCGGGTGCAGCGCGTCGAGGGCGGTGCGACGCTCAGGGTGATGCTCCCCGACCAACGTGCGATTCCCGACGCTGACGCGGTGCGCGTTCACGAGGCCGGTGACCCCGCGCCCCGCATGCTCCACGATCTCGCGCGCCGAGGGAATCTGTAGCTTCCGAGCGGTCGCCTCATCGAGGACGGAGCGCGCGAGGAGATGTCCACTCCCCATCTCGATCGCGGCGGCGTAGCGCAGGAGTTCGTCGGCGGAGGCGCCATCGATTCCTTCGACGGAGGTCACCGCGGGCCGGCCGTGCGTGAGGGTCCCCGTCTTATCGAAGACCACGGTGTCGACGCGCGCGAGGAGTTCGAGCGCGGTGCCATTGCGCACGATCACCTGACGGCGGGCCGCGCGGTTGATCCCACCGATCACCGCGACCGGGGTCGCGAGGAGGAGCGGGCAGGGGGTCGCGACGACGAGGACGGCGAGGACGCGCAGTGGATCGCGTGAGATGACCCACGCGATGACGCAGGCGAGGATCGTGATCGGGGTGAACCAGACCGCCCAGCGGTCGGCGAGACGTTGGATCGGGGACTTCTCCCCCTGGGCCGTTCGGACGAGCTCGACGATGCGCGCATAGAGCGAGGCGCTGGCGAGGGCGGTGGCACGAAGCACCAGCGGCGAGGCGGTGTTCACCACGCCGGAGCGTACTTGCGCACCCGGCCCCACGCGCTCGGGAATCGGTTCGCCAGTGATGCGCGAGGTGTCTAGCGAACTGGAGCCCTCGACCACCTCGCCGTCGCAGGGGATCATCTCCCCGGGGCGCACCAAGAGGAGGTCACCGACGGCGATCCGCTCGACCGCGACATCGGTGACCGCGGTCCCGATCAGCGGGTCGCCGGCCGCGGGGCGCTCCGACGCGAGGCGGTGCGCGATGCGTGGCGCTGCCGCCTCGAGCTCGCGCACCGCATCCGACGCGCGTCCTTCGGCGTAGCGCTCGAGGAGTTCACCCCCCGTCTGCATCAGCACGATCACCAAGCCGGCGATCGGCTCCAGGAGGACGATCGCGGTGACGATCGCGAGCATCGCGACCACATCGGCGGCGAACTCGCCACGGAGCATCCCCTTGATGGTGCGCCAGGCCACCGGCGCCCCGAGGAAGACAAGTCCCGTCATCAGGGTCGGGACTGACCAGCGCGCGAGCTCGGGGTGCAGACGGAGCGCGAGTCCGAACGCCAGGATCAGGAGCGTCTGGATCGGCGCGGCCGCCGCGGCGAGCGGAAAGGGAAGCGCCCTGCGCCCCTCGAGGGACGCAGGGCGCTCGGCGGCCGGCGACTCGGCCGCGGTCATCTCAGTGCGACTCGGTCGCGGGTGCCGCCTCGTGATGGGCGTCGAACTTGCGGTTCGTCAGCGTCATCGTGATGAGGACGACCGCGAGGATGCCGATGAGGCCGATGATCAGGCCCTTGAAGGCGGCGGCGGTGTCGCGTCCGGACATCGGGGTGCCAGTGGTCATGGGATCAGGTACCAGGGGTCAGGGGACAGGATCAGGCGACGCGGACGGAGACCATGTGGTCCTTGTCCGTGAGGGTCTTCATCACGTCGAGGCCCGAGGTGATCTGGCCAAAGACGGTGTGCACGCCATCGAGGTGCTTGGTGTTGGGTTCCGAGAGCACCATGAAGAACTGGGAGCCGCCCGTGTTCAGGCCGGCGTGCGCCATGGAGAGGGCGCCAACGGCGTGGCGCTGGGGGTTTCCCTTGGTCTCGCACGTGATCGTCCACCCCGGGCCGCCGGTGCCTGGCGGGCCCTTCGGCGTGCCACCGATCTTCGCGTTGGGGCAGCCCCCCTGCACGACGAAGTCGGAGATCACGCGGTGGAAGCGGATCATGTCGTAGAAGCCGTCGTTGGCGAGCTTCTCGAAGTTGGCGACCGTGCCGGGCGCGTCCTTCTCGTGGAGCGTCGCGACGATGGTGCCCTTGTTGGTCTCGAAGGTGGCGGTCTTCATGGGGGGAAAGGCAGAGAGTGTTCGAGAAATCTACCTAGCGGCGGGGACGCCTGCCCAGTGAGACGGTGAAGAGATAGTACCGGGGGACTTTGCACCCATTTCGGAGGGCGGGTTCGAAGGTCCACTGTGCGATCGCCGCCTTGAGGTTGGTCGTGTACCAGCCCTCCGGCGACTGCAACATCGCGAAGGTGGTCATGTCGGGGCGGCCCACGGTATCGACGAGGACCTCCGCCTTGATGGTGTCGCCGCGGCTCCGGCGAAGTACGGCCGGCGGGACAGGCCGCTTGATCGGGGGCGGTTCCATCTTCACCGGCGTCGGGACGCGCTCCACCTCGAGTCGTGGATCGAGTCGCGCATCCTCGCGGGCGAGCTCGCACGAATCTTTCGGCGGGGCGAGGAGCTGTGCGTTCTGCACCGCGGAGCTCCGGCGCGCGGGGGCGCAGGCGACGGCGATGCAGACGAGCGCCATCGCCGCGAGCGCTGAGGTGCGCAGGGTGTGATGAGGCGAGGAAGCGGCAGCGGGAGAGAAGGCCATCGGTCGGGAGTCAGAGGGCAGCGGAGGGGCAGCAGTCGGCGAGGACGCACTCGCCGCAGCGCGGCCGGAGCGCCGCGCAGGTGCGGCGCCCATGCCAGATCATGAGGTGCGAGAGCTGGGTCCAGCTCTCGCGCGGGAAGAGCGGGATCAACGCCTGTTCGATCTTCACGGGATCGGACTCGCGCGTGAAGCCGAAGCGGGCGGAGAGTCGCGCCACGTGGGTGTCGACGACGATCCCTTCGTTGCGACAAAAGGCGTTGCCGAGGACGACGTTCGCCGTCTTGCGTCCGATCCCGGGAAGGCGGACGAGTGCGTCCATCTCCGTCGGGATCTCACCGCCATGTTCGGCGACGACCTGTCGCGCGAGCCCGAGGATCGACTTCGCCTTGTTCCGATAGAACCCCGTGCTCTTGATGACCGCCTCGATCTCCTCGAGCGAGGCCTGCGCGAGCGCCTGCGGGGTCGGCCAGCGGCGAAAGAGTTCGGGGGTCACCATGTTGACGCGTGCATCGGTGCACTGCGCCGAGAGGACGGTCGCGACGGCGAGCTCGAAGGGATTGCGGTGCGTGAGCTCGCAGTGCGCGTCGGGGTAGGTCGCTGTGAGTCGACGCTGGATCTCGAGGGCGTGCGCGCGCAGTGCCTCGCCACGTAAGCGAGCGGGGCGTCGGGTCGCGGTCTTCTTCGCGGTCTTCCTTTTGGGCGCGGTGCGCGGTGACTTCTTGGCGGCCATGATGTCAGCGTGCCGCGTGCCGACGCCGCTGCGCGAACGCCACCACCTCGTCCACCCCGCGCGTGTTGAGCACATCGCCGGCGGTGAGCCACCCCTTCCGTGCCATCCCGATTCCCAGTGCCATGTTATCGAGGCCGTCGACCGAGTGTGCGTCAGGGCCGATCTCGTGTAGCAGATGCGCTGCGGCGCGAGAGTCCATCATCCTCTGAATATACGGGAGCGGGCCGGTGGCTCCTGCTCCTTACCCCGTCACGAGTGATTCGGTCTCGTCGAGGAAGGTGTCGATCGCGGCTTCAATCTCTGCCGGGCGCTCCACGTACGGCACATGACCACAGTCGTCGAGCCAGCAGGTCCGTGCCCCGAGCGCCTCAGCGATCGCCGCCGCGGAGGCGAGTGGGATCGGGTCCTGCCGCCCATGGACCACGAGGGTGGGGATATGCAGCTGGCGCAGGGCGGGGAGGAGGTCGAAGTCCCCGAGCGATTCCCAGGTGGACTGCTGCACGCGCCCGGTGACGCGGAAGGGGGTGAGGTCGCGCGCCCGCGTGGGATCGGCGAAGTAGCCGGCGACGCTCAGCTCGAAGATCCGCTGCTGGTAGGCCGCGGGGTCTTGGGCGCGGAGGCCGCTCGCCTCGAGCGCCGCGCGTAGCTCGGCGATCTGCGGGCTCCGTTGCCGCGCGGCCATCTCCGCCTCGAAGGTCGCGCGATAGGCGCGACTCACCGGGGCCGGGTTGATGAGGACGAGACGACGCGGCATCGGGCCGGCGCGTCCGGCGGCGGATTCGATGGCATAGAGCAGGGCGAGGAGGGCGCCCCACGAATAGCCCACCAGCGTGAGCGGCCCTGGGGCGAGCTCTGTGATCACCGCGGCGCAGTCGGCGACATGGGTCTCCCAGGTGATCGGGGTGCGGTCATCGGTCTTGGAGCGTCCCCCGCCGCGCTGATCGTAGAAGAGCGTGCGCCGCCGCCGTGCGAGGAAGAGGAGTTGCGGCAGAAGGTAGTCATGATGCGCCCCTGGCCCACCATGGAGCACGAGCATCGTGCTGTTCGTTCCCTGCGCAGTGCTTTCAGCTTCCAGCCTTGAGCCTCCAGCCTCCAGTGGGCCATAACTACACCAGTACAACGGGAGCGCAGTGCTCTCCGTGGTCCCTGCGTGCATCGGAGCGGGAATCGGTGGCATATGGGTCAGAGGAAGGTGCATGCGATGCGCGCGGTGTTGCAGTGCACGCGCACGGTGTCGTGGATGTCCCGGCCATAGCCCCCCGCGATCACGATCGCGACGGGGACGCCGATCGCCCGCGCCGATTCGAGCACGAGGGCATCGCGACGCATCAAGCCGTCAAAGGTGAGCCGGAGGCGACCGAGGGCGTCCCCCTCGTGGGGATCGGCACCCGCCAAATAGCAGACGAGATCGGGCTGAGCGGCGGCCAACACCCCGGGGAGGGCGTCGGCGAGTCGCTCGAGGTACTCGGTGTCCTCGGTCCCATCCTCGAGCTCGATGTCGAGTGTGCCCGGGACCTTCCGGAAGGGGTAGTTCCGCCCGCCGTGCATGGAGAACGTGAAGCTCGCTTCGTCTCCTGCGAGGATGTCGTGCGTCCCATTCCCCTGGTGCACATCGAGATCGATGATCGCGACGCGTCGGATCCGTCCTTCCGCGCGCAGCGTGCGCACCGCGATGGCGACATCGTTGAGGACACAGAATCCCTCACCATGGCTGGCGAACGCGTGATGCGTGCCGCCGGCGAGATTCATCGCGATCCCCTCCTGCAGTGCGTACCGCGCCGCTTCGAGCGTCCCGCCACTCGCCCGGAGCGAGCGCTCCACCAGACCTGGACTCCAGGGGAATCCCATCCGTCGTTGCTCCGCCGCGGTGAGGCGACCGTCGAGCACGTGGGCGAGATAGGCGGCGTCGTGGACCCGTCCCGCATCGACCAAGGCGAGCCGCTGCGGGTCATGGACCCGACCCGCCGGGACGATCCCCTCGGCCACGATCGCCTCTCGCAGGAGCGAGTATTTGGCGATCGGGAAGCGGTGGCCGTCAGGGAGCGGGATCGTGTAGTGCGCGCTCGACCAGACGTGGAACGCCATGCGGATCTCGGGTGTGGGAGAGCGGTGAAGGGTATACTACTAACAGACCGGCTCCCGCTCACCCCGTCGATGCCCAAGTCCCCGCTCGCGGCCCTCGAACGCACCCGCGCCTTCGCCGAGCTCCTCACCGTGGTCGCCGAGCATCCGGAAGACCATGCCGCGCAGGCCAGCATGATCACGGCCGTCTTGGAGAGCGCAGAGCCCGAGGCGTTGGTGATGGCTCCCGTCGTCGGAGGCCTCGAAGTGAACGGTCTACCGGCGGATGTCCCGGTCGTCGCGCCGCTCCTTCAGCGGGCGGGGATCCTCGAGCTTGGGCTCGCCGCGCACATCACGGAGGACCAGCTTGCCGAGGTGGTACGACTGCTCGCCCGTGTCGCCTCGGACGACGTGGACCAGTCAGCGATGGAGGCCGGCTTCCGAGCGTTGGCGGGGGGGACGGTCCATGTCCGTTTTCGTCCGCGCGCGGTCCGGCCAACCGCCGTCATCGATCGCATACCGGAAGAGGCGCCGCTCGCCCTCCCCTCGCATCCTACCGAGGAGCTCGGCGCCGTCCTCATGCAACTCGAGGCGATCGCGACCCTCGATCCGCCAGATGAGGATTTGGAGCGCGAGGCCGTTGCCCGCCTGATCCCGATCGTTCAGCTCGCGAGCAAGCATGGTCGGGATGACGAGATGATCGATGGGCTCCACGCGCTGTTGGTGGTCGAGCAGGAGGCACAACGGGATCCGCGTCGCACAGCGCGGCGCCAGGCCATCACGGAAGCGTTCCAGGCATTGGGTAGGACGCCGCTGATCCGACGTGTCGCCGAATTGTGCATCGTTCAGGCCGATGGGCCGGACGCCTCGGTGACGCAGGCGATCCTCCGGCGCTTCAAGGATGACGGCGTCCGGGAGATGCTGGGCTACTGGTCTGCCGCTCCGACGCCGGCTCAGCAGGATGTGATGCTCCGGGTGATGCGGACGATGCCGCGGCTCTATGTAGCGCTGAATGCGCTGATCCGGGGCCGCGACGTGCTGGTGGCTCGGTCAGCGATCGCCGTCCTCGCTGACGTCGCGGACGGTCGGGCGGAGGAGGTGTTGCGCGAGCACACACGCCATCCGCAGGAGAAGGTACGACGAGCGGCGCTCGCCGCACTCGCGCGGTGTGGCTCTGAGCTGGCGCAGGTGGCGTTGGTGGCGGCGGTCACGATGACATCCCAGCGGTCCGACTCTGTGCGATCCAATCCCTCGCGCGCCCTCGGGGTTCGATGGCCGTTCCGCGACTCGCCGCGGTGCTGGAGAAGGAACGGAACCCCGACGTCCTCGCTGCGGCGGTGATGACGCTTGGGGTCATCGCCACGGCCGAGACGGTCGCGCTCCTCGAGCGGCTGGCGCTTGGCAAGGTTCGTGCGCCGGTGGCCTCGTCGACGGCCGCGCGCATCGACGCCTGTCGTGCGCTCCTCGCCGTGCGATCGCCGGCCGCCATGGTCGCGCTCCAGCATGTCGCTTCGGAGGCTGACCCTCAGGTGAGGTCAGCCGCGCTGCAGCTCGTGGCGGCCGCCTCGCGCCGCGGTACGACCACGATCCCGGCCGCGCTCGGCTGACCCCGCTACCTGCGGGGTCAGCGTGCCGTGAAGTCGGTCCGCGCCGTCACCACCCCATGCCGCGAGCATCGATGGTCTCAGTGGGAAGGGAAGGTGATGGGGTGGATGTGGCGTGCAGATGTCAGCGACCCTCGTAGACCTTGCGACCGGCGAACCAGGTGGATCGGACGCGTACCTGCGGCAACATCGCGTCGGGGATCCGCAGGAGATCCTGGTCGAGCACGACGAAGTCCGCATGCTTCCCGGGTGTGAGTGAGCCGAGCTCGCGTTCTTGGAAGGCGGCGTAGGCAGGCCAGATCGTCATCGACTTGAGTGCCTCCTCGCGGGTCATCCGTTGCTCGGGGAACCACCCCCCGACCGGCCACCCCTTGGCATCCTGGCGCAAGACGCTCGCCTTGAAGGAGATCAGGGGATCGACGTACTCCACCGGGAAGTCGGAGCCGTTGGGGATGATCGTCCCGGTCTCGAGGAGCGAGCGCCAGGCATAGGCGCCGCGGAGCCGCGTCTCCCCGAGGCGGTTCCCCGCCCAGTGCATGTCGCTCGTCTGGTGTGAGGCCTGCATGCTCGGGATCACCCCGAGCGCGGCGAAGCGCGGGATGTCGTCGCTGTGGAGGATCTGCGCGTGTTCGACGCGGAAGCGATGGTCCGCCGTGGGACGGGCGGCGAGCGCCCCCTGATACGCATCGAGCACCAAGCGATTCCCGCGATCGCCGATGGCATGCGTGTTCACCTGGAAGCCCGCCACGAGGGCGCGGTCCGCCACCTCACGGATATGCGCGGGGGCTGAGACGAGGAGCCCGCTCGTCGACGCGTCGTCGCTGTACGGCTCGAGCAGGGCGGCGCCGCGCGACCCCAGCGCACCGTCCTGATAGAGCTTGATCGACCGCACCCAGAGACGACCGTCAAAGAGTCCGCTCTGCGGGCCACGACGGAACCAGGCCTCGAGGGTCGGCGCATGGTCCGAGATCATCGCGTAGAGGCGCATGTCGAGCGCGCCCTCCCGACCGAGCTCCTCGTAGAGCTCGAGGGTCTGCGCCGAGGCGCCGGCGTCATGGACCCCGGTCAGTCCCCAGCGGTGCATCTCGGTGATCGCGGCGGCGATCATCCCCTTCACGTGTGCACGCGTCGCCGCTGGGATGCTCCGCTCGACGAGCCCCTGCGCGTTGTCGACCAAGACGCCGATCGGCTCACCACGCGCGTCGCGGATGATCTGTCCCCCACTCGGGTCCTTGATGGCACGTGTGAGACCGGCACGCTGCATCGCGAGCGCATTCACCACGGCGGCGTGGCCATCTACCCGCTCGAGATAGACCGGGTGATCGGGGACCGCGCGCGAGAGCGCCTCATGCGAGGGCCACCGCGTATCGCCCCAATCGTTCTGATCCCACCCGCGCCCGATGATCCACTCCCCCTTCGGCGTCTGCTTCGCCCGTTCCACCACGCGCGCGATCACCGCGTCGTACGATGTGGTCCCGACGAGGTCCACGTTGCGGAGTGACTGCCCGAGCCCGAGGACGTGTGCATGGGCATCGGTCATCCCGGGGATCACGGTCAGGCCATCGAGGTCGAGCACCTGCGTCGAGGCGCCAGTAAGCGCCATCGCGCCGGCGCGATCCCCGACGAAGACCACGCGCCCCCCACGGATCGCCATCGCATCGACCACGGGCCGGGTGGCATCAGCGGTGTAGATGCGGCCATTCGTGACGACGAGATCGGCGGGCGCCTGCTGGGCCGTGGCCGGGTGCGAGACCCCGACGACGAGAACAAGGAGGAAGGCGAGATGACGAGGCATGCGCAGGGAGGACGTAAGATGGACGTGCGACCGACTCAGCGAATCCTACTGCCGACCCACGAGGCGCGGAACGCGAGTTCGGTCGCGGTCGGGGTACGACCCGCCGCCTCGAAGGACACGACCTCGACGTTCGGATCCTCAGCGAGCGTCAGGGGAGCCGAGCGTTCCCCGGCACGCCCGACCCAGGTGACACGCAGCGTGGTGCCGGCGCGACGGCTCGCGAGCAGCTCGCGCAGCGCTGCCGCCGTCATGACCGGCGCATCATCGATCCGCGTGATCCGATCCCCGGTGGTAAGCCCCGCCAGATAGATGGGGCTCCCGATCAGCGGAGCGCTCGCGAGGACGAGCCCACCCGACTGGTCGGTGAATCGGACGTCGCCGAGCCAAGCCTGTCCAGGGCGTGCGGGCCGCACGAGGAACCCCGCGCGCGCCAACAAGGTCTCATACGCCGGTCGTTCGCTCCCGATCACATAGCGCGCGAAGAAGTCCCGCGCGAAGGCGGTGTCGCGCGTCACCTCGGCGAGCACCGACTGGACATCCGCCACCGTGTAGGTGCGCACGGGGGCGAGTGAGGCTGTCTGCTCGCGGCCGAAGCGCGTCCACATCCGCCGCATGACGTCATCGAGTGTCACCGGCTCCGGTCGGTCGCGCAGGGTGAGATCGAGCGCGAGCCCGAGCGCCTCACCATACGTGTAATACGAGAGGAAGGTGTTGCTGCGATTCTGTGGATCGATCGAGACCGCGGCATCCACGAAGGGGGCCTGCTGACTCATTGCGACCGCGCCGCCAAAGCCACGAGCCGGGGAGACCGTCATCGCGTTCACCGCGCCGGTGAGGCGACGGGCGTACTCCGTGGGGGAGACGATCCTGGCGCGCGCGATCGCCAGCACGCCGTAGTAGTTCGTGAAGCCCTCGGCGAACCAGAGCTCGCCGCTCATGTTCGCCTGCGAGAAGTCGAAGGGCTCGAGCGACCGTGGACGGATGCGCTCCACGTTCCACGCATGGAAGAACTCGTGTGAGACCGTGCCAAGGAGACCGATCATGTTGCCCCGGAGGTCGCTCGACGACGTGAGCGAGGTCGAGTTCCGGTGTTCCATCCCGTCGCCGGCGCAGGTGATGCGGTAGCACGCGATGAACGTGTAGCTCCCGAAGTCGAAGCGCGGGAGTTCGCCGAAGATCGCCGCCATCTCGTCGACGACCTTCCTCGTGAGGGTCGCGAAGGAATCGACCTCGGCGTGCGTGCCCTCGTGGTTGACCGCGAGGCGGATGCGCTGCGTGCGACTCGCCGGCCCCACGTCCCAGCTCCGGACATCCAACGCACCGAGGTGCGTAGGGGAGTCGAGGAAGTAGGCGAGGTTCGGCGCACGGAAGGTCTCGCCGTCGTTCGTGGTCTCGAGTTGCGTCGCGATCTGCCAGGCGGGATCAGGGCGGCGGAAGGTCACGTCGATCGGGCGCGAGGCGAGTGCGGGCGCGTAGGCGAACGTGGCTGGGATGTTCAGGTGTGCCTTGGTCTCGTCGATCCCGGCATAGGTGCCGTCGGCGCGGTCACCGAAGAGGGTGTAGCGGAACAACACCTCGCCGCGGTGGCCGGCGACCTCCCACGCATGTGGGGAGACACGCCTGACGGTCAGCGCTCGGCCCGTCGCGTCGGTGGCCGCGACTCGATAGACGTTCTTCGCGAATTCATGTAGGGCATACCGCCCCGGTGAGCTCCGGGCCATCTCCACGCGCAGCGGGCCGGTGGGGACCGCGGCGAACCTGATGGTGATCTCCGCTTCGTGGTGCGCCCGATTCGGGAAGGTGATCTCGTAGCGGATGGGAGCGGTTGGCTGGGCCTGTGCCGGGAGCACACCTACTGAGAGGATGAGCGCACATCCGAAGAGCAGCGATCGAAGAGTGGGCACCCTGACAAGCTACATGGGGGGCGTACGCCCCGTCTTCAAGGTGCGGTACCGGTCAATGACAGCCGAGTCCAGCGGGGGCCGGGGCTTGGCCAGTAGGGCCTCGATCCCCTCGATCTCTCGAGGCACCGCCGCCGAGACCCGTTCGACCCCAGCCGGGGTCACCAGGTAGTCGTCCTCGATCCGGACCCCGATGTTGGCATAGCGCGCGACCGCTGGCCCGATCTTCGCCGTCAGCCGTCGATTCCCCGGCGTGTCGGGGAGGATCGTCAGGAGGTTCTCCCGCACGTAGATCCCCGGTTCGATCGTGAAGGCACTCCCGATCCCGAAGGTCCCGGTCAGGGTGTACTGCTCGGGATCGTGCACCACGAGCCCGATCCCATGCCCGAGGCCATGCATGTAGAAAAGCTGCAGCTGAGGACAGGTGCGCGGTTGCTGCGCCGTCCCGCAATCGTAGGTCTCCTCAGGAGACTCGATCAACCCGAGGCGGGCGAGGCCGTTCCGCAGCACCGCGGTCGCCGAATCGGTCATCGCGCGTGCCGGACCCCCCAAGCGGATCTGTCGCTCGGCGGCGACTTGGGCACCGAGCACCACCTCGTAGATCTCGCGCTGCGCGGGGGAGAATCGGCCGCTCACCGGAACCGTGCGGGTGATGTCGGCGGCGTACCCGTCGTACGAGGTCGCCATGTCGAGGACGATCACCTCGCCCGCCTGCGCCACCCGCTCCGACCGGTTGTAGTGCAGGGTGGTCGCATTGGGACCAGAGCCGACGATCGATCCGTACGCGGGGCCGTCGCCACCGGCCTGACGCCAGGTGGCCTCGGCGATCGCCTGCAGGGTGAACTCGGCCACGCCGGGCTGCACCGCGGCGAAGGCGGCGAGGTGGCCCTGCGCGCTCAGCTCCGACGCGATGCGGATCCGCTCCAGCTCCGCCGGACTCTTTCGGCCGCGGAGGCGGTTCGCCTCACGCCGCGCATCGACCACCTCGATCTTCGGGTTCGCCGTGCGCAGGCCGTCGATGAACTGATCATGGAGCGAGCGCTCCGTCATCCGCGAGCCGATGTCGCCGAGCACGTGGAGGGTCCTGTGAATGGCGAGCAGGGAGTCGAGTACGGTCGAGAGGTTCGCGGCATCGCGTCCCTCGAGGCCGAGGCGCGGCCGCACGCCTGCGACACCAAGGCGGGCGCCGGTCCACACCTCGCGCGCTGGGTCACGCCCCTGCACGAAGAGGAGGTCCCGGCGCTCGGTGCCCTTCTTCACGATCACCAAGGCCGATCCCGGCTCGGTGAAGCCGGTGAAGTAGAAGAGGTACGGGTGCTGGCGGAAGGGGACGTAATCGGGGACGGGCTCTGGGGCTCCGAGGGCGAGGATCACCCCGTCGGGAAGGGCCCGGACGAGGGAGTCGCGTCGTGCCGCGAACTCGGCCACAGGGAGCTGCGCCGTGAGGGGCGCCGCGAGGCTGGCGAGGAACGCGCCGCGCAGGAGGGAGCGGAGGGGGGAAGGCATAGGTCTCGAGAAGATACCATCACCAGCCGCCGGTGCGTTCAGGTCGCCGATGGGCGGCGGAGGTGACCTCAGCACCCGACCCGGTATCGCCGTAGACTTCAGCAAGGTCCACCCTTGTCCCCGGAGTCGCGTCGTGATGTCCTGGCGTCCCCTGGTCCGGAGCTGTGCGCTCCTCGTGCTCTCTGCACTCCCGCTCGCCGCACAGTCGCGGCTGACCTCGCCCAAGGAGTACTTCGGGCATGAGATTGGCGCGGATTACGTCCTCCCGAACTACACCAAGTTCCTCGCGTACTGGGAGACCTTGGCACGGCAGTCGGATCGGATGGAGCTCGACACCATCGGGAAGACGGCGGAGGGACGCCCGCAGGTGATGGCGATCGTCTCGAGCCCGGAGAACCTTCGCAACCAGGAGCGCTATCGCCGGATCGCTGAGCGGTTGGCGCGCGCCGAGGGGGTGAGCGAGGCCGAGGCGCGGCAGCTCGCGAAGGAGGGGAAGGGGATCGTCTGGATCGATGGTGGGTTGCATGCCACCGAGGTGCTCGGCGCGCAGCAGCTGATCGAGACCAACTGGCAACTCGTCTCGGGGACGGATGAGGAGACGCAGCGCTTCCTCAACGACCTGATCATTGTGATGGTCCATGCCAATCCCGATGGGATGGAGCTCGTCAGCGATTGGTATATGCGGGAGAGCGATCCCAAGAAGCGGGGGATGAACATCCCACGCCTCTATCAGAAGTACATCGGGCATGACAACAACCGCGATTTCTATCTCGCGGCGCAGCCCGAATCCGAGAACATGAACCGGATGCTCTACTCGGCCTGGTATCCGCAGGTGATGTACAACCATCACCAGACGGGCCCGGCGGGGACGGTGATGTTCGCGCCCCCCTTCCGTGATCCGATGAATTACAACATCCACCCGTTGATCAAGACGGGGCTCGATGTGGTGGGTGGGGCGATGCACAACCGCTTCATCGTCGAGGAGAAGGGCGGGGTGGTGATGCGTTCGGGCGCCGGGTACTCCACCTGGTGGAACGGCGGGCTCCGCACCACGGTCTACTTCCACAACATGATCGGGTTGCTCACCGAGACGATTGGTAATCCGACGCCGATGGAGATCCCCTTCATCGCGAACCGCCAGCTCCCGAGCGCCGATCTCCCGATGCCGGTGAAGCCTGGCGTCTGGAAGTTCCGGCAGTCGATCGACTACTCGGTCACCGCGAACAAGGCGGTGCTTGATGTGGTCTCGCGCAACCGCGAGCACTTCCTCTTCAACATCTGGAAGATGGGGAACGATCGGATCCAGCAGGGGAATCGCGACAGCTGGACGATCTGGCCGAAGCGTGTGGATGCGGCGCAAGCGCGGATCGCGGCGGAGAACCGCGGCCGCGCGACCGCCGGTGGTGATGATGCGATGGCCTTCCTCGGCGGGATGGCGGCGGCGGGACAGTCGCGGACCGGTGCGGGGGCGCAGGCGCTGATGGGGGTGCTCAACGATCCCGCTCTGCGAGATCCGCGCGCGTACATCCTCTCCTCTGATCAGCCCGACTTCCCGACGGTGGTGAAGTTGATCGTCGCGTTGCAGAAGGCCGGCATCGATGTCCATCGTGCGACCGGGCCGATTGCCGCGGGCGGCACACGCTATCCGGCAGGCTCCTATGTGGTGAAGACGGGCCAAGCTTTCGGCGCGCACGTGCTCGACATGTTCGAGCCACAGGATCACCCGAACGACTTCCGTATCCCCGGTGGGGCGCCGACGCCGCCGTACGACAACGCGGGGTGGACCCTCGCGATGCAGATGGGGGTCGAGTTCGTGCGCAGTATGGACGAGGTCACCGGTCCGATGGAGAAGATCGCGCCGACCGCGCGTGTGACGCCCGCAGCTGGTACCGTCGCCGCGGGGAGCGTCTGGTCGCTCTCGCCGGCGTACAACGACGCCTTCATCGTCGTGAATCGCCTCCTCAAGTCGGGGAGCCAGGTCTCGCGGAAGGCCGATGGCACCTGGATCATCCCGAACACTGCGACGAGCAAGGGGATCGTCGAACGCGCCGCGCGCGAGCTCGGGCTCTCCTTCGGGGCGGCGAGCACCAGCGGTGCGACCACCGTCAAGCCGATGCGGATCGCCCTGTGGGATCGCTACGGCGGTTCGATGCCCTCTGGGTGGACGCGCTGGCTGCTCGAGCAGTACGAGTTCCCCTTCGAGGTGGTCTATCCGCAGCAGCTCGATGCGGGGAACCTCAACGCGAAGTATGACGTGCTCCTCTTCGTCGACGGCGCGATCCCGGCGATGCGCGCCGCTGGCGCCGGTGGTCGCGGCGACTTCATGGGGGGCGCGGGAGGGCCCGATACGACCGCGTTGCCGGCGGAATTCCGTCGGATGGTGGGGAGCATCACTGCCGAGCGGACGATCCCGCAGCTGAAGCGCTTCGCGGAGGCGGGCGGGACGATCATCACGATCGGGGCTCGACGAACCTTGCCGCGCACTTGGGGCTCCCGATGAGCAATCATCTGGTGGAGCGCACGCCGGAAGGGGCGGATCGCCCGCTGGGGAACGCGAAGTTCTACGTGCCGGGTTCGCTCCTCGAGGTCGCTGTGGATAGCACCGCGCCTGGCACGCTCGGGATGGGACGCCGGGCGATCGTGATGTTCGACAACAGCCCGGTTTTCCGCCTCGCCCCTGATGCGGCGGCGCGTGGCGTGCGGCCGCTCGTCTGGTTCGACACCGTCTCGCCGCTCAAGAGCGGGTGGGCCTGGGGTCAGAACTATCTCGAGGGTGGGGTCGCGGCGGCGGATGCGCAGGTCGGCCGCGGGATGGTACGCCTCATCGGCCCCGAGGCGCTCTTCCGCGCGCAGCCGCACGGGACCTTCAAGCTCGTCTTCAACGGATTGATCGGGACGACCCGCGCGGGCATGTGATCGCGCTCGTCGTCGGACTGCTCGGCATCGTCGGGGCGTACGTCGGGGTCCTCCTGGGCCTCACGTCGCCCCTCGTGCCGTTGGGGATGGCGCTCGGCACCACCGCGGTGCTCGGTGGGATCGCGCAGCTCGCGATCGTCCGTGCGGGGCGTGAGACCCCGGCGCTCGCCCGTACGGTGCGGTGGGTCTTCGGGGGGATGGCGGTCGGGTTCGTCGTCGTGCTGCTGTTGCCGGCGCCGGTTGCTGGTGGGCCGCTGCTCTTTGGGTTGCCGCGCGTCACGGCGATCCTCCTGCTTGTGGTCGGTGCGATGCCGTTGGTGGTGCTCCCGATCGCCTACGCGCGCGCCTTCGACGCCGAGGTGATCCCACCGACGGAGCGCCGTCCCGATGCGTGAGGTGGTAGGGCTCGCCTACTTCGCGATCTGTGCGGCGATCGCGGTCTGGGCCACGCGTCGCACCCGCACCGCCGATGACTTCTTCGTCGCAGGGCGCGGGGTGGGGCTCGTCCCCTTCGCCATCGCCGCGATGGCCTCCACGCTGAGTGGGTTCGCCTTCATCGGTGGGACGGGGCTCGTCTATTCCCTGGGGATGACGGCGATCTTTTTGATCCTCCCCGCTGGTGTCACGAACACCCTTGGCGCGTGGGTGCTGGGGAAGCGGATGCATCGGTTGGGGAGCACGCGAAAGCTGCTCACCGTCCCCGATGCGTTGGCGGCGCGCTATCGCTCCCCCGCGACGCAGGGGCTCAGCGCGGTGGCGATCCTCGCCGGGGTCGTCGGGTATCTCGCCACGAATGCGCTCGCCTTAGGCGTGGTGATCGATGCGCTCTTCGCGACGGGGCTCGGGCCAGGGATCTGGATCGGTACCGCGGTCACCTTGGCGTATTCGGTGAGTGGCGGGATCCTCGCAGGGATCTACACCGATGTCTTCCAGGGGCTCGTGATGGCGATCGCCTCGACGGCGGTCTTCGTCTTCGCGCTCGATGCCGGCGGCGGGCTCGCGGCGATCACTCGCACGATCGAGGCGGCGGATCCGACGCTACTTGGCCCCTGGGGCGCCCGCGGCGCGATGACCGCGCTCTCGTTCTTCTTCGTCTTCGCGGTGGGCTCGCTCGGACAGCCGCAGATCGCGCACAAGTACTACATGCTCTGCGATCTCGCGCGCCTCAAGTGGTATCCGGTGCTGATGACCGTCGCGATGGTCCTCTCGCAGCTCCTGCTCTTCTCGGTCGGCGTCACGGTGAAGGCGCTCGTCTTGCGTGGGGAGATGCCATCGCTCGCCTCTCCTGATGAGGCGACCCCGCAGTTCCTCCTCCGCTTCGTCCCGGTCGTCCTCTCCGCTCTCGTCTTCGCCGGGGTGGCCGCCGCGATCATGAGCACGGTGAACTCGTTCTTGAGCATCGGGGCGGCCGCGCTGACGCATGACCTTCCGCGTGCCTTGGGGCGCGAGCCAGTCCGTCAATTGCTGATCGGGCGCATCTGGACCGTCGTGATCGCCGTCCTCGCGGCACTGCTCGCGCAACAGGCGGGACTCTTGGTCGCCTTCCTGGGGATCTTGGGCTACGGGCTCTTCGCCTCGACCCTCGTCCCTGCGCTCGCCATCGGACTCAATTGGACCGGCGCCACGCGCGAAGGGGCCCTCGCCTCGATCGCCACCGGACTCACGCTGACCGTAGGACTCGAGTGGCTCGTCTGGTCCAAAAAGCTCACGGTCCCCCAAGGGATCACCGTCACGGGGATCACCCTCGTGACCTCACTCCTGGTCTTTCTCTCGGTGTCATGGCTGACGCGAGATCACGCCGCCGCTCAACTCGACCCCGACGTCCGCGCCATCATGCTAGACAACTAGAGCAGTGACCTGTCCGCTGACACCTGTCCCCTGCTACCTGAGTATCCCCTTCGCGATCGTCTGCAACTGCATGTTGCTCGTCCCCTCGTAGATCGTACCGATCTTCGCATCGCGATAGAACTTCTCCACCGGATAATCGGTGGTATAGCCGTAGCCACCGAAGAGCTCGACCGCGAGTGAGGTGACCCGCTCGCAGACCTGCGAGGAGTAGAGCTTCGCCATGGCGCCCACCTGCGCGATGTCGTGTCCCGCATCGCGGAGCCGCGCCGCGTTGTAGACCATCAGGCGTGCCGCCTCGAGCTCCGTCGCCGCCTGCGCGACCTGGAACTGGACCCCTTGGAACTCGGCGAGCGGCTTCCCGAACTGCGTCCGCTCCTTGAGATACGCGACCGCCGCATCGAGTGCGCCCTGCGCGTTCCCGATCATCTGCGCGCCGATCCCGATCCGCCCTTCGTTCAAGGTCTCGATCGCGATCTTGTATCCCTGACCCACGGGACCCAACACGTCGGCGTCAGGGACGAAGACCCCGTCGAGGATCAGCTCCGTCGTGCTCGACGCGCGGATCCCGAGCTTGCTCTCCTTCTTCCCGACGGAGAAGCCCTTCGCCTCACGCTCCACCACGAAGGCGGTGATTCCCTTATAGCCCTTGCTCGGGTCGACCGTCGCGAAGACGATGTACAACCCCGCCTCGGCGCCATTCGTGATCCAGAGCTTCCGCCCGGTGAGCGACCATCCTCCCTCGACCTTCGTCGCGCGGGTCTGCAGCGCGAAGGCATCGGAGCCACTCCCCGCCTCGGAGAGGGCGTACGCGCCCACCGTGCCCGAGCAGAGGCGCGGCATCCAGCGCGCGAGTTGCTCCTCGGTACCGGCAGAGAGCAATGGGTGCGCGACGAGCGTGTTCTGCACGTCGACCATGATCGCCGCCGCAGCGTCAACCTTGCTAATCTCTTCGACGGCAAGCGTCACCATCATCACCGAACCGGCGGCGCCGCCATGTGCCTCGGGGGCCTGGATCCCCATCAACCCCATCTCGAAGTAGGCGGAGATGAGCGCGGGATCCAGCTTACCCGCCTGTTCCATCGCTTGGACGCGCGGGGCGACCTCGCCGCGCGCGAACTCCGCCACCGCATCGCGGAAGGCGAGTTCGTCCTCGGAGAGCATGGTCAGCGCGGGGCGGGCGAGTTCGGGAGCGATGGTCGGACGCGACATCGGACACCACGGTTGGGGGGAAGACCCCCGAAATCTAGCGGCGCACCGGGTCGTAGTTCAGGATGGGTGCGAGCCACCGCTCCGCCGTCGCGAGCTCCATCCCCTTCCGCGCCGCGTACGACTCCACCTGGTCCTTCTCGATCTTCCCGACGCCGAAGTACTTCGCCTCAGGATGCCAGAAGTACCACCCCGAGACCGCCGAGGCCGGCAGCATCGCAAAGCTCTCGGTGAGATGCACGCCGACATTCTTCTCCGCATCGAGCAGATCGAAGAGGGTGCGCTTCTCGGTGTGATCGGGGCAGGCGGGGTACCCCGGGGCCGGACGGATCCCCTGATACTGCTCGCGGATCAGCGCCTGGTTGTCGAGCGCCTCGTTCGGGGCATAGCCCCAGAGCTCGCGCCGCACCCGCTCGTGCATCCGTTCCGCGAACGCCTCGGCGAGACGATCCGCCAGCGCCTTGAGGAGGATCGACGAGTAGTCGTCATGCGCCGCTTCGAAGGCGGCGACCCGTTCGTCGAGCCCCACGCCGGTGGTGACGACGAAGGCGCCGAGCCAATCGGTGACGCCGGCGCTCTTGGGGGCGACGAAGTCGGCGAGCGCGAGATTCGGGCGCCCATCCTTCTTCACCATCTGCTGACGGATCGAGTACACTGTGACGCCGCGACCGGGGAGGATGATGTCCTCCTTCCCGTCGGAGTGCGCTTCGAAGAACCCGACCGCCGCACGCGCGGTGAGCCACTTCTCGCTGACGATCTTGTCGAGCATCCCCTGCGCATCACGCCAGAGATTCCGCGCCGCCTCACCCACGACGGGGTCGTCGAGGATCGCGGGATACGACCCCGCGAGCTCCCAGGTCTGGAAGAACGGGGTCCAGTCGATGCGCGGCACGAGTTCCTCGAGCGGCACATCGTCGAAGACGCGCACCCCCTCGAAGCTCGGGCGGGGCGGGGTGACCCCGGCCCATGAGAGGGCGACCTTGTTCGCGCGCGCCTCCTCGAGCCGCTGGCGCGTCGCGTCGTTCTGCCGCGCGGCCCGCGCCTCGCGCGCCTGTTGATACTCGGTGCGTACCTCCTCCACGAAGTTCTCGCGGAGCCCATCGCTGAGCAGGCTCCCTGCCACGCCCACGGCGCGGGAGGCGTCGAGCACATGCACCACCGGCGCCGAGTAGTTCGGCGCGATCTTCACCGCCGTATGCACCTTGGAAGTGGTCGCCCCACCGATGAGGAGGGGGACGGTCCACTGCTCGCGTTCGAGCTCGCTCGCAAGGAAGGCCATCTCCTCGAGCGAGGGGGTGATCAGCCCGGAGAGGCCGATGATGTCCACGTCGTGGGTGCGCGCGGCCTCGAGGATCTTTGCCGCCGGCACCATCACGCCGAGGTCGATCACCTCGAAGTTGTTACACTGGAGCACAACGCCGACGATGTTCTTCCCGATGTCGTGCACGTCCCCCTTCACGGTGGCGAGGAGCACTTTCCCCTTCGCCTGACGCTCGCCACCTGCTGCGGCCTGTTCGGCCTCGATGTAAGGGATGAGGTGCGCGACCGCCCGCTTCATCACACGCGCCGACTTCACCACCTGCGGGAGGAACATCTTCCCCGCGCCGAAGAGGTCGCCGACGACGTTCATCCCCTGCATCAGCGGCCCTTCGATCACCTCGATCGGGCGATCGTACAGATGCCGCGCCTCCTCGGTGTCCTCCACCGCGAACTCGGCGATCCCATGCACCAGCGCATGCGTCAGCCGCTCGTTGACCGGGGCTTCACGCCACGAGAGATCGACCTTCCGCTGCTGCGCCTGGCCCTTCGCGTCGTCGGCGACGGCGAGGAGCCGCTCCGTGGCATCGGGGCGTCGCGCGAGGATCACATCCTCGACGCGCTCACGGAGGTCGGCGGGGATGTCCTCGTAGATCACGAGGGCGCCCGCATTCACGATCCCCATGTCCATTCCCGCCTTCACGGCGTGGTAGAGGAAGGCGGAGTGGATCGCCTCACGCACCGCGTTGTTGCCGCGGAAGGAGAAGGAGACGTTGCTCACCCCACCGGAGATCCGCGCATGCGGGCAGCTCGCCTTGATCTGCCGCGTCGCCTCGATGAAGGCGAGCGCGTATCGGTCGTGCTCCTCGATCCCCGTGGCGACGGCGAAGATGTTCGGATCGAAGATGATATCCTGCGGCGGGAAGCCCACGTGCTCCACGAGGAGCGTATAGGCCCGCTGGCAGATCGTGACCTTCCGCTCGACGGTGTCGGCCTGCCCCTGCTCGTCGAACGCCATCACGATCACCGCGGCGCCGTACCGACGCACGAGCGTCGCCTGCTGCAGGAAGGCCGCCTCGCCCTCCTTGAGGGAGATCGAGTTCACGATCGACTTCCCCTGCACGCAGCGGAGCCCCGCCTCGATCACCTGCCACTTGGAGGAGTCGATCATGATCGGGACCTTCGCGATCGCCGGCTCCGTCGCCACGAGGTTCAGGAAGCGCGACATCGCCGCCTCGGCGTCGAGCATCCCCTCGTCGAAGTTGATGTCGATGACGACGGCCCCCGCCTCCACCTGCTGGCGCGCCACCTCGAGGGCCTGGTCGTAGTGCCCGCCGAGGATGAGGTCGGCGAACTTCTTGGATCCGGTGACGTTGGTGCGCTCGCCGACGTTCACGAAGTTCGAGTCGGGGCCGATCACCAGCGGCTCGAGCCCGGAGAGGCGGAGGACCGGGGGTGGCGTCGGGATCGCACGCGGCGCGATATCACGGACGGCGTTCGCGATCGCGCGGATATGACCGGGGGTCGTCCCGCAGCACCCACCGACGATGTTCACGAGCCCCGACTCCGCGAACTCCTTGAGGATCGCCGCGGTGAAGGCCGGGGTCTCGTCGTAGCCCCCCATCTCGTTGGGGAGGCCGGCGTTCGGGTGCACTGAGACGCGGCAGTCGGCGATGCGCGAGAGCTCCTGCACGTAGGCGCGGAGCTCCTTGGCGCCCAGGGCGCAGTTGAGCCCGACGCTGAAGGGGCGCGCATGCATCACCGAGGTCCAGAAGGCCTCGGTGGTCTGCCCGGAGAGCGTGCGCCCGCTCGCATCGGTGATCGTGCCCGAGATCATGACGGGCACGCGGAGCCCGCGGGCGGCGAAGACCTCCTCGACCGCGAAGAGTGCCGCCTTGGCGTTGAGTGCGTCGAAGATCGTCTCGACGAGGATGATGTCGGCGCCGCCGTCGAGGAGCCCTTCGGTCGCTTCGACATACGAGGCGACGAGCTCCGTAAAGGTCACGTTGCGCGCGCCGGGGTCATTCACATCGGGAGAGATGCTCGCGGTGCGATTCGTGGGGCCGAGGACGCCGGCGACCCAGCGCGGGCGTCCGTCCTGTGCCTCGAACTCGTCGCAGAGGCGGCGCGCGAGGGCGGCCCCCTCGACGTTGAGCTCGCGGACCAGCTCCTCCATCCCATAGTCTGCCATCGCGATCCGCGTGGCGTTGAAGGTGCTCGTCTCGATGATGTTCGCGCCCGCCTCGAGGTAGGCGCGATGGATCCCGCCGATCACATCGGGGCGGGTGAGGATCAGGAGGTCGTTGTTCCCGCGGAGGTCGCGCGGCCAGTCGGCGAAGCGCGCGCCGCGGTAGTCGGCCTCGGTGAGGCGATGCTGCTGCACCATCGTCCCCATCGCACCATCGATGATGAGGATCCGCTCGCGCGCCTCGTCGTGGAGGCGGGCGTTGCGCGTCTCGCGCGTGAAGGGGGGCTGGCTCATCGGGGGGTCACCTCCCCGCGCAGCCCCTCGGCGGGGGTACGCGGATGCGGGCGGAGCCCGAGGATGTGGCATAGGGCGTACGCGAGGTCGGCGCGGTTGAGCGTGTAGAAGTGGAACTCCGTCACGCCGGCCTGCGCGAGTTGCTGACACTGTTCCGCAGCGACGGTGGCGGCGATCAGCTTCCGCGTCTCCGGGTCGCCATCGAGACCGTCGAAGACGCGCGCCACGCTCGCCGGGATCGCGGCCCCGGTGGCTTGCGCGAACTTCCGCGTCTGCGTGAAGTTCGTGACCGGCATGATCCCCGGGACGATCGGGATCGTGATCCCCGCCTTCCGCACGCGGTCGAGATAGCGGAGGTAGGTCCAGTTGTCGAAGAACATCTGCGTGATCGCGCGCGTGGCGCCAGCGTCGATCTTGCGCTTGAGGTTGTCGAGGTCGGCCTGCGGGGAGAGTGCCTCGGGGTGCGTCTCGGGGTAGGCGGCGACGGTGATCTCGAAGTCGTGGCGCCGCTTCAGTCCCTCGACGAGATCCGAGGCGAAGGCATAGCCCTCGGGGTGCGGCGTGTAGGTGCCATCGCCATTGGGGACATCGCCGCGGAGGGCGACGATGTGCCGCACCCCGACCGCCCAATAGTCATCCGCGACCGCATCGACCTCGGCGCGGGTCGCTCCCACGCAGGTCAGGTGGGCGGCGGGGACGAGGGAGGTCTCCGTCATCAGGCGGCGCACCGTGTGGTGCGTGCGCTCGCGGGTCGAGCCGCCGGCGCCGTAGGTCACCGAGACGAAGCGCGGGTTGAGGGGCGCCAGGCGGGTGATCGAGCGCCAGAGCGTCTCCTCCATCTCCGCCGTCTTGGGCGGGAAGAACTCGAAGGAGACGAGGAAGGGGACGGGTAAGGCGAGAGAGCTCACAGCAGACTCCAGAAAGCACGAAAGCCCGAGGCGTCGAGGCGCACCGGGCTGGCGCTTTAGCGGGATGTTTTACGTGGCCGCAAGTTGCCTCGAAATCGCCACGGAATCGGTTGTGACTAAAACCTATCATCCGGATGAACGGATGGCAAGGGCAGGGACCAGGTGAGAGGGACCAGGGGTCAGGGTCCTGTTCCCTGATCCCTGGTCCCTGACCCCCTGATATCAGAGTGCGCCCCGAATCGATGGGAGGTGCGTCGAATCGGTGATGGCGGGCTCGGGTCTACCCGACAACCTCCCCCGTCGCCCGCGGACTGGACGCGCCTCCCCCTCCGCGGCTGTGGACCTCTCCCGGTTGGACCGACCCTCACTCACCTCCCATCTGGAGTACCGTATGACCCAGATCCTCGCTCGCCGGCGTGCCATTCGCGCCGCCCTCTTCCTCCCCATGGTCTCGGGGCCGCTGCTCGCGCAGAGCTCCGGAACCACCGCGCCATCGACCCCCACCGAGGTCGTCGTCCAGTGCCTCAATGCCGCGGCGACCGCCTTCGTGCAGTGCCTCACCGACCTGCCGTGGTACGCCGAGGGGCTCTGCTACAGCAAGTACGCCGCCGACGGGATCCTCTGTGCCCCGTCGACGCTCCTCAAGTTCATGATGGCCTGATGGACACCCTGGTCGAGGCCCGTGGGGTCCAGCATTCGATCGACACGCGCGCGATCCTCACGGGTCTCGACCTGTCCATCGCGCGAAGGGAAGTGGTTGGGGTGGCTGGACCGAATGGGGCGGGGAAGTCCACGCTCGGGCGACTCCTCCTCGGGTTCCTCTCCCCGACCTCGGGGACGATCACCATCGGGGGGACCGATCCGATGACCTATCGGCGGACCCGCGGGGTGGGGTTCCCCCATGAGGATGCTGGACGGGGGTGGGAGTATGCGACGCCCCGTGCCCTGCTCGCCCTGCATGTCGATGATCTGGGGGCGCTGACGCGCGACCCCATCTGCCGCACCCTCGGGATCGCGACGCATCTCGATCGACGGGTCGCGACCCTCTCCAAGGGACAGTGGCGCGCCTGTCAGCTCGCGATGGTGCTCCTCCCGCGCACCGCGTTCCTCCTCCTCGACGAGCCGGAGGCAGGACTCGATCCCGGCGCACAGGGACGTCTCCACGAGGCAATCGCGATGCGTGCGGCGGCGGGGGCGGCGATCCTCTTCCTGTCGCATCACCTCGATTCCCTCGCGACCGTCACGCAGCGGATCCACCTCCTCGTGCGCGGGGGGTTCCACGATCGGATCGATCCCACCGAGATGAGTCTCGCCGCCTTGCGCCTGCGGTATATGCGCGGGGTCGATGCGGTGCTCGCGAACCAACTGATGCGCGGGAGGGCCGCCTGATGCTCCCCCATCTCCTCATCCGACTCCCATCGGCCTGGCGCGCGCCCGCTATCCTGCTCGCCACCTGGCGGCGCTGGGGTTCGATGCTCGCGGCCTGTCTCGCGAGCGTCGTGCTCCTCGCGAGCATCGATGGCACGCGCGCCGAGCTCGTGATGGCGATCCTCCTGTATGCGCCCCCCATCCTCGCCCTGATGGTGATGGGTGGGGTCTTTGCCCATTGGCGTCGCGCCTCCGTCTGGACGACGATCGCCCAACGCGCGGGGGCGGGGCTCGCCGACGGATGGCGCCTCCTCGGGCTCGCGGCGGCTCTCCACCTCCTGCTCCTCCTCCCGATCGCGGGGCTCGCACTCCAGAACATGCCCCTGCCACCGCCGGCAGCCGACGTCCCGCACGCCGTCGAGCGGGCCGCCGTCTTCGTCTCGGCCTGGGGATCATCTCCTTCCTCACCGTCGCGACGGTCGCCGTCCTCGCGCGACGCGGGGTCGCGGGACTCATGATCGGCTGGATGGCGGTCCCGGCGGTGCTCGCCTTCGCCGGTCCGGTGATGGGTCTGGAGAAGGAGGTCACTGAATCCCTCGCCTACCTGGCGCCCCCCTTCCATGCGGCGGCCCGTCTGCACGATGTGCTGATGGGGGAGAGCGCCGACCTCACGCGGCGCGTGGTCACGCATCTCCTCACCTTCCCGATCCTGTGTGCGGGGCTCATCACCCTCGGGCTGCAGCGATTGGTCGACGCCCCGACCGAGGTCGATCCCTAACCACTCCGGAAGCATCCGCTGCCGTGGTGCGCGCTCAGGTCACCGCGCGGCCGAGGACGGTCAGGAGCGGGGCGGGGGAATCCACAGGGGAATTGTGACGGGAGAGGGGGCCGCAGAGGTAGTGTGGGGTGTGACGGCTGGCACGTCGACGGTCGGAGCGGTGGTGGTCCCATGGCGCGGGACGCGGAGGGCTGGTCATACTCCCGAGACCGCGCCTATGTCGTCCTCGTCCCCCTCCTCCCCGATCGACCCCTCGCTGCCGTTGCGGGCGAAGGCGGGCGACCGCCAGGCCTTCGCGCAGTTGGTCGAGCTCTGCTATCCGCGGTCGCTCCGGTTCGCCCTCCACATGGTGGGGAACCGGGAAGATGCGGAGGAGGCGGTGCAGGACACTTTCGTCCGGGTGTATCACCACTTGGGCCAGTTCCGGGACGATGGGCGGTTCGAGCCCTGGCTCTTCCGGATCCTGGCGAATCGGTGTCGGACGGTGTTGGCGAAACGGCGGCGGCATGCGGAGGTGATCCAGTACGGCGACGTGCCGGATCATGATGCGCCGACGGCGGTGGATGGGCTGGATTGGATGGAGGAGATCCACAAGGTGTTGGCGACGCTCCCGGTGGAGCAGCGCGAGGCCTTCCTCCTCCACCACGTGGAGGAGTTGGCGTACGAGGAGATCGCCGCGGTGACGGGGGTCAAACTCAGTGCGCTGCGAATGCGAGTCAAACGGGCATGCGATGTGTTGCGCGTGCGCCTTGCCGAGGTGAGACGGGATGATCGATGAACGAGATGCGGTGATCGAGACGGTGCGCGGGCGATTGCGCGCCTCGGTCGCAGACCAGGCGGACCCACGGGCGGTGGCGCGGATCCTCTCCGCGGCCTTCGCCGCGCCGGCGCCATCGCGCTGGCGGCGGTGGCTCGACGCGTGGCACCTTCCCGTGATGTCGCGCGTGGGAGCGGCCGTGGTCGCGGTGATCGCGCTCGCGGCGGGATTCGTCGCGCGCGGGGTGTTGCCGAACCGCGCGCCCGTCGACCCGATGGCGGTGACGGGGGAGTTCCCGATCCCGGTGACGCCGGCGTCGGATCCGCGCGCCGGTGCGGTCGCGACGCAGTTCGTCTTCGAGGCACCAGCCGCGCAGGCGGTCGCGCTCGTCGGTGACTTCAACCGGTGGGTGCCGACCGCGGCCCCCCTCGTGCGGCTCCCATCCGGGGTCTGGACGGTCACGGTGCCGCTGATGCCGGGGCGTCATGTCTACGCCTTCCTCGTCGATGGCGCACGCCTCGAGGCCGATCCGCGGGCCGCTACGGTCGTCGACGCCGACTACGGCCGACCGAGCTCCGTCGTGATGGTGCCGGGCCGATGATGCCGACCCTTTCATCTCACATGCGCGCGGCGGGCGTCGCGCTCGTCGGACTGATGTGCGGTGCGCCGCTCGTCGTCACCGCGCCCCACGCGCAGGCGCCGTCACAGGCGATCGCCCTTGCGATCCCTGACGCCAAGGCCCGACAAGCGGTCGAGCGTGAGATCGCGCGCGCCGTGAGTCGCGGACTTCCTTCGGCGCCTCTCGTCGCGAAGGCCATGGAAGGGATTACCAAGCAGGCGGCCCCCGACCGCATCCGCTCCGCCGTCGCCGCGCAGGCGCAGCGACTGGAGCAGGCGCGTGGGCTCCTCGGTCCGACCCCCTCCGAGGCGGAGCTCGTCTCAGGCGCCGAGGCGCTCGCGGCCGGGATCCCGACGGCGATGCTCAAGCAGGTGCGTGCGGCGTGGCCCGCGCAGTCGGTGGTGATGCCGCTCGATGTGCTCACGGAGCTCGTGGCGCGCGGCGTGCCGCCCAAGCAGGCGCTCGAGCGCGTCGTCACGCTCATGCGTCGTGGCGCGACCCCGGTGCAGATCGCGGGGCTCGGCGCGGCGGTGCAGGCCGATGTCGCGGCGGGACTCGCCCCCGATGCCGCGCTCGAGGTGCGCGCGCGCGGCGTGATGTCGCTCCTCCCGTCGCCCGCCGCGGCGGCGGCCCTCGCCCCGAGCGGTCGCCGCCCGTAACGCGTTCGCGGACCGTGGCGAGTGCGCCACGGACATTACGATGCGGCGGTGAGGGAGGGAGGCGTATCCGCGCTCGCCGGGGTACCTTCGAATCATGCCGCGCCGTGGTCCCCCCCTCGCGCTCGCCGCGCTCGTCCTCTTCGGGCGAGTTGTGGGCGCGCAGAGTGATCCGGTGCTCCGTCTCGACGCTGGACTCGCGACCATCCAGCAGCCCGCGATCGGCACGGTGCGCGGACGCGAGACCTCCGATGCCGCGCTCCTCGCCGCCTTCTGGCGACGCCCCCTCGAGCGATCGACCCTCCTCGCGAGCGGGAACCTCACCTACGCGCGCGATTCGCTCGCCGCGATCCAAGGGGTCGCCGTCCTCTCGACCCCCTGGCGTCGTGAGCCGAATCTGCGCACCGATGTCGGCGTCGCGGGGGCGAGCTTCTCGTTGCGGAGCGCCGGGACCGGTGGGAATACCAATGCCTTCGTGCGACAACACGTCGTGCGCACCGATGATGGCGGGTGGGTCGGTGGGGCGATGGGTCGCACGCGCCGCGATGGCGTGCCCAGCGCGACGACCTCCACCGACCTCGGGCTCTGGCGGCGCTGGCGATTCCTCTATGGCAGCGCCTCGGTCGCCTATCAGCACTCCACCGACTGGCTCCTCCTCTACACCGCAGGCGACCTCGATGCGCGAGCGGAGGCCGACTACGATCTCGTCGATCTGCAGTTCGTGCTGCAGGCGCGGGGTGGACCGCACGATCTGACCCTCTCGTGGACGCGACGTCGGGTCTTTGCCGACGGCCCCATCTCGCTTCCGGCGCTCCAAGGGAGCGGCACCTTCCAGCTGACCGATCGCGTGGCCCTCCTCGCGACCGTGGGGCGCCAACTCGCTGACCCGATGCGCGGACTCCCGCAGGCCGATCTCGCGATGGCCGCGGTGCGCGTAAGTCTCGGTCCCCAGCCCCTCCCGGTCATGCCGCGTGCCGTGATCGCCGAGGCGCTCGTGCACACGGAGGTCGGGACCGACTCGAGTGGTGCGACGATGACGCCGCGCGCGATCCTCGAGATCCGCGTCGAGGCGAGCGATACCGCCGCGGTCACCGTCGCCGGCTCCTTCTCGCAGTGGGAACCGATCCCCCTTCGATGGGAGGAGGGGGTCTGGATCGCACGCGCCCCGATCGAGCGCGGCACACATCGGCTCGGGGTCCGCGTAGGGAACGGGCCCTGGCGCGCCCCGCGGAATCTGGCCCGCGTCCGCGACGGCTTCGGCGGCGAGTCGGGACTCTTGGTGGTACCTTAGCGCCCATGACCACATCCTCGCGTCGTGACTTCCTCACCGGGCTCGCCGGAGCCGGTCTCGCCCTCCCCATGCTCTCCGAGCGCGCCATGGCACAGCTCGTGCGCGCGAATCTCGTCGCGGGGGACCGATCCCCCTCGGCGCTCGCCGACGACGAGAGCTACTGGTCGCAGATCCAGCGCGCCTTCGACGCCGACCGCGTGATGATCAACTTGAACAACGGCGGGATCTCACCGACGCCATCGCATGTGCTCGAGCAGTTGATCCGCGACCTGCGCTTCGTCAACGAGCTCCCCGTCGAGCACAACTGGCGGATCCTCGAGCCGCGGATGGAGAGCACGCGTCGCGAACTCGCGCGCGAGTTCGGATGTGACCCCGAGGAGATGGCGATCAACCGCAACGCCTCCGAAGGGATGGAGACGATGATCCTGGGGCTCGACCTCGCGAAGGGCGACGAGGTCATCGTCACCAATCAGAACTACGGTCGCATGCTCCAGGCCTGGGAGCAGCGCGAGCGCCGCGATGGCATCGTGCTCAAGCAGGTTGCGTTCCCCGTCCCACTCACCGATCCGCAGTTCCTCGTGAAGGCGATCGCAGCGCAGATCACCCCACGCACCAAGGCGATCGAGCTCCCGCATATCACGAATCTCACCGGGCAGATCCTCCCGATCCGCGACATCGTTCGCCTCGCGCGGCCCAAGGGGATCCCGGTCTTCGTCGACGGGGCGCACGCCTTCGGGCACTTCCCCTTCACGCGCGACGCGCTCGAGTGTGACTACTACGCGACCTCGCTCCACAAGTGGATCCATGCGCCGATCGGTGCGGGATTCCTCTCGGTGCGGAAGTCGGAGATCCCGAAGCTCTGGCCCCTCATGGCCGCGCCCAAGACGAAGGACGCCGACATCCGGAAGTTCGAGGAGTTCGGCACCCACCCGCAGGCGAACTTCAATGCGGTCTCGATCGCGCTCACCTTCCATCGGGGGATCGGGATCGATCGCAAGGTCGCGCGGCTCCGCTACCTCCGCGATCGCTGGGCGAAGGCGTTGCTCGCCGAGAGCCCGCGCGTGAAGGTCCTCACCGAACTCGGCCCCGACAAGGCGGGTGCCATCTGCATGTTCGATGTCGAGGGGATCGATCCTGGTGCGCTCGGCGGCTGGCTCATGAGCAAGCATCGGATCGTCACCACGCCGATCGTCCACCCCGAGTTCAAGGGGATCCGCATCACCCCGAGCATCTATACCACGCCGGATGAGCTGGATACCTTCGTCGAGGCGGTGAAGGTCGCCATCAAACGAGGGATCACGTGAGATATTGGCTGGTCAAGTCGGAGCCCGACGTCTTCTCCTTCGCTGACCTGCAGGCGGCGCCGAAGAAGACCACGCATTGGGACGGCGTTCGCAATTATCAGGCGCGCAACACCCTGCGCGACGAGATGAAGCGGGGGGATCGTTGCTTCTACTATCACTCGAACGCCGAGCCCTCAGGGATCGCAGGGATCTGTGAGGTGGTGCGTGAGGGGTATCCCGATCATACGGCCTTCGACAAGAAGGACCCGCATTACGATCCCAAGTCGAAGCCCGACGCGCCGACCTGGTACATGGTCGATGTGAAGGCGGTGAAGGCGTTCCCGCGGCTGATCGCCCTCGGCGAACTGCGCGATGTCGCAGCGCTCAAGGGGATGGTGCTCTTGCAGAAGGGGAGCCGGCTCAGCGTGCAGCCGGTGACCAAGAAGGAGTGGGAGACGATCTGCGCGATGGCGGGCGTCTCCGCCACCTGACGCGCGTGCGGGAGCGCTAGCGGATCACGCGGATCGGCACGCCGACCTCGAGCCCCTGCCAGGCGCGGTCGGCGGTCCACGCGGTCCCACCCTGATCCTGTCCCGTCGCCAGACAGACGGCGTCGCCGAGGGAGAGCCCGCGATCACGTGCGGCGGCATGGATCGTGGTGGCGCGCTCGATCATCTCCCCCTCGAACGGCACCACCTCTACCGCAAGTTCGTCGAGGATCGCCCGCGCCTGGGCCGGCGCGAGTCCTCGGCGCACGAGCACGTTGGCGACCTCGAGGAGGTTCACCGCCGACATCACGGGGAGTGCTCCGGCCGGCAGTGCCGCGGCCCCGACCTCGCCCGAGAGCATCGCGAGCAGGGCCGAGGCATCGAAGATGTGCGGCCCCTCACTCACGCCAGAGGCCCTGCTTCCGTTGTGCGAGCAGCTCGTCCGCGAGCCCGGCGACCCCTGCGGGACCGAGTGCTTCGCGCACCCGAGCATGGGCCGTGGCGGCGCTGGCGCCGAAGGTGCGAAGGACGATTGCATCGTCCCGCACCTCGACGGCGAGTTCGGCGCCGGGGGCGAGTCCGAGCGCGCGGCGGGCGCTCGCGGGGAGGACGACACGTCCATTGGCGTCGAGGCGGGTCTTCTCTGTCATACCAGCAATATATGACAGAATCTCGATAGTTGCCATACTAGCCTGTTGTGGTGGGAGGGTGGTCGGGCGATGAAATTCGCCCTGACCTCCATCGTCCCCATCACCAGATGCCTGCGGATGGCATCTGATTCCTTCGGCGGGAATCAGATCAGATCGAGGAGCATTGTCAGACCGCTCCCGAAGCCGATCGCCACCACGGCGCGACGTACCCAGCGCTGTCCCACCCGTTGGGCCAGGAGCGATCCCCCGATCCCGCCGATGGTCGCCCCGATCGCCATCGTGATCGCCACTGGCCAATTCACGATCCCGCTCCCGGCGAAGATCACGACGGCCACGAGGTTCATGAGGCCGCCTCCCCAGTTCTTGAGACCGTTCATCTGATGGATGTTCGTGAGCCCCATGAGGCCGAGGGCGGCGAGCATCAGGATCCCCGCGCCGGCGCCGAAGTACCCACCATAGATCCCGACCCCGAACTGGAAGACGAGGAATCGCCGTGGAGGGAGATCCAGCGTCCCGTCGGGGCGGGCGATGGTTCGCGTGGCGATCCAGGACTTCAGCAGTGGGCCCTGGATCATGAAGAGGACGGTCGCCCCGAGGATCAGATAGGGGACGAGAGCGGCGAAGCGCCGTTCGGGGGTCCAGAGGAGGAGGAGCGCGCCGATGATCCCGCCGAGGATACTGGGGACCGCCCACGCCTTGGCCCAGCGCCGAGCCCCGCGCAGTTCGGCGCGGTATCCCCACATCGACGACATCGTGCCCGGCCAGAGGGCGACGGTCGAGGTCGCGTTCGCCGTGATCGAGGGGATTCCCAACGCGACGAGGGCGGGGAACGTGATGAGCGTCCCCCCGCCGGCCACGGCATTCATGGCGGCGCCGAGCGCGGCGGCGAGCGCGGTGAGGGGGAGGAGGGTGGTCTGGTCCATCGGACAGGAGAAGGATAGTCGAATCTGACATCCGTGCCGGTGTACCAACCGCTATCTTTCTTCGATGGGCGGACGCACATGCGTCCGTCGCAGGTTGCGCGCCCTGCGCGACCGTTCCTCACCCTCCGCAGTCGGGACCTTCCACGATGTCCGGCACGACGACTCCCCCCACCGGCGACCATCTCGAGATCAAGGACTCTCGCACGGGTAAGATCTACTACGCCCCGATCACCGACGAGACGATCCGCACCGCCGACCTCAAGCAGATCAAGGTCAATCCCGATGACTTCGGGATCATGGGCTACGATCCGGCCTTCATGAACACCGCGTCGTGCCGCTCGGCGATCACCTTCATCGACGGCGACAAGGGAATCCTTCGGTATCGCGGGTATCCGATCGACCAGCTCGCGGAGAAGTCGAACTTCCTCGAGACCGCCTGGCTCCTGCGGCATGGGGAGTTGCCGACGCAGAAGGAATACGACGAATTCCAGCACCACATCACGTACCACACGTACGTGCACGAGAACATCAAGCGCTTCATGGAGGGGTTCCGCTACGACGCCCATCCGATGGCGATGCTCACCGCCGGCGTCGCGGCGCTCTCCTCGTTCTATCCGACCTCCAAGAACATCTACGATGAGACGGAGCGCGACATCGCGTTCATCCGGCTCCTGGCCAAGATGCCGACCCTCGCCGCCTTCGCGTACCGGCATGTGAAGGGGCTCCCGTACGTCTATCCCGACAACTCGCTCTCGTACGCCGAGAACTTCCTCTCGATGATCGCGCGGATGTCGGAGCCGAAGTACGAGGCGAACCCGGTGTATGCGCGGGCGATCGACATCCTCTTCATCCTCCATGCGGACCACGAGCAGAACTGCTCGACCAACGCCGTCCGTGCGGTGGGCTCGTCACATGTCGATCCCTACTCGGCGATCGCCGCCGGCGTCTCCGCGCTCTACGGCCCGCTCCATGGCGGGGCGAACGAGGCGGTGCTCCGCATGCTCGAGGAGATCGGTGATGTGAAGAACATCCCGGCCTTCATCGAGTCGGTGAAGAGCGGGAAGGGGGCGGCCCGCCTGATGGGCTTCGGCCACCGCGTCTACAAGAGCTACGATCCGCGCGCCAAGATCGTGAAGTCACTCTGCGACGACGTGCTCCGCGTCGCCGGGCTCACGAAGGACATGGAGATCGCCCTCGAGCTCGAGCGCATCGCGCTCAGCGATGAGTACTTCATCTCGCGCAAGCTCTATCCGAACGTCGACTTCTACACCGGGCTGATCTACCGGGCGATGCACTTCCCGACGGACTACTTCACCGTGCTCTTCGCCATTGCGCGGACGGCGGGGTGGATGGCCCAGTGGGAGGAGCTCCTGCTCGACAAGGAGCAGAAGATCGCGCGGCCGCGGCAGATCTATACGGGCTTCGCGGAGCGGCCGTATCAGGCGAAGGTGGATCTGTCGCATAAGATCACGAAGTAAGTTGGAGGCTGAAGGCTGGAAGCTGGAGGCTGGAAGCGTAAAGCTTTCGGCCTCCAGTTTTTTGCTTTTAGCCTTCAGCCTTCAGCCCTGCTCTTACAGCTCCCTCTCACCGGGCACTTCCCACAGTGCTTGACCCGCGCCGTGCAGATGAGCGCGCCCAGCTCCATCAGCGCCTGGTTGTGCGTCCAGGCTGCTTTCCCGGTTCTCGGGAGCGTGGCCTCGGCGATCGCCCAGATCGCCTTCTGATCGCGGGCGCGCTTGGGGTGGAGCTTCGGTGCGAAGACGCGTGTGAGGAGGCGCGCGACGTTCGTATCAACCAGCGGCTCGCGCCGCTCGAAGGCGAAGGTCGCCACGGCGCCCGCGGTGTAGGGGCCGATCCCCGGGAGTCGGCGGAGCTGGTCGGCCTCGGACGGGAATCCCTCGCGCACCACGGCGCGCGAGACCTTGTGCAGGTTCCGCGCGCGAGCGTAGTAGCCCAACCCCTCCCACTGCGCGACGACCTGCGATTCCCGCGCCTTCGCGAGCGCCTCGACCGAAGGGAAGCGATCGAGGAAACGATGATAGAAGTCGATGACGCGCGAGACCTGCGTCTGTTGGAGCATGAGCTCCGAGACGAGGATGCGATACGGGTCACGGGTCCTGCGCCACGGGAGATCGCGCGCGTGGCGGCGATACCAGGCTCGAAGCTTGGAGCCGAAGGTGCGGAGTACGTCCGGATCGATGCGTGGCGTGCGCGGTGCCACGCGCTTGGCACGACCGGTACCGCGCGGCACGCTCAGTGCGGATCCCAGCTCGGGACGGCGGAGAAGAGGCCGCCGTCCACGATCAGTTCGCGGGCGAGGAGCAGGCCGAAGACGATGCTCAGCGCGCCAGCGGCGAGACGCACGCTGCCCTGCATCCGCGCCACGCGGGCGCCGGCGTAGACCGTCGGTGCGGCGAGGAGGAGGGTCACGAGCATCATCCCGACGATCGTCCCGAAGCCGAACATCAACAGGTACGCGGCCGCCTCGAGCGGTGCTCGGATCGTCGAGAGCACGAGGAGCGCCACTGCCGCCGAGCCGGCGAGTCCATGCACCACCCCGACCCAGAAGGGGCGATGGAGTGACGGCGCGCTGGGCTCATCGCGCTGCCGGAGGTTCGCATACCCGAGGCCGATGAGCATCAACGCTACCGCGAACTCGAGGCCGAGTCCGATGCGGGGCGGGATCACTAGCCGGAACCCGATGATTGCTCCGCCGAGGAGGAACAGGGTGACCGAGTGTCCGATGCCCCAGACCGCACCGATCCGCGCCGCCTGCAGCCAGGAGCGCTGGCGCGCGACGATCGTCGTTACCGCGACCACGTGGTCAGCGTCGGTGGCGTGGCGCAGCCCCAAGAGGGCGCCGAGGAGGATCGGGATGAGACTGTCGATCATCGGGCGGAATGTAATCGCCCGTTCGGTTCAGTCCGGCTGTCGGCTCTTAAAGAAGGCCCAGACTACTTCGGCGAACGCGACATCGCGGTTCTGTGCGCCCCGTGACGGCGCGGCGGGCATCAGCACCGTGCGGCTCGGCGGGATAGGAATTTTAATCGGGGTGGGCCGTCGATTCGCGGAGCATAGGGCGGGATCGCCGACCTCGCCAGCGCCGCGTGGCGGGTGGCGACCGGCCTCCGATCTCGCGCTCGATCTCGCGCTGGCCGCGCCTGCGCCGCGGGAACTTCCATACCGGTGCGTGGCGGGGCGTCGGGGGGCGTGTGCTCAGGTTGGCGTGGGGGCGTCGGGGCGTCGGCGGACGGGCGGGCGCAGCGTGTCGTGCCCCGGCTCGCGGGGGCCCGCGTCGATGGGGGGCTCCGCGGCCCGGCGTGCGACTCGCGGGCGGCGCGGATCCGGAGGTGGGTGAGGATCTGGTCGATCACCGCCGTCTGCGTGATGCAGGCGACGATCCGA
>VHBP01000013.1 GCA_016871915.1 Gemmatimonadota bacterium
CGCCGTTCGCGGGGCGCGCGGGAGCGGGCGCGGGCGCCGCAGCCGGGGCGGCACCGGGCGTCGGCGTCGGGGTCGTGGATGGGGTCGAAGGCTGGCAGGCGAGCGCCAACGCCGCGAGCCCACCCAGCCACAGCTTCGGACGAGTCGGGGTCATGAGGGGACGAGAGGGTGAAAGAATGCCACGGTCACCATGACCGCGGCGGTGCGACAGACCAACAATCCTATACGCCGTACCGGATGGCGTCGTTGCCGAACCGCTCGCGGACGCGATCGACCGCCCGCGAGACGGCCCGATCCTCGGGGCGCTCCGCGGGCACCGCGGCGGTCGCGGCGTCGGGCACGACCTGCCCACGCGCCGGTGGCGCGAAGAGCCCCAGCTGCTCGGCGTCGGGTCGCGGGACGAGGCCACCGCACGAGACGCCGATCAATCGGGCCGGGACGGTGCGTGCCTTCCGGAGCCGCGCGAGCAAGGTGATCGCCAGATCGGCGATCGCGCGGTCGCTCTCCACCGCGTCGGCAACGGTCGTGCTCGCGAGCCGCGTGGTGAAGTCGGCGTCCTTGATCTTCACCGTGACCGTGCGCGCCGCGAGGCGCTCGGTGCGAAGCTCGGAGGCGACACGTGCCGCGAGACTCCGCAACGTGACGGCGATCGCCCGCACGTCGCGGATATCGCGATCGAAGGTCGTCTCGCGGCTCACCTGCTTGGCCGGCGCGCGCCCCTCGACCGGGGCCTCATGGCGCCCGAGACACCGCTCCCGCAGCCAGGCGGCAGGGCGTGCCCCGAGCCACCGCGTGAGCGTCCGCGGATCGACGGCGAGGACATCGGGGACCCGCTCGAGTCCGAGCGAGGCGAGCTTGGTCTGGAGCTTGGGCCCGACCCCGGGGATCTCGGCGAGGGCGCAGCCGCGCATGAAGGTCGCCTCATCCCCCTCCGGGACGAGGTGCACGCCATGCCCACCGACCCCCGCTCGCGGCTTCGCCTTCTCGGCGGCGAGCTTGGCGATCAGCTTCGAAGTGCCACCACCGAGGGAGAGCCAGATCCCCGTCTCGTGATGGACCGTCGCGCGGATGCGCTGCGCGGTCTGCTCGAAGCTCTCGGGGGCGTAGAGCGCCTCGGTGCCGGAGAGATCGAGATACCACTCGTCGATGCTCGCTGCCTGCACGACCGGGGTGAAGCGCTGGAGCACCGCGCCGATCGCGCGCGAGGTGGTGGTACAGGCCGCGCGCGGGACGGGGACGCAGAGCGCATCGGGGCAGAGCCGGAGCGCCTGTGCGATCGGCATCGCGGAGCGCACCCCGTAGGCGCGGGTCTCGTACGAGGCGGAGCAGACCACACCGCGGGAGTTGGGTCGCCCCCCGACGATGAGCAGCGGGGCGCGGCCCGCCCCCTCGGGATCCGCCATGCGCGCGACGGCGACGAAGAAGGCGTCGGCGTCAGCGAGGAGGATCCGGCGGGGCGTCATGGGAAGAGGAACATACGATAAATTCCTCGGCGATGACGGCCCCCGACCTCCCCCTCTGGAACCCGACCCGCGAGGCGGCGGCGGAGAGTGCGCTCGCCCGGTTCTGCTGGACGGTGAGCGCCGTCGACCCGACCGCCCCCGAGGCCTCAGCCCCGTACGAGGCGTGGCACGCCTGGTCGGTGCGCGAACCCGAGCGGTTCTGGGCGCAGGTCTGGCGGCTGACCGGGGTGATCGCGGCGCCGCATGGCGAGGGGCCGGGCGCCCCGCCGCCCTGGGAGACGGTGCTGGTCGATGGCGATCGCATGGCGCCCCCGCATGGGGCCGGAGGGCCCCACTGGTTCCAGGGGGCGCGGCTCAACTTCGCGGAGAACCTCCTGCGGCGGCGCGACGGGGCGACGGCGATCGTCGCGCGCGATGAGCAGGGACGTCGCCGCACCCTGACGTTCGCCGAGCTCGCCGATGCGGTGCGTCGATTCGCTGGGGCGCTCCGCGCGGCCGGTGTCGCCCCCGGTGACCGGGTGGTGGGATTCCTCCCGAACATCCTCGAGGCGGTGATCGGCGCGCTGGGCGCTGCGAGCGTCGGCGCCGTCTGGTCGTCGTGTTCGCCGGACTTCGGGGTGGGCGGGGTGCTCGATCGCTTCGGACAGATCGCGCCGAAGGTGCTGATCGTCGCCGATGGCTATCACTACGCGGGGAAGCGGATCGACTGCGTGGCGCGCGGCGTGCAGATCGTCGCGGCGCTGCCGAGCGTGGAGCAGCTGATCGTCGTGTCATTCCTTGGTGATGCGCAGGCGCACGCTGATGTCGCGGCGCAGCTCACGACGGCGGCTCGGTGGGACGACTTCCTCGCGCGCGGCGCGGCGGCACCCGAGCGATTCGAACATCTCCCGTTCGATCACCCGCTCTACGTGATGTACAGCTCGGGGACCACGGGGCTCCCGAAGTGCATGGTGCATGGCGCGGGCGGTACGCTGCTCCAGCATCTCAAGGAGCATCAGCTCCATGTCGATCTGCGCGCCGGGGAGGCGATCTTCTACTTCACCACCTGCGGGTGGATGATGTGGAACTGGCTCGTCTCCGCGCTCGCGACGGGTGCGCCGCTCGTGCTCTACGATGGCGCGCCGCTGCCGGAGTCCAATCCAGGGATCCTGTGGGACGTGGCGGCGGAGGAGCGCGTGGCCGTCTTCGGGACGAGCGCCAAGTATCTCGCGATGGCGGAGAAGATGGGACTCACCCCCACGCGCACGCACGATCTTGGCGCGCTCCGCGCGATCCTCTCCACGGGGAGTCCGCTCGCCGAGCATAGCTACGATTATGTGTATCGCGAGGTGCGTCCAGCGGTGCACCTCGCGAGCATCTCCGGCGGGACCGATATCATCTCCTGCTTCGCGCTGGGGAATCCGATGCTCCCCGTCTGGCGCGGGGAGCTGCAGTGCCTCGGGCTCGGGATGGCGGTCGAGGTCTGGGATCCCGCGGGGCAGCCGATCGTCGGTGAGGCAGGGGAGTTGGTCTGCACGCGCCCCTTCCCGTCGATGCCGGTCGCCTTCTGGAACGATCTCGATGGGTCCAAGTACCGAGCGGCCTACTTCGACTTCTTCGATGGGGCTTGGCGCCATGGCGATTGGGTCGAGCGCACCGTGCACGGCGGGATGATCATCCATGGGCGCAGCGATGCGACGCTCAACCCCGGCGGGGTACGGATCGGGACGGCGGAGATCTATCGGCAGGTGGAGCGGTTGCCGGAGATCCTCGAGAGCATCGTGATCGGGCAGGAGGTGGGGGAGGGCGCCGATCGTGACGTGCGCATCGTGCTCTTCGTGCGACTCCAGCCGGGGATCGTGCTGGACGACGTGCTCCGCGCGCGGATCAAGACCACCATCCGCGAGGCGACGAGCCCGCATCATGTGCCCAAGGTGATCGAGGCGGTCGCCGACATCCCGCGGACGATCAGCGGGAAAATCTCCGAGATCGCGGTCCGCGAGGTGGTCCATGGGCGGCCGGTCAAGAACACCGAAGCCCTCGCCAACCCCGCCGCACTCGACCTCTTCCGCGACCTGCCGGCCCTCCGCCTCCCTATATTGTGAGTCTTGGACCACTCGTCCCTCTGGGGGCGGGTGGGCTCACCCTTTCGGACGAACCCTATGGCCACCTCCACTGCCCCTGCGGTCGAGACCGCCCACGACACCTTCCCGATCAACGGGACCGATTACATCGAGCTCTGGGTCGGGAACGCCAAGCAGTCGCAGCTCTTCTACCGCGCCGTCTTGGGCTTCCAGCTGATCGCCTACCGCGGCCCCGAGACGGGGGTGCGCGACCGCGCCAGCTATGTGCTCGAGCAGGGGAAGATCCGGCTCGTCCTCACCACCCCGATGGGTCCCGAGGGGGAGGTCGCCGACCATGTGCGCCTCCATGGCGATGGCGTACGCGACATGGCCTTCTGGGTCGATGATGCGCGCGATGCCTACGCCAAGGCGATCGAGCGGGGCGCGGTCTCGGTGCAGGAGCCGACCGTCCTCTCCGACGCCCATGGCTCGGTGGTGATCGCCGGGATCCGGACCTACGGCGACACGATCCACTCGATCGTCGAGCGCACGAACTATCGCGGTCCCTTCCTCCCCGGCTTCCGCGCCGCCGACAATCCCTTCCACGCCGAGCCGGTGGGGCTCAAGTATGTGGACCACTGCGTGGGGAATGTCGAGCTCGGGAAGATGAACCATTGGGTGGAGTTCTACTCCCGCGTCCTCGGCTTCTACAATCTCCTCTCCTTCGACGACAAGACGATCTCCACCGAGTATTCGGCGCTGATGTCGAAGGTGATGAGCAACGGGAATGGGCGGATCAAGTTCCCGATCAACGAGCCAGCGCAGGGGAAGAAGAAGTCGCAGATCGAGGAGTATCTGGATTTCTATCGTGGCCCGGGCGTGCAGCACATCGCCGTGGCCACGGACGACATCGTGAAGACGGTGCGGATGCTCAAGGCGCGTGGGCTCGAGTTCCTCAGCATCCCCAAGACGTACTACGAGACGGTGCTCGATCGCGTGGGGACGATCGACGAGGACATCGCCCCGCTGGCCGAGCTCGGGATCCTCGTCGATCGCGATGACGAGGGGTACCTGCTCCAGATCTTCACCAAGCCGGTGCAGGATCGCCCGACGCTCTTCTTCGAGATCATCCAGCGCAAGGGCGCGAAGAGCTTCGGCGCGGGGAACTTCAAGGCGCTCTTCGAGAGCCTGGAGCGCGAGCAGGAACTCCGAGGGAATCTCTGATGCCGTACTACCACACGCTGGGGCAGATCCCCCGCAAGCGACACATCGCCTTCCGGAAGCCCGACGGGTCCCTGTATCACGAGCAGCTCGTCGGGATCGAGGGGTTCACGGGGCCGGCGGCGCTCCTCTACCATCTCTACCCACCGACGATGGTGAAGTCGGTCCGCCGCGTGCGCGAGACGCCGTACGAGGCCGACCCCGACAAGACGCTGCGTCACCGGCACTTCCGCACCGCGCCGATCGCGCGCGGCGGGAGCCCGACCTTGGATCGCGTCCCGATGCTCTTCAACACCGACATCGCGATGCTCTATGTGGCCCCGGATACGGAAGACGAGCACTTCTACCGGAATGCGCAGGGCGACGAGGTGGTCTATGTCGCTGAAGGGGAGGGGACGCTCGAGACGCAGTACGGCGACCTCCCCTTCCGGCAGGGGGATTATCTCGTCCTGCATCGCCATATCCTGCATCGGTATCGCTTCACCAAGCCGGCCAAGCTCTTGGTGATGGAGAGCCGCGGGCATGTGCGGCCGCCCTCGCGGTATCTAAACGCGGTGGGGCAGTTGGTCGAGGGTGCGCCCTACTCGGAGCGCGATATCCGCGTGCCGCGCGAGCTCAAGACGCACGACGTAAAGGGCGACTTCCCGATCATCATCAAGCAGTACAATGGGCTCAACGAGATCGTCCTCGATCATCATCCGCTCGATGTGATCGGGTGGGACGGCCAGTTCTATCCCTGGGCGTTCAATATCCACGATTTCGAGCCGATCGTCGGCCGCGTGCATCAGCCCCCCCCGGTGCACCAGACGTTCCAGGGCGATGGCTTCGTGATCTGCTCCTTCTGCCCGCGCCCGTACGATTTCCATCCCGAGGCGATCCCCGCGCCGTACAACCACAGCAATGTGGACTCCGATGAGGTGCTCTTCTACGCCTCGAGCGAGTTCATGAGCCGGAAGGGGATCGAGTATGGGTCGATCACGCATCACCCCGATGGGATCCCGCACGGGCCGCACCCGGGTCGCTACGAGGCGAGCATCGGCCAGACGCACACCAACGAGCTCGCGGTGATGATGGATTCGTTCCGTCCGCTGAAGGTCGCGAAGGCGATCCTCCCCTACGAGGACCCCAAGTACATGTACAGCTGGGTCGAGGGCGGACAGGGGTTCGCCCCGCCGACGAGCTGATGCTGTGACGATACGCACCACCCGCCGCTTCGACTCCCTCCCGGTCTATCTCCTCGCCACCATTCCGCAGAAGAAGCGTGAGCTGATCGCGCGCGGGGTGGATGTCATCGATCTCGGGGCCGGGGATGCCGATCTCCCGGCTCCGCCGGCCGCAGTGGAGGCGCTCGCGCAGGCCGCACATGAGCCCACCCTGAGTCGCTACGGTTTCGGGCTCGGGCTCCCCGCCTTCCGCGAGGCGGTCTCTCAATGGATGGAGACGCGCTTCGGTCACGCGTTCGATCCCCTCAAGGAGATCGTCCCGCTGATCGGGAGCAAGGAGGGGCTCGCGCACCTCGCCTTCGCCTACGCACAGCCCGGTGATGCGGTGATCATCCCCGACCCGGGCTACCTCGCGTACCTCGGCGGGACCCTCCTCAGCGAGGCGGAGCCCTATCTCAATCCGATCACCCCGCGGACGAATTTCCTCGTCGACCTCGACGAGATCCCGTCGTCCGTTCTCGATCGCACGCGGCTCCTCTATCTCAACTATCCGAACAACCCCACCGCGGCGATCGCCCCGCTCGAGTATCTCGAGAAGGTCGTGGGTATCTGCCGCCAGCGCGGGATCGTCCTCGTCTACGACAACGCCTATTCGGAGATGACCTTCGACGGCTACGTGGCGCCGAGCATCTTCGATGTGCCGGGGGCGCACGATGTGGCGATCGAGTTCCACTCGCTCTCTAAGACGTACAACATGACGGGGTGGCGCTGCGCCTGGGCGGCGGGGAACCCGACGGTCGTCGGGGCGCTCGCCAAGGTGAAGAGCTTCCTCGACACCGGGCAGTTCATGGCGGTGCAGCGCGCGGGGATCGCCGCGCTCGCCTCGTGGAAGGACTGGGTCCCGGGGAACGTCGAGATCTTCCGTCAGCGACGCGATGCCACGGTCGCCGCCTTCCGCGCGAACGGGTTCGAGATCGCTGAGGCGCCCAAGGCCTCGATGTATCTCTGGGTCCCACTCCCGGCCGGCGTTCCCTCGATGGCCTTCCATGAGCGCCTCATGCAGGAGGAGGGGGTCATCGTCCTCGCCGGCTCTGCGCTCGGCGCGGGAGGCGAGGGGTTCTTCCGCATCTCCTTCATCGCGAGCCCTGAGCGGATCGCCGAGGCGGCGCGTAGAGCGGGCAAGGTGTTGCAGTCGTTCCGGTAGGTCCCCCTTTCTCCGGAGTCCTCACGTGATCCGTCGTCTCCTCGTCGCCGCGCTCGTGGCGTTCGTCCCGGTCTCGCTCTTCGCGCAGCCGCGCGCCATGCAACTCGCCGATTGGTATAAGGTCACCACCGTCTCGCAGCCGGCGATGGCGCCCGATGGTGGGCGGATCGCCTTCACCGTGGTCACGGTGAACGAGAAGGAGAACAAGCGGCATCAGGAGGTCTGGGTGGTGCCGGCAGCGGGGGGTGACCCGGTGCGCTTCACCGCGCCGGGCTATGAGAGCTCGAGCCCGCGCTTCTCGCCCGATGGGAAGTATCTCCTCTTCTCGTCCAATCGGCCCGGTGGGACGAGCGGGGCGGGGAACACCTGGGCGATCCGGATGGACGTTCCCGGGGGTGAGGCGACGCAGCTGACCGACTATCCGAGCGGCTCGTGGCCGCGCGACGGCAAGTTCGCCATCTTCGCCGCCCCGGTGACCGAAGACAGTGCGGCAGTGCGCGGCAACGGCACCGACCCCCTCGCGCGGATGCAGCCCATGGCGCGTCCGCCGTTCGGCGCGATCACCAAGCCCGCCGACCCGGCGCGCTTCGATGGCCGCCACATCCTCGACGCTCGCTATAAGGCCAATGGACAGGGGTTCGTCCCCAGCGCACGCCAGGCGCGCGTGATCCGTCCGCAGCAGCTCTTCACGCAAACGCCGGGCACCAAGCGCGCGGCGCTCACGAACACCGCCTATTCGCATCGCTCGCCGGTGGTCTCGCCCGATGGCAAGACGATCGCCTTCATCGCTGACGTCTCCTTGCGGCCGGACAGCGTGGTCACCGCGATCAACGATTCACTCGCGCTCCTGCCGTACGACGCCGCGCGCGACGAGCGGGAACGGAACGACGCCGACATCTATGTGATCCCCGTCTCGGGTAGCGTACCACGGAAGGTCGTCACCCTCATGGGGACCGAGTCCGACCTCACCTGGTCCCCCGACGGGAAGCAACTCGCCTTCGTCCATCGCCCGGGGCGGATGGCGCAGGGGGTGCTGACGGTCGTCGATGTCGCCAACGGCACCACGCGCGTCCTCACCCCCAACTGGCGCTATGAGCCGGCGGGGATGGAGTGGCTCCCGAACGGTGACCTTGCGATGTGGGCCGAGATCGGGGGGTCGAGCGCATTGCATCTCGTCAATCTGCGCACCGGCGTGATGCGAGAGGTGCTCGGCGGACGGCGCAAGATCAGCGGCTTCACCTTCAATGCCGCCGGGACCACCGTCGCGTATGTCTCGACGAGCGTCACCAAGCCGACCGAGCTCTTCATCGCCAGCGCGGACGGGAAGGGGGAACGGAAGCTCACCGCATTCAATGATTCGCTGAATGCGCAGGTCGCCTGGTCGGACGCGGAGCGGCTCACCTATCGCATGGCGCGTCGTGCGGGGTCGCGGGATAGTCTTGAGATCGAAGGCTGGCTGATGAAGCCCTTCGGGTACCAGGCGGGGACGAAGTATCCCCTCGTGCTGTACATCCACGGTGGCCCGCACAGCCAGTACGGCGAGCAGTGGTTCGACGAGACGCAGAACCTCGCCGCCGCGGGCTTCATGGTGCTCTACACCAATCCGCGCGGCTCGAGCGGATATGGGGCAGACTTCACCTACGACACGCGTGGGCGTTGGTTCGCCGAGGATTACGAGGATCTGATGAAGGCGGTCGATGTCGCCGCCGCGCGGCCCGATGTCGATTCCACCCGGATGGGCGTGACCGGCGGATCGTACGGCGGCGTCATGACCGCGTGGGTGACGGTGAAGACGCAGCGCTTCAAGGCGGCGCAGGCCGACCGGATGATCGCCAACTGGTGGTCATGGTACGGCACGAGCGACGCGCAGGGGCTGACGGAGTTCGAGTTCTACGGTCGCCCGTGGGACAACCCCGTCATGTACGACACCCTCTCGCCGATCCGCTATGTGCGGGCGGTGAAGACCCCGACCTTCATCCTTCAGTCTGAGGAAGACCACCGCACCCCGATGACCGATGCGGAGCAGTGGTTCGCCGCACTCAAGCGGCAGGGGACCCCGGTGGAGTTCGTGCGCTACCCGCGCTCGACCCACGACCTCTCACGGACGGGTGAGCCCTGGCTCCTTGTGGATCGCCTCGGGCGACTCCGCGATTGGTTCGGTCACTGGCTCAGGTGATCGCGCGCTGATCCCGATGGGATCGACGGCGGGGCGGGTGTGCTACGGCGCGCTCGCCCCGTCGCGTATCACGCGTCCACCCTGCATCACGAAGCGGACCGCGCGCACGGCGCGGATCTCACGCGTGGGATCCCCGGTGACCGCGACGAGATCGGCGAGGAGGCCGGATTGGATCGTGCCGAGACGATCCCCGACTCCCAAGAGCTGCGCGTTCCCACCGGTGGCGGCGCGAAGCACGCTCGAGGCGGTCATCCCATACGCCACCATCAGTTCCATCTCCCAGGCGTTGGTGCCGTGCGCGTAGACGCCGGCATCCCCGCCCATGCAGATCGGCACGCCGGCCGCTCGAGCGGCATCGAGCGCGGCGCGCTTCTGCGTCATGCGCGGGGTCTGCGGCGTCCCCTCCCGCCATCCCGCGTAGCGTGAGGTCGCCTCGGTGGCCGCGAGGGTCGGGCAGAAACCGACCCCGCGCTCTGCCATCATCCGGAAGACGTCGGCGGTGCCGCCATTCCCATGTTCGATCGTCGCGACGCCGGCGAGGACGGCGCGACGCATCCCTTCGGCCGTCGCGGCATGCGCGACGACACGGCGCCCACTCGACGCCGCGACCTCGACCAGCGCCCGGAGCTCCATCTCGGAGAAGGTCGGTCGCGCCTCTCCGTTCGGACCCCACCGATAGTCAGCGTAGACCTTGATCCAGTCAGCGCCATGCCCGATCTGTGATCGTGCGACCCGCGTGAGCCCCTCGATCCCATCGGCTTCCTCTGCGCCCTGCGGGACGCTCCACTCGTCGGCGAATCCCGTCGGGCCGTACGACCCGGTGGCGACGATCGCCTTCGAGGTGATGAGGAGACGCGGCCCCGGAATGATTCCCTGCGCGATCGCCTCCTTGATCCCCGCGTCCGCATAGCCCGCGCCCTCGGTGCCGAGATCGCGGGCGGTGGTGAACCCCGCCTCGAGAGTGGCGCGCGCATGATTGACGGCTCGCGCTGTGCGAAGGCTCAGCGCTTCCTTGAGGACCTGATCGTTCCAGCTCGTCTCATCGTAGGGATGGAGGAAGAGGTGGGTGTGTCCCTCGATCATCCCGGGGAGGAGGGTCGTTCCCGGGAGTGCGATGGTGCGCGCATTTGCCGGTGCGCGCAGGGACGCGCGCGGACCGACGGCCGTGATCCGATCGCCGGTGACGAGCACCGCCCAGCCGGTGCGAGCGGAATCCTCGGTGGCGAGGAAGACCCGATCGGGCACGAGCAGGAGCACCGAGGCGGCGGGTGCGGCAGGGGCATCCTGCGCGGTGAGCGTGCCGAGCCCCGCGGTGACCGCAATCGTCATGAGTGCACGAGCGAGTGGACGTGCGAGCGCACCGGCATGAGTGCCCACCATCCCGTGGATCGACTTCGTGGTCATGGCGTCCCCGAACGAAGCGTCGGTACCTCGGCCACTCCGCCCGAGACGACGAAGGCGACCACATCCGAGCTCACCGCGTCCAATGGCCGCACGCGTGAGGTGGGGACGAGGACGAGTTGTCCCGAGAAGTTGTACGAGTGCGGGCAGTAGACCGCGACGTCGCCAGGCAATCCGAGTTGCGCGAGCGACTTCTGTGTGACGAAGCCGAGGGTGCGGACGGCGCCGTCCTCGGAGAGCGCGACCATCACCGGCGTCTCGAAGCGCCGCTGTTCCCCGACGAAGGCATTCATCAGATCCTTGGTTGCGGAATAGAGGAGCCGTACGAAGGGGAGCCGATCGAGCAGCTCGTCGAACCACCCTTCGATCTGCCCGGCGAAGAAGGTCCCGCCGATGAACCCGATGAGTGTGATCCCGGCGAGGGTCAGGAGGAGCCCGGCGCCCGGGACGGGGAGCCCGAGCCATCCATCAATGGTGGTGAGGACCATCCAGCAGACCGCGATGGTCACGGCGAGCGGGATGGTGAGGACGAGGCCGCGCAGGAAGTAGGTGAGCAGACGCTTCATCGGGGAGGGCTCCGCAACGGGGGGCGACGGCCGAACGTATCTTGAGCAGGTCCACTGGCTGTTGCAGAAGATAACCCTGCTCCCTATCCGCCGATGCCCACGCGCTCCCGCACTCTCGGTTCCCTCCTAGCGGCCCTCGTGGTGATCGCCGCGCCGGTCCGCATCATGGCGCAGGGGGAGCGGCTCCCGCTCACGCAGGACACCTACGACCTCTGGCGGTCGATCCTCCAGCCGACGCTGTCCGCCGATGGGAAGTGGGCGGTGTACACCCTCTCCCCGACGGTGGGCGATGGGATGCTCGTGGCGCGGGCCACCGGCGGGACGACCGAGCATCGCGTCGCGCGCGGGTGGACGGGACGCCCCCTCAATTCGGTGACGGGGACCCCCTTCAGTGCGCAGGCGGCGCAGATCACCGGGGATTCGCGGCACGTGATCTTCCTGCGGTATCCGATGAAGGCGGCGATGGATTCGGCGCGCGCCAAGAAGGTGCGCCCGGCCGATCAGCCCAAGAACGCCCTGGCGATCCTCGCCCTCGAGACGGGGGCGGTGTCGACGGTCGACAAGGTCCGCGCCTTCCAGGTGCCGCGTGACGGCGGACGCTTCATCTTCTATCAGACCGAGGTCGACTCGTCGGCGAATGCCGCGAGGACACCCGGCGCCAGTGCACGTGGGGCCGCCGCAACGACTGCCGCCGCGAACGATTCCGCGAGCAAGAAGCCGAAAAAGGACACCGGAGCGCCCTTGGTGCTCCGCGAGCTCGCGACGGGCCAGGAGACCAAGATCGACGGGGTGACCGGATACGTGGTCGATCGCGCCGAGCGTGTCCTGGTCTACGCCGTGGCCGGCGCGGACTCACTCAAGGTCGATGGCGTCTACGCGCGTGACCTCGCCACCGGGACGATCACCCCGCTCAAGGTGGGGACGGGGAACTATCGCGCGCTCGCGCTCGACGAGGCGGGGACGCAGGTCGCCTTCGTCACCGATGCCGAGGAGTTCACCACGGCGGAGAAGCCGCGGATGGCGCTCTATCATGCGGCGCTCTCCGGCCCGCACGGCCGTCCAGGCCCGCAGCCGGCGACTCTCGCCGTCGCCCCGACCGCCGCCGGCGAGGGGCTCCGCATCGCCGATCGTGGCATCGACTTCGTGAAGTCGGGCGCCGTCGTGCGCTTCGGGATCGCGAAGGTCCTCCCCGATTCGATCCCCGCCGATTCGCTCGCCGAGAAGGCGGTCGTCGATCTCTGGCATTGGCAGGACGCGCGGCCGCAGCCGATGCAGAAGTTGCAGGTCGCGCAGGATCGCAATCGTAGCGCCCTCGCCGTCTATCATGTGGCGGCCAAGCAGATGCGGCGGATCGGGAGCGACTCGCTTCCGCAGGTCACCATCTCGGATGATGGGCGCACCGCGCTCGCCTCGACCGACGTGCCCTACGAGCAGGACGCCATCCGCGGGGACGATGGCTACGACATCCATGTGATCAATACGCTGACCGGGGCCTCGCGCCAGGTCGCCACCAAGGTCCGGAGCGGTGGGCAGCTCTCCCCCGCGGCGAAGTTCGTCACTTGGTGGGAGAGCGGTCGCTACCGGGTGCATGAGGTGGCCACGGGGCGCACGCGTGACCTCACCACGGGGATCACTGGGATCCGCTTCGAGAACGAGGAGCACGACACCCCGAGCGAGCCCACGCCCTACGGGCTCGGCGGGTGGACGACCAACGACGCGCGCGTCTTGGTCTATGATCGCTATGACATCTGGGAGGTCGACCCCCTCGGCGTCACTGCGCCACGGGTCCTGACGGACAGCGTCGGTCGGCGCGAGCAGCTGACCTTCCGGGCGGTCCCGCCCGATGCAGAGGTGCGCGCCTTCGATCCCGCGACGCCCCTTACGCTGCGCACCTTCGACAACGTCTCCAAGGCCGCCGGGTTCTATCGCGAACGCCTCGGCGTGACGAGCGCGCCGGAGCGGATCGTGATGGCGCCCAAGAGCTGGCCGGTCTACGAGAAGGCGCGTCGCGCTGACCAGGTGCTCGTGGCGCGCGCCGACTATCGCGAGTTCCCGAACCTCTGGACGGGGCGCGCGCTCGATCAGCTCACGCAGATCAGCGATGCGATGCCGGAACAGACCCGCTATCGCTGGGGCAACGTCCAGTTGGTCCAGTGGGCGAACCTCGATGGGGTGCCGATGGAGGGGCTCCTCTTCACCCCCGAGGGGTTCGATTCCACGAAGGCGTACCCGATGGTGACCTACTTCTACGAGCAGCTCTCGGATGGGCTGCACAGCTACGTGCGACCGTCGGGACGCAACACCATCAACCCGGTGGTCTACACCTCGCTCGGCTATCTCGTCTTCATGCCGAACATCCACTACACCCCGGGCTATCCGGGGCCCAGCGCGGTGAAGGCGATCGTGCCCGGGGTGCAGTCGCTGATCGCGCGCGGGATCGCCGATCCCAAGCGGCAGGGGATCACCGGGCAATCGTGGGGCGGGTACCAGACGGCCTATGTGATCACGCAGACCTCGCTCTTCGCCGCGGCGGTCCCGAACGCGACCGTGGTCAACATGACCTCGGCGTATGGCGGGATCCGGTGGGAGTCGGGGGTGGAGCGCGCGATCGTGAACTACGAGCGCGGGCAGAGCCGGATCGGCGGGTCGCTCTGGGAGTACCCGGAGCGCTACATGGAGAACTCGCCACTGTTCTTCCTCGATCGTGTGACCACGCCGGTGCTCTTCATGGCGAATGACAACGACGGGGCGGTCCCGTGGTATCAGGGAATCGAGTACTTCGTCGCGATGCGCCGTCTGGGGAAGGAGGCGTACATGCTCAACTACAACGGGGACGCGCACAACCCACGGAAGTACGCCAACCAGAAGGACGTCGACCGGCGGATGCAGGAGTTCTTCGCTGCCAAGCTCCTCGGGGCACCGGCGCCCGACTGGATGCAGCGCGGGATCCCCTTCCTCGAGAAGGGGCGCGACCAGCTCGGGCGGCCGTAGCCGCCACCCGGGTAGGTCCCTACTTTTCGGGATGGCCTCTCTTCCTCGTCCCGAGACGGTGCCGTCGGCCGCGCCTGAGGCGCCGCCGCCGGCCCCGCGTGCGTGGAGCATCGATGCGGCCCGCGAGCTCTACCAGATCGATGGCTGGGGAGCGGGCTTCTTCGACATCAGCCCTGAGGGGCGGGTCGTCGTGCGCCCCGATCGGGCCCGCCCCGATCATACCCTCGACCTCTACGAGCTCGCGCACGACCTCGAGGCCCAGGGGCTCGCGCTCCCGGTGCTCCTCCGCTTCTCCGACATCCTCAAGTCCCGGATCGAGACGCTGCATGCGCGCTTCGCCAGCGCGATCGAGGAGTTCCAGTACACGGGGAGCTACACAACCGTCTACCCGGTCAAGGTCAATCAGCAGCGCCACGTGGTCGAGGAGATCGTCGAGTTCGGGCAGGCCACCGGGGTCGGGCTGGAGTGCGGGAGCAAGCCCGAACTGCAGGCGGTGCTCGCCCTCACCGATCGCACCGACCACCTGATCATCTGCAATGGCTACAAGGACGAGGAGTTCATGCGCCTCGCCCTCATGGGCCAGCGCCTCGGCCACACGGTCATCATCGTGATCGAGCAGGTGAGCGAGCTCGATGTGCTCGAGCAGGTCGCCACCGAGATGGGGATCGACCCGACCATTGGTGTGCGCATCAAGCTCTCCAGCGAGGGCTCGGGGCGCTGGGCGCAGTCCGGGGGGGAGAAGTCCAAGTTCGGGCTCACCACGGCACAGCTCATGCAGGTGATCGACCGCCTCAAGTCGGCGGGGCGCGCGCACTGGTTGCAGCTGATCCACTTCCACCTCGGCTCGCAGATCACCGACATCCGCTTCATCAAGCGGGGGCTCCAGGAGGTCAGCCGCTTCTACGTGGAGCTGCGCCGGCTCGGGCTCGGGATCCGCTGGGTCGATGTCGGCGGGGGGCTCGGGGTCGATTACGATGGCTCGCAGTCGACGGCGCAGGCCTCGATGAACTACTCGATGACGGAGTACGCGAACGATATCGTGTACACCCTCGCCGAGACCTGTCGGGAGGAGGAGCTCCCGATGCCGGATATCATCTCGGAGTCGGGGCGCGCCCTCACGGCCCACCACGCGCTTCTGTTGCTGAGCGTGATCGACGTGGAATCCGCGGCGGAGCCCACCCCGCCCACGCTCGCCGAGGAGGATCACCCCCTCCTTCACGAGATGGCGGAGGACCTCAAGACGCTCTCGCGCAAGAATGTCGCGATGCGCCGCATCCGGGAGATCTTCCACGACGCGACCTTCGACAAGGAGCGCGCACAGCAGCTCTTCAATTCCGGGGTGCTCTCGCTCCGGGAGCGGGCGATGGCGGAGACCTTCTATCTCGCCACGCTCAACGTCGTGGCGCGACTCGCCGAGGGGAAGCGCGATCGCTTCGATGACATCGTCGGCGACCTCGACGCCGCGCTGATCGACCGGTACTTCGCGAACTTCTCGCTCTTCCAGTCGCTCCCCGACAACTGGGCGATCGACCAGCTCTTCCCGATCATGCCGATCCATCGGCTCGACGAGGAGCCGACGCGGCGCGGGACGATCCAGGATGTCACCTGCGATTCCGACGGGAAGATCGATCGCTTCATCGGCGGGCGCGATGGGCGGCCCTCGTTGCCGCTCCACGTCTTCCGTGACGGCGATGCCTACATCCTCGGGATCTTCCTCACCGGGGCGTATCAGGAGATCCTCGGCGACCTGCACAACCTGTTCGGCGACACCAATGCCGTGCATGTGCGCATCGCCGATGGCGGGTATGAGCTCACGCACCTCGTGCACGGGGATACCGTGACGGAGGTGCTCAATTATGTGCAGTTCCGCGCGTCGGATCTGCTCGCGACCTTCCGTCGCAAGGTGCAGGCGGCGAAGGGGATCGGCCGCGAGGAGGCGAATCGCTTCATCGCCGAGTATGTGGCGGGGCTCGAGGGGTATACCTACCTCGAGGGCGAAGCCGCTCGGTGAGCGCGATCCTCTCTGCCTGATGCACGAAGGGGCCGCCCCGCGGGGCGGCCCCTTCGTCGTTTCGAGGGTTCGACCAGCGCCTAGCGCGCGTCGTACCGCGCCGCGACCGCCCCCCACTGCACCACGTTCCACCACGCGTCGATGTAATCCGGCCGACGGTTCTGGTAGCGGAGGTAGTAGGCGTGCTCCCAGACGTCGAGGCCGAGGATCGCATGCCGTCCTTCCATGAGCGGGTTGTCCTGGTTCGGCGAGCTCTCGATCGCGACCGAGCCGTCCTTCGCCGCGACGAGCCAGGCCCAGCCGGAGCCGAAGCGACCGATGGCCGCCGCCTTGAAGGCATCACGGAACTTCCCGAAGTCGCCGAAGGCGGTGTCGATCGCCGTGGCGAGCGCCCCGCTCGGCGCGCCACCGGCGTTCGGCGCCATCAGCGTCCAGAAGAGGGCGTGGTTCCAGTGTCCGCCGCCGTTGTTGCGCACCGCGGTGCGGACACTCTCGGGGACCTTCGCGATGTCACGGTTGAGCTGCTCGAGGCTCCACGAGGCGAGCTCAGGGGCCTTCTCGATCGCCGCGTTCAGGTTGGTGACGTACGCCTGGTGATGCTTCCCGTGATGGATCTGCATCGTCTGCGCGTCGATGTGCGGCTCGAGCGCCTCGGGGGCGTAGGGGAGGGCGGGGAGGGAATGCGACATAGCAAGGGTCCAGGTGAGAGGTGTCAGGGAACAATGAGGGGTAGCATCGGAGCGTGGGCCGAATCAGGAGGAACCTGTCACCTGGTCCCTGATCCCTGACCCCTGCTCTTTATCCAGCCGATGATCCCCGGGAGGATCGAGACGACGATGATGCCGATGATCAGCTTCTCCACGTGGGCCTCACGGCCCGGGACGAGGCGGACCACGTAGTACCCGGTCAGGAGCATCGACCAGATCCAGAGGAGCCCACCGATCACGTTGTAGAAGACGAACATCGGGTAGTGCATGCGAGCGGCGCCCGCGACGACTGGCGCGAACGTACGCGCGAAGGGCATGAAGCGCGCGAGGATGATCGTCTTCCCCCCGTGCTTCTCGTAGAACGCCTGCGCGGCGCGGAGATGTTCCTGCTTGAACCAGCGCGAATCGGGACGATTGAAGAGCGCTCGCCCCGAGCGACGTCCGATGGCGTAGGCGATCTGGTCACCACCGATCGCCGCGATGGAGCAGAGCACGCCCAACGTCCAGACGTTCAGCGTGCCGGTCACCGCCACGAGGCCGGCGGTCACGAGGAGGGAATCCCCGGGCAGGAAGGGGAAGAGGAGCCCGGTCTCGATGAAGATGATCGCGGTGACGCCGGCGTACCCCGCCGTCGTGACGAGACCGTTCAGATCCTTGAGTTGATGGAAGAGCTCGAGGAGGGTGTCCATGGCGCCGAAATGTAGCGGAGAGGCTTAGCTTCCAGCGGTCATGTCCGCCCTCGACGCCGTCACCGTGGTCCTGAACAAGGTCCAGGACCCCGTGAACATCGCCGGCACCGTCCGCGTGATGAAGAACATGGGGCTCTCCGATCTGCGATTGGTGCAGCCGGTGGCGTACGACCCCTGGCGCATCGAGGGCGTCGCCCATGGGACGCGGGACCTCGTCGAACGTATCCGGCATTTCGACACCCTCGAGGCGGCGCTCGCCGACTGCGTGCAGGTGGCTGCCTTCGGGGCCAAGCGCCGGGCGCATCGCTGGCCGATGACCACCCCGCGCGAGATGGCCCCCCGATTGCTCGCCGCGGCAGCGGAGGGGCGCGTCGCCCTGCTCTTCGGCCAGGAGGATCATGGGCTGCCGAACGAGGCGATCGACCTTGGGCATGTGATGGTCACGATCCCCACCACCGAGCACGCCTCCCTCAACATCGCGCAAGCGGTGCTCGTGGCCGCCTATGAGCTCCACCTCGCGGCGGGGGATGCCACCCGGACGATCGCTCGGCACAAGCACCACGCCGCCCTCCCGAAGCACGAGGAGTGGGAGCGCGCCCTCGGGGATATCGACCGGAGTCTGGCGGCGATCTCGTTCTATCGGACCCGGAACCCGGAACACATCATGCGGTCGATCCGTTCGTTACTGAATCGCGCGGGTCCCGACTCGCGGGAGCTGACGTTGGTGCGGGCGATGGCCATCGAGGTGGTACGGACGATCGACCGAGTGAAACGTGGACTCGAGTGAGATCATGCGACGCTTGCGTGGGGTAGGGCGACGGGTCATTTTTCCGAGGTGTCGTGCTTGTGAAATCATTCACAAGCCGAATGCTTCAGTCGGGTTTCTCCCTTTTCCAGGTCTGGCGTATGACGGCTCGTAGGAAGTGGGTCATGATCCCAGGGATGGTGGCGATCGCCCTCGTGGCCACCATGCTCTCCGCCTATGCGGGGTCGCAGTCCGCCGAGTCACCGGCCCCAGCCGGCGCCGAGGAGACCGCCACCCAAAAGGCCAATCGTGAGGCCTTCGGTAAGGCGAAGCCCGGCCCCTGGGCCTACAGTGGCGCTTCCGGCTACACCAACTACCTCGGCGGCGGGATCGGCTACTCCCCGGAGCAGCCCGTCAAGTTCCCGCACCCGGTGCATGTGAACGCGCTGAAGATGAACTGCGCGTTCTGCCACAATGCCGCCAACCAGTCGCCCGACCCGGGCCTCCCCGCGGTCGCGACCTGCATGGGGTGCCACACGATCGTCGGCGCGGGCCGCCCCGAGATCGTGAAGCTCACCGAATACTGGAACAACAAGCAGCCGGTGCCGTGGGTCCGAATCCACAAGGTGCCGGAGTACGTGCACTTCCCACACATGCGCCATGTGAACGCCGGCGTCACCTGCCAGACCTGCCACGGTCAGGTGAACAACATGCCGCAGGTCTTCATGGCGCAGAGCCTCAACATGGGGTGGTGCGTGCAGTGCCATGTGAACGGCTACGACCCGGCGGAGGGCGTCCGCGCGGCGGGGTATGAGCCTGATTCCGCGACGCTCGCGTTGCCCAAGAAGAAGGCGACGTACGACTGCGCCACCTGCCACTACTAGGACGACGCGATGACTGTGGATACCTCAGTGTCTGAGACCGGCTCGTCGGCAGGCGTCAAGCGCCGCGACTTCCTTAAGGTCCTCGGCGTCTCTGGCGCCGCGACCGCCGCGGTGGGCTGCTCGTCAGGCGATGTCGAGAAGCTCATCCCGTACCTGGTCTCGCCGGATCAGACCGTTCCCGGCGTCTCCAACTACTACGCCACCACCTGCCGCGAGTGCGCGGCCGGGTGTGGGTTGATCGTCGAGGTCCGTGACGGCCGCGCGATCAAGGCGGAGGGGAACCCCGAGCATCCGGTGAACCGCGGCGCGCTCTGCGCGCGCGGCCAGTCGTCGCTCCAGGGGCTCTACAATCCGGATCGCTATCGCCAGCCGATGAAGCGCGAGGGCGATGCCCTCGTCGCCACCACGTGGGACGATGCGCTGCAGATCCTCTCGGCCAAGCTCGGTGAGGTGAAGTCGCGCGGGCAGGGGAGCCGCGTCGCCTTCGTCAATCAGCACGAGCAGGGCTCCTTCCCGGCCTTCCTCGACGGCGTCCTCGCCGGCTTCGGGATCGCGCCGCACCTCAGCTACGACGCCGAGGCGCCGGTCGCGGTGCTGCAGGCGAACCAGGCGGCGTACGGCGCGGCCTGGCCGGCCATCGATTTCTCGGCGGCCTCGCTCATCGTCTCGTTCGGTGCCGACTTCCTCGACGGCTGGGGCCTCCCGGTCCCGCAGCAGCTCGCCTTCGCTGAGGCGCGTGGGAAGGTCGAGGGCGCGCCGCGGTTCATCTATGTGGGGGCGCGTCGTTCGCTCACCGGCCTGAATGCCGACCAGTGGATCCCCGCCAAGCCCGGCTCCGAGCTCGCGATCGTCAATGCGATCGCCGGGAAGGGGAGCGCCGCCGCGGCCGCTGAGGCGGCTGGGGTCGGTGTCGCGTTGATCGATGGGCTCGTCGCCGAGGTGCGGAAGGCGCGCGCGAGCGCGCTCCTCGCCGGTGGCTTCGGTCAGGATGCGGGGGAGCTCGCCACCGCCGTCGCCGAGCTCAACAAGGCGCGCGGCAACGTCGGAAAGACGATCAAGCCGGCCGACGGCTATCTCGCCTTCGAGGGCGTCGCGGGTCATGTGGAGATGCGGGCGCTCGCCGAGCGGATGAACGCCGGTGAGGTGCCGATGCTCCTCGTCCGTCATGCGAACCCGGCCTACACCACCGCGCCGGGCGTCGGTTTCGCCGCCGCGATGGCGAAGGTGCCGTTCAAGGTCTCGTTCTCGAGTGTGCCGGATGAGACCACGTCGCTCTGCGATCTCATCCTCCCCGATCACCACGGCCTCGAGTCGTGGGGCGATGCGGAGCCGGTGAAGGGGCGCCTCTCGCTCCAGCAGCCGACGATGGATCCGGTCTTCGATAGCCGACAGACCGCCGATGTGTTGCTCGCGGTCGCCAAGGCGGATCCCTCGCTCGCCTCCAAGTACGGCTTCGCCGATTACCGCGGCTACATCGCCTCGCGCATCGGTGGGAATCAGAATCTCAAGAACGCGCTCCCGACGGCGCTCGTGAGTGGTGCGGCGGCCTCGCGCACCGCGCCGGCGCGGACCGCCTCGCGGGCCACGGCGAAGGAGCAGAGCGGGGAGTACACCCTCCTCACCTATCTCTCGCCGACCCTCGGCGATGGCCGCGGCGCGAACAAGCCCTGGCTCCAAGAGCTCCCGGACCCCGTCACCAAGATCCTCTGGCAGACGGTCGTCGAGATGCACCCCGAGACCGCCAAGCGGATCGGTGTGGCCGATGGCGAGCTCGTGACCGTCACGACGGCCGCGGGGTCGCTCACCGCGCCGGCGCTCGTCTACATCGGCCTCCGTCCGGACACGTTGGCCGTGGCCCTCGGGCGCGGGCACACCGCCGCCGGCCGCTACGCCGAGGCGGGTGAGAACGCCTGGCAGCTCCTCGACGCGGCGGAGGATCGCGCCGGTGGCGCGGCCCTCGGCGCGACCAAGGCGACGCTCGTCAAGGCCGATGGCAAGAAGCAGCGCATCGTCACCACGGAAGGGTCGGGCCGTCAGCATGGGCGTGGGATCGCGCAGGCGATCGCCCTCCCGGCGCTCCTCGCGGGTGAGGAGGGCCATGGCCACCATGTGTTCGAGGGGCAGGCGAGCACCGAGTTCCTCCCGGGGCTCCGCTCCCCCACCGCGAACGACGCGCAGGGTGAGTTCGGCGTGCCGAACTCCAAGGACAAGGGGCAGTACGATCCCGAGCACTGGTCGGGAGCTGCGAAGCGTCGCTGGGCGATGACGATCGACCTCGCCAAGTGCACCGGCTGCTCCGCCTGCGTCACCGCGTGCTACGCGGAGAACAACATCCCGACCGTCGGCGCGTCGTGGCAGGGGCCGGTGCTCCTCCCCGATCGCACCGGCTTCGGCGCGAACGTCACGCGCGGGCGCGAGATGGCGTGGATCCGGCTCGAGCGGTATTGGGAGATCGATCGCGAGCCGAAGGACGTGGTCTTCGATCCGGAGCACCCGGACTTCGACACGAACTTCATCCCGATGATGTGCCAGCACTGCGGCAACGCGCCGTGCGAGCCGGTCTGCCCGGTCTACGCCACGTATCACGCCCCGAATGGGCTGAACGTGCAGGTCTACAACCGCTGCGTCGGCACGCGCTACTGCTCCAACAACTGCCCGTACAAGGTCCGCTACTACAACTGGTTCGGGTACGGTGACCCGACCCGGTCGCAGTACGCCTTCCCCGAGCCCCTCCATTGGCAGCTCAATCCGGACGTCACCGTCCGCCAGAAGGGGATCATGGAGAAGTGCACCTTCTGCGTGCAGCGCATCAAGGAGGCCGAGCACCGGGTGTCGCTCGAGGGGCGCGAGATGCAGCCCGACGAGTTCACCACGGCGTGCGCGCAGGCCTGCCCGAGCCGCGCCATCGTCTTCGGCGATGCGGCGGACGAGAACTGGTCGGTGGCGAAGTGGGCGAAGGACCGCCGCGCGTACCATGTGTTCGAGGAGCTCAACACCTACACCGCGGTGGTCTACTTGAAGAAGGTCAACCATCCGGCGCCGACGGCGTCGGCCACCGCATAAGGAGGCGCGACCCATGGCCACTCTCGCGCACCCCGACGATCTCCGCCGGCCGAACATCGCCTCGGCGGACATCCAGCTCCCCGCGGTCACGAGCTACGAGCAGGTCGACAACGAGATCCTCGCGGTCCTCAAGCCGACCAAGGCGTGGTTCGCTTCGCTGATGCTCGCCATCGCCTGCCTGGGGCTCGGCGCCTTCAGCTGGATCTACCAGATCCATCAAGGGCTCGGCGTCGCCGGCTACAACCCGCCGGTGATGTGGGGCGTCTACATCATCACCTTCGTCTTCTGGGTCGGTATCGGTCACGCGGGGACGCTGATCTCGGCGATCCTCTATCTCTTCCGCGCCGGCTTCCGGACCACGATCTATCGCGCGGCCGAGGCGATGACCGTGTTCGCCGTGATGACGGCGGGGCTCTTCCCGATCATCCACATCGGGCGGCCTTGGAAGTTCTTCTGGCTGATCCCGTACCCGAACTGGCGACTCATCTGGCCGAACTTCAAGTCGCCGCTCGTCTGGGACGTCTTCGCGATCACCACGTATCTCACGATCTCCACGACCTTCCTCTTCGTCGGGCTCATCCCCGACATCGCGGTGCTCCGCGATCGGGAGACGAACCCGATCCGTCGCAAGATCCTCGGGTTCCTCAGCTTCGGGTGGCGCAACACCGAGCGCGAGTGGCGCCACTTCGCACGCGCCTATCTGTTCCTGGCGGCCTTCTCGACGCCGCTGGTGCTCTCGGTGCACTCCGTCGTGTCGTTCGACTTCGCCATGGGCATCGTCCCGGGCTGGCACACGACGATCTTCCCGCCCTACTTCGTCGCGGGCGCGATCTTCTCCGGCTTCGCGATGGTGTGGACGATCATCATCCCGATGCGCCGCTGGTTCGGTCTCCGGCACTATGTGACGCTGAATCACCTCGACGCCTCGGCGAAGATGGTGCTCTTCACCTCGCTCGTCGTCGGGCTGGCCTACATGATCGAGTTCTTCATCGCCTGGTACGGCGGTGTGAAGTACGAACAGGACTACTTCTGGAACCGCGTCTTCGGGCAGTGGTGGTGGGCGGCCTGGATCATGCTCACCTGCAACATGATCCTCCCGCTCTCGCTCTTCTCGCAGAAGCTGCGGCGCAATCCGACCTGGCTCTGGATCCTCTCGATCTTCATCAATATCGGGATGTGGTTCGAGCGCTTCGTGATCGTCGTGCCCTCGCTGTCGCATGACGTCGAGCCCTGGCAGTGGTCGTCCTACATGCCGACCTGGGTCGACTACGGGCTCCTGATCGGGTCCTTCGGCTGGTTCTTCATGTGGTTCCTCCTCTTCGTGAAGCAGCTGCCCGTGATGGCGCTCGCGGAGATCAAGGAGATTATCCCGCCGAGGATGAAGCACACCCATTCGCACGGGGGGCACTGAGATGCGCGGCATGATGGGAGTCTTCTCGGAGCTCGATAGCACGGTGGAGGCGATCGAGGAGCTCAAGCAGCGGAAGGTGGGGGACCTCACGGTCTTCTCGCCGACCCCGCGGCACGAGCTCGAGCATGCCGTGCACCCGCCGATGAGCGGGGTGCGCAAGTTCACGCTGATCGGCGCGCTCAGTGGCGTCTGCTTCGGCTTCTGGATCGCGATCTGGGGCTCGAACTACTGGCCGCTGGTCGTCGGTGGCAAGGCGATCTCGACCTGGTTGCCGTACGTGGTGTTCGGGTTCGAGGTGATGGTCATGGTCGGGGCGCTCTCGACCGTGTTTGGGATGTTCTATCTCGCGGGGATCCCGCGCCTGACCATGACGGTCGGGTACGACCCCCGCTTCAGCCGCGGCAGCTACGGGATCTTCTGTGAATGCGCGCCCGAGCAGCTGGTCGAGGCTGAGTCGATCCTGCGCCGTCATGGTGCGGTGGAGGTGCGCGGTGAGAAGTGATCGGATGCAGGTCTCGCAGCTGGCGCTCGTGGCGCTCACGCCCTTCCTCCTCTCGGCGTGCACGCAGGAGGAGTGGCTGACCGACATGAAGCAGCAGCCCTCCGTCGGCACCTGGCAGATGTTCACCCTGACGGACACGGCGGCGGGGGAGAAGACCCCGTTCCGTGGGAATCCGTCGGGCTCGGTCCCGACCACGGGGACGGTCGTCGCGGGGTGGCAGGTCTCGTACCAGCCTCTCCCGCAGGTCGTCGATTCGATGTCGGGGCTCGTGAATCCGGTGGCCGCCGATGCGCGGTCGCTCGAGAATGGCCACAAGCTCTATCAGATCAACTGCGCCGTCTGCCACGGCGATATCGGCGATGGGAAGGGCGGGCTCGCCCAGCTCAATCCGGGATACGCCTTCGCCCCGAGTCTCATGACGGAGTCGGCGCGCGGGCGCACCGATGGCTACCTCTTCGGGATGCTGCGGAATGGCCGTGGGCTGATGCCGTCGGCGAACCGCATCCCCGAGGCGATGCGCTGGGATGTCGTGAACTACGTGCGTGGGCTGCAGGGCAAGTATGCCGTCGCCACGGGACCGGTCGGCTTCCCGGGGCAGACGGGGACGGCCCTCCCGGGGTATTCGGTGGTGGGCCCGACGGTACCGGCGAAGTTCGTGAAGCCGAGCGTCGAGGGGATCGTCGAGAAGAAGAAGGCCGAGGGTGAGTCGCATGGGGCGGCCGCTGGGAAGGCGGACGCCGGTCACAATGGAGGTCACGAATGAGCGGCCAGCATCACTACTCTCCGCCGCGCGATCAGCTCGTCGGGGTGCTCAAGACGAAGGAGATGCCGGCGGGGCTCAAGACGGCCGCGCTCGGGCTCGCCCTGTTCGGCCTCGGGCTCTTCGCCTTCGGCGCCGCGACCGGTGAGGCACGTGCCTGGCAGGCCTTCCTCGTCAATTGGCTCTTTTTCACCACGATCGCCTCGGCCGGTGTGATGTTCGTCGCCGTGCAGCGCATCGTGACCGCGCGCTGGTCGCGCGGGATCATCCGGTTCCTCGAAGGGTTCGTCGCCTTCCTTCCGTTCGCCGCGATCGGGCTCCTGATCATCGTCTTTGGTGGGAAGAGCCATCTCTATCCCTGGTGGGATCTCGTGGGGACGGGGGAGTTGATCCCGGAGAAGGAACTCTACTTCGGGCGCTCGTTCTTCTATGCGCGCTCGATCATCGCCTTCGGGTTGTTGCTGCTCCTGCAGGTCTGGTACATCTGGACCTCGGTGCGCCTCGATGTGGGCGTGACGCCGGAGTTCGGGGCGAAGTGGGCGGCGGGGCTGCGGGCCAAGATGCGCGCCGGCTTCGGTGAGGAGCGTCGTGAGCTCCACTCCACGCACTCGTTGCAGGGGAAGCTCGCGGTGGCGATGGCGCTCGTCTTCGGCTTCGGGTGGTGCGTCCTCGCGTGGGACCACTCGATGTCGCTCGACTATCACTTCTTCAGCACGATGTACGGGTGGCAGGTCTTCATGGGGGGATGGTTGGTCTCCCTCATGGTCCTCGCCGTCCTGCTTCGTTGGTGGAAGGGGCAGTTCCCGGAGCTCCCGGAGCTGATCACCGAGAAGCACTATCACGATGTGGGGAAGCTCGGGTTCGCCTTCACCGCCTTTTGGGGTTACCTGACCCTCTCGCAGTTCCTCATCATCTGGTACGGCAATCTGGCCGAAGAGACGCACTTCTTCACGCTCCGGTTGACGGGCGCGTGGTCGACCACGACGATGCTCGCGGCGATCCTGACCTTCGTGGTGCCGTTCCTCGGGTTGCTCTCGGTGAAGGCCAAGACCTTCTCGCCGACGATGATCCTCTTCGCGACGAGCTCGTTCCTCGGGCTTTGGTTCGCGCGGTACACCGAGATCTATCCGTCGATCTACGGCACGCGGGTGACACAGGCGCCGCTGGGGGTCTGGGAGATCGGGATCTTCGCCGGATTCCTTGGCCTCTTCGCCTGGAGCTATGCGCAGTTCATGGACGCCTTCCCGAAGGCGCGCGTCTTCCTGATGACCTCGCCGTATCGCGACGAGGTCCAGGTGCCGTGCGATCCGGTGACCATGGAGCCGCTGCCGGCCCACGAGTAGGGGGTCAGGGCGGGGGGTTCGAAGGAGACGGGGGGCGGCGCCGTGGCGTCGCCCCCCGTCCGCTTCCGGCGACCGCCGGATGGTCCCCGCTTATATTTCAGGGTCCGTGCCACGGGGCGTTAGCTCAGCTGGGAGAGCACCTGCTTTGCAAGCAGGGGGTCGCCGGTTCGATCCCGGCACGCTCCACTTCGATGCCACACGGCTCACCTCTCGCCATCCTGCCCATGTCCACACATGCCCCCGCCATCGGTTCCCTCGCTCCCGACTTCACCGTCGAGACCACGACCGGTCACGCGGTGACCCTGTCGTCCTTCCGTGGGACGCACCATGTGCTGCTCGCCTTCTTCCCCCTGGCCTTCACCGGGGTCTGCACCGAGGAGATGTGCGCGTTCACGGACGACTTCGATGTGTTCAGCTCGCATGAGGTGACGGTGTTGCCGATCAGCGTGGACTCGGTCCCCACGCTCAAGGAGTTCAAGGCGAAGTACGGCATGAAGGTCGAGCTCGGGAGTGACTTCAAGCGGGAGGTCGCCACGGCGTACGGCGTCCTGCATCCCGCCTTCTTCGCGACCCGCGCCTATTTCCTCATCGACAAGACCGGTGTCGTGCGGTGGTCATTCGTCGAGGAGACCCCGGGGACCCGGCGACAGAACGCCGAGATCCTCGCGGAGATCGCGAAGCTCGCGGGGTAAGGGAGGGGCGGCGGCGGTGAGCCTCATACCCGACCCCGCAGCCGCGAACGCCCTCTCCGGCGAGCGCGCCTCGCGCGCCCTGGTCGCGCTCGCCTGGATCAACACGCAGTTGGCCTCAGCGCGTGGCCTCGAGCCGAACGTCGAGCGGACCCTCGACCATCTTCGGGAGGTCCTCGACGCGGATGAGATCGCGGTCTGGGTGCACACCCCACAGGGGCTCATCGAAGGGTGGGTGAGCGGGTCGGCGGGCACATCGGAGGCGGCGGTTCGGACGGCACTCGCCGGCGGCGAGCTCGACGACGCGGGCGAGGGCGTGGCGGCGATTCCCCTGGTGCGAGGGGACCGGTCAGTCGGCGGACTCGTCTGGCGTGTGCGGCGGCCGCTCACGGCGGAGGAGCGGATCCTCATGACCGCCGTCGCCGGGCTCCTCGCCCTCGAACTCACGCACGCCGAGCGCTCCCGGCGACTCGAAGAGGAGGTCGCCGCGCGCACGGAGGAGATCGAACGGGGTCGGCGATTCACCGAGAAGATCATCGATTCACTCCCCATCGGGCTCTATGTGATCGATCGCGCGTATCGCGTCCAAAGTTGGAATCGACGGCGGGAGACGGGGACGCAGGCGACGTCGCGCGAGGCCGCGGTGGGGCGAACCATCTTCGAGGTCCTGCACCTCGCGCCCGGCGATCCCATCCATCAGGAGTTCGACGAGGTCTTCCGCACGGGTCAGCTCCTCGAGTATCTCCGCGAGGTCGGGTCCTCAGGGGAACGCCGCACCTTTTGGGTGACCAAGATCCCCATGCGGCTCGGCGGCGACGAGGTCACGCATGTGATCACCCTCGGCGAGGACATCACCGATTGGACCCAGGCCCAGGCGCGCGCCTCGCAGGCGGAGAAGCTCGCCGCGATCGGGCAACTCGTCGCTGGGATGATGCACGAGGTGAACAATCCGCTCGCGACGATCGCAGCGTGTGCCGAGTCGTTGGGCTACCGCATCGATCCACTGATCGCGCAGGGACTCCCTGACGCCCAAGAGGCGATCGACTACCTCGGCATCATCGGCAACGAGGTGGAACGGTGCAAGCATATCGGCGATGGGCTGCTCGACTTCACCCGGCCGCGGCCGGCGCGGCGTGAGCGGGTGCAGCCGAACGAAGTGGTGGAACGCACCCTCTTCCTCCTCAAACATCATGCGCGGTTCCGGAAGGTCGCCGTGGTGCTCGCCCTCGATCCGGCGGTCGACAGGGTCCCGGAAGCGAGTGCGGAGCAGCTGGTGCAGGTGTTGATGGGGCTCCTCCTGAACGCCATGGATGCGATGGGGGGCGAGGGGACGGTCCGGGTCGTCACTCGCGTCGGACCATCGACCGCTGAGGGGGCGATCATCGAGGTGAGCGACGCGGGGGTGGGGATCCCCCTCCGAGAGCGCGACCGGATCTTCGAGCCCTTCTATACGACGAAGGCCCCTGGATCGGGCACGGGGCTCGGCCTCTCGATCGCCTATGCGATCATGCAGGAGCACGGGGGCCGGATCGAGGTCGACAGCGTGGTCGGCCAAGGGAGTACCTTCCGCCTCATCCTTCCCGTGGTGGCCGAATGAGGGTCCTGGTGATCGAGGACGACCCGACCGTCGGGGAGTTCGTGAAGCGGGGGCTCGAGGAGCAGCGTTGGACGGTCGATCTCGTGGCCGACGGGGTGGAGGGCGAGGCCTTGGCCCGGTCGCAGCCCTATGACCTCGTGATCCTCGACCTGCGGCTCCCCGGACGTCCCGGTCCCGAAGTGCTCCGCAACCTCCGCGCGCGTGGGTTCGAGCGGCCGGTGCTGGTGCTCACCGCGCAGGATGCCGTCGATGCCAAGGTGGAGACGCTCCGAGCTGGGGCCGATGATTACGTCACCAAGCCCTTCGCCTTCGAGGAGCTCCTGGCACGCGTCGAGGCCCTCGCACGTCGTCCGCGCGCGCTCGCCTCCCCACGCATCGCGGTCGCGGACCTAGAGATCGATCTCGATTCGCACCAGGTGCGCCGCGCCGGTCAGGCGATCGAACTCACCCCCAAGGAGTTCCTCGTCCTCGAGTACCTCGCCCGCCATGCGGGGCGGGTGATGAGCCGTACGCTGATCACCGAGTATGCCTGGGGCTATCATTTCGATCCCGGCACCAACATCGTCGATGTGCTCATCACGCATCTGCGCAAGAAGATCGATGCCGCGCACGACCGGAAGCTCATCACCACGGTCCGGGGCGTGGGTTACGTCCTGAAAGGCTGATCGATGTTCTGGAGTCTGCGCGGACGGTTGACGGCGCTCGCCGCCCTTAGCGGGGCAGGGGTCCTGCTCGCGCTCACGGTGATCCTCCTTTCGGCCGAACGGACCGCTGAGGAGCGCGAACTCCGGCGACGGGTGGACGAGCTGGCAACCATCGCCGATCGGTTGATCGCGCAGGGCGGTGTCCAGCGCTTCAGCGGGGTACTCGTCACGGCGGACTCGGCTCGGCCTCAGGCGTTGTCCGCCGCGACGGGGCGCCTGCTGGCCGCGATCCCCGGCTATCTGATCGTCGCTGATGCGGCGCGTCCCCTGTACATCAGCCCCACCGTCGCGGACCTCGGGACGCGGGATCGGGAGACCCTGGTCCAGGCGGTCACAGGGCTCTTTGAGCCCGACCGCCAAGCCGCCTTCGTGCAGCTCGAGGCCGCACGGCTCTACGTCCGGGTGCGGTTCACCGCCGATACCATCGCGGGGGTGCCCCTCCGCATCGCCGTCGGGATGCCATCGGACGGACTCTCCCTCGTCCGTCTCGATGGGTTCGCCTCGAGCCTGGTCGCGATCCCCCTGTTGATCCTGGGCTCGGCGGTGATCGCCTTCAGTGTGTTGGGGACGGGGCTCCGCCCTCTGGAACGACTGGCCCGGCAGTTGGAGGCGATCCAGCATGGGCGATCGCTCCACCGCCGCGTCGCCATCGAAGGTGATGCCGAGGAGGTGGACCGACTGGCCGAGACGATCAACGCCATGCTCGAGCGCCTCGAGACGTCGTTCGCCTCGCTCCGCCGCTTCACCGCTGATGCGAGCCATGAGCTCAAGACCCCGCTGACGGTGTTGCGCGCGACCTTGGAACGGGCCATGCAGCAGCCCAACGTCCCGGCGGAGCAGTTGGCCGCTCTCGAAGATGCATTGGCGAACACGGCTCGCATGGCCGACCTGGTCGATTCGCTCCTCACCCTGGCTCGGGCCGATGAGGGACGGTTCGATCTCCATCGGGAGCCCGTGGCGATGGAGCCGCTGGTCGTGGAGATGCTCGAGACCGCGACCATCCTGGGGGAGGCCGCGGGGATCGCGGTGCGTCGGCTCGACATCGAGCCGGTGACGGTCTTGGGGGATCCCGATCGGCTGCGCCAGCTCCTCCTCAACATCGTCACCAACGCGATTAAGTACACGCCACGCGGGGGTACGGTCTCCATCGGCCTCGAACGCCGCGGCGAGCAGGCGGCGGTCACGATCGATGACACCGGGGTCGGGATCGCCTCGGTGGACGTCCCGTTCATCTTCGAGCGCTTCTGGCGGGCCGATCGGGCCCGATCACGGGGTGAGCGGGGGGGGCTGGGGCTCGGGCTCTCGATCGCCGAATGGATCGCGCAGGCCCATGGGGGAACGATCACCGTGGCCTCGCGCATCGGGCGGGGGACGACCTTCACGGTGCAGCTCCCCCTCCTTCGAGACGGCGAATCGGCCGCGTCCTGAGCGATTCATGGAACGCTCATCAAGCATTAACCGATTCTTAATCTTTCCGTCATTACCTCGTTAATCCACGCCCTCTAGAATCAGGGCAGTCGGTGGCCACATGGGTCGCCGTCACGCGACTTTTCACGAGTGGAGACGGACGCGTGTTCAACAACCTGATCGAGTCGGGTCCGAAGCAGAAGAAGGGGATCGGAGGCTCAGTCGCCTCGACCCTCGCCCACGCGGCCATCGTCTTCGGGATGATCGTCGCGACCAAGAACGTCGGTGAGACGATCGCCGCGGAAGCGGAACAGGTCACCAAGTTCGTGGTCGAGGAGAAGAAGGAGCCGGAGCCGGAGCCGGAGAAGCCGCCGCCAGATGCGGTGGCCGCCCCGCCGATCGCGAAGGGGTTCCAGGTGCTCACCGCGCCGGTCGACATCCCGGACGTGATCCCGGAGATCGACCTCTCGAAGAAGCTCACCAACGAAGCCGACTTCTCGGGCCGCGGTGTGGCCGGTGGTGTGGCGTCTGGCGTCGTAGGCGGGAGCGTCCCGGTGAACCAGGACCAGCCCTTCTTCGACTTCCAAGTCGAGAAGCCGGTCGCCCCGATCCCGGGCAGCGGCTCCCCGCGCTATCCGGAGATCCTGCTGTCCGCCGGCGTCGAGGGCCAGGTCCTCGGGCAGTTCGTGGTGGACACCCTCGGCCGCGTGGAATCGGGCTCATTCAAGGTGATCCGCTCGGATCACGACCTCTTCGCGGCGGCGGTGCGCAGCGCACTCCCCGCGATGCGGTTCCTCCCCGCCGAGGTCGGCGGTCGGAAGGTGAAGCAGTTGGTCCAGCAGCCGTTCGTCTTCAACCGCCAGCGGTAACTCCCTCTCACCGGCAGCACCCTCTCTTAGGAGCAACGCAGTCATGGAAATGAACATCGCTGAGATCTTCGAGAAGAGCCCCCTGTTCGCGAAGGGGATCTGGGCCCTCCTCCTCGGTATGTCCTTCTGGTCGCTGACGGTCGCGACCGGCAAGTGGTGGGGCTTCCGCAAGGCGCAGAAGGAAACGCTGAAGTTCGCCCCCGAGTTCTCGCAGTTCCTCGAGGAGGACAACCTGACCGAGGCGATCAACCTCGCCGAGGGCTATAAGAAGTCGAACGTCGCGCGTGTCCTTGGTGGGGCGCTGGGCGAGGTCAAGCCGCTGATCATGGACGGCACGATCACCGTGTCGGACATCAACTCGGTGGAGCGTGCGGTCGAGCGCAACATGCTTGTCGAGATCGTCTCACTGAAGCGCGGGCTCGCCGTCATCGCGACGGTCGGTTCGACCGCGCCGTTCGTCGGCCTCCTCGGCACCGTCGTCGGCATCATCAACGCCTTCTCCCTGATGGGCTCGTCGGGCTCGTCGGGCATCAACGCGATCATCGTGCCGATCGCCGAGGCGCTCATCGCCACCGGCCTCGGCCTTGGCGTCGCCATCCCGGCGGTCTGGTTCTACAACTACTTCCAGACCAAGATCGACAACCTCACCTCCGAGATGACCTATGTCTCGAAGGAGATGATCGACTACCTCATCCGCGGCGTGTCGGGGGAGTTCGGTCGGTCGCGCTTCACCCGCGAGTTCAGCACGAAGGCGCAGTCCGGTTCCGCGCCGATCTCGCAGTAAGCGACTCTACCATCTGCTAGGAGGACTCGCCCATGGGCGTGTCAGTCAAGACCGGAGGCGGCGTCAACTCGGAGCCCAACGTCGTTCCCATGATCGACGTCATGCTGGTGCTGCTCGTGATCTTCATGGTGGTGACCCCGGCGCTCGCGTCGGGGTTCTCCGCCGAGCCGCCGGCCGGGGTGAATCTGAAATCGCATCCGGAAGAGGAGTTCGATCAGATCCTCGGGATCGATCGATTTGGCCAGTATTTCCTGAACAAGAAGAAGATCGACAACGCCGCGTTGGGTGACTCCCTCACGAACATCTACACTGGGCGTGAGGATGCCATCCTCTATCTGAAGGCGCACCGCGAGCTCCCGTACGAGGTCGTCCAGCAGGCGTGGAACGTCGCGTCGCGCAGCGGCGTCCGCGTCGTGGCCGCCATCACCGACCAGTCCTCGGGTGCGCCCGCGGCCGAGTCCGAGAAGGAGTGATCGACCATGGGTGCCAAAGTCGGTGAGAGTGGTGGGCTGAACAACGAGCCGAACGTCGTGCCGATGATCGACGTCATGCTCGTGCTCCTCGTGATCTTCATGCTCGTGCAGCAGGTCCGGAAGGCGATCGACATCCAGCTCCCCGATCCCAATCCGGCGGTCGCGGTGGCCAACTCGGCGTCGAACCAGATCGTGCTCGAGGTGCTCCCGGGTGGACAGTTCGCGGTCAACCGTGAGCCGGTCACCAAGGACGATCTGCTCAAGCGGCTCACGGAGATCTACGAGCCGCGTCCGGAGAAGATCATCTTCGTGAAGGGCGATCCGAAGGTGCAGTTCCAGGAAGTCATCTACGCCATGGATATGGCGCGTGGCGCGGGCGTGAAGGTCATCGGCGTCCCGCCGAACTGATCGAGCCACGGGACCGCATGTCCCGACTGTGGTGCGATGCGGCGGACGAACCTTTTCTGGGGCGTCCGCCGTATCATTTTTGGGCGAAAGGCTGAAGGCTGGAAGCTGAAGCTTTAGGCGTTGAGCCTCCAGCCTCCAGCTTTCAGCATCTGTTTAGCTTTCATCTCTGATCCCTGATCTCTGGTGTCCTCCCACCTCTCCTCCACACGCCCGCCGCTCCGGTCCCTCCACGGGATCCCGGAGCCGTCGCCGCGTGGCCGGTGGGCGGCATTCGTCTCGGCATTCGTGCACGTGGGGCTCATCGTGCTGGTCCTCCTCCCGCCCTTCTTGGCGGCGACGCTCGATCAGCCGCTGACCGCTGGCGGGGGTGGGGCAGGACCCGCCGGTGGCGGGGGCGGTGGCCGCACGGGGTCTGGGCTCGAGCCGGTCCGCGCCGAGCGCTTGGTGTATATGCAGATCGCGCCGGTCGCCGCCGCGGTCCCCCCTCCGATCCCCACACCGACCCCTCCACTCGTCCCTCCGGTGGAGAAGAAGCCCGACGTCCCCGTTCCCCCTCCGGTCTCCGTGCCGCCTGCGGCGGAGGCCCCAGCGGCCCCCGCCGCCGTCACATCGGGCGCTGGGGCCGGGGGGGATGGTCGAGGCGGCGCGGGGCCGGGGAGTGGCGGTGGGGTTGGCTCCGGTGTTGGGACGGGGCGTGGCTCCGCGAACGGGGCCGGCACGGGCGGGGGCACCAACGAGGTCTTTCCCCCGCAGGTCACCAACCTCGCGCTGCTCCCGATGCCCGTGCCGAACCGCGTGCGTCCCTACACGATGGTCGCGTGGTTCGACGTCGATGAGCGGGGGAAGGCGACGCTCATCGCCTTCAATCCTACGAAGGACAATGCGTACAATCGCCGCATCCGCGAGACGCTGCAGGAGTATCGCTTCCGCCCGGCGACGCGACCCGATGGGTCCCCGGTGCGCGACACCGTCTCGGTGAAGGTCGAGGTGCCCTGAGCGGAGGCCCCGTCGGCACCCCGCAGGCGCGTCAGACGCGCTCCGCCGCGACTGGTGGGCGCTTTCGGTGGCGGGTACCTTCCCGCATCCATCCTCCCCCCGCACCGACTCCCATGGCTGAATCGATCGGCAACTCCGGTACCGGCATGAAGCTGCACACCAAGATCCTCCTCGCCCTCCTGGTCGGAGCGGTGTCGGGGATCGTGGTGAACACTCAGCTCGGTGCGACCCATGCGGGTGTCACGTGGGTCAACACCTATCTCGCGGGACCGGTCGGCCAGGTCTTCCTGCGGATGCTCTTCATGATCGTGATGCCCCTCGTCTTCTCCTCGATCGCCCTCGGCGTCGCGGGGCTCGGAGACCTGCGGAAGGTGGGGCGCATCGGTGGCAAGGCGATCGGCTACTTCCTCGGCACCACCTTCATCGCCGCGTCGTTCGGGTTGTTGTTGGTCGCCATCGTCGAGCCGGGGGCCGCGGTCCCCGAGTCGGTCAAGACCGAGCTCATGGCGACCTACGCGGAGGATGCGTCCTCCAAGATCGAGGCGCAGGCCTCCGGTGGGTTCGGGATCAACACCTTCGTCAACATCGTGACCCGGAACCCGATCAAGTCGGCGGCCGATGGCGACATGCTCGGCGTGATCTTCTTCGGCCTCCTCTTCGGCGCGGCGCTCACGCAGATCCCGCGCGAGCGCTCGGAGCCGATGATCAAGGTGCTCGAGGCGATCAACGATGTGGTGATCGTGATCGTCGGGATGGCGATGAGACTCGCGCCCTACGGGGTGGCGGGGCTGATCTTCGGCGTCACCTCGCGCTTCGGCTTCGCGCTCCTCAAGCCGCTGGGCGGTTTCGTCCTCGTCGTGATGAGCGCGCTCCTGCTCCACCTTTTCGTGAACCTCTCGCTCATCCTGAAGTTCGTGATCGGGATCAGTCCGCTCACCTATTTCTCCCGCGTGCGCTCGGCGTTGGTCACGGCCTTCAGCACCAGCTCGAGCTCGGCCACCTTGCCTGCGGCGCTCAAGACCTCCACCGAGGGGCTCGGTGTCCCGCCCAAGATCGCGGGCTTCGTCCTCCCGATCGGCTCGACGATGTGCATGAATGGGACCTCGATCTTCGAGGGGATCACCGTGATCTTCCTCTGTCAGGTCTTCGGGATCGATCTCACCCTCGGCGGGATGGTGATGGTCATCATCATGTCGGTGATCACCGCGGTCGGCGCGGCGGGCGTGCCGGGGGGCTCGATCCCGCTCCTGGTCGGGATCCTCGCGATGGTGGGTGTCCCGGGGGAGGGGATCGCGATCGTCCTCGGCGTCGATCGCATCCTCGACATGACGCGCACGGTGGTGAACGTCGCGGGGGATATCTCCGCGACGACCTTCGTGGCGAAGTCCGAAGGGGTGTGGGACGCCTCGATGGTGCCGGCGAAGACGGTCTAGTCGCTTCGCCGCGTTGGCGACGGCCTCAGGCCGTCGCCAAGGCCTTTCGCGCGACCTTCACCGCGCCACGCGCCGCATCGATCGCTTCGCCATGGAGATGTGACCCCGGCACCGCGGTCTTGAGTCGGTGCTCGACGAGCCGCCGCAGGAAGCTCCCGCGGCGGAGAAGGCCACCGGAGAGGGCGACCGGCACCGAGGCGCGCTCATCGACGAAGAGCTGACGCGCCAGCGTCCGCACATGTACCACGAGCTCCTCGGCGGCCATCGTGCAGAGGGAGTTCGCGCGCAGGTCGCCATCGGCGGCGAGGGTCATCGCCGGCTCGGCGAGCTGCGCGAGGTCACACGGCGTCGCGTGGGCGGCCCAGCGAATCAGGTCATCGACCTCGTCGAGCTGGAGCGCGGTGAGGATCGCCCCCACGAGCTGCGTCTCAGGCTCCCGTCCATCGTGTGACGCGGTGACGATGCTCAGGATGCGGCGTCCCATCCAAGCGCCGCTCCCTTCATCGCCGCAGTGCGGGCCCCATCCGCCGCAGCGGAGGAAGGTCCCCGTCGGTCCGCGCCCGAACGCGACCGACCCCGTCCCGCCGATCAAGAGGATCCCGGCACCATCACCGAAGGCATCTTCGAGCGCGATCTCGGCATCGGTGGTCACGATGACCTCTTCGGCGAGCGACTGTCCCTTCAGGGCGCGCAGGAGTGCCTTCCGTTCGGCGTCCTGGCCAGCGCCCGCGACCCCGACACAGAGCAGCCGCGGCGTCTCCTCCTGGCCCGCTCGCGTCAGCGCATCACGCAGGAGCCCGCCGATCACCTCGGCGGAGTGCAGCGACTCACCGGGACGGAGTGCGCTCCCCTCACCGGTCAGCGTGGCGAGGACCTTCCCGCGAGCATCGGCGACCTGAACCGCGGTCTTGCTCCCCCCTCCATCGACTCCCACGACCAGATGCGACATAGACATTCCGTTCCCGGTTCAGGCGGTGCGTGCCACGGACGGCGCGGCATGCGTGAAGGAGGACAAGATACCCACGCTGAGGGTGATCGTGGTGCCGATCAGCACGAACCAGGGCCAGGCGATCCCCTTGACGGGGGTGAGGAGCCCATCCAGCGCGGGGACGGCAGCGGCGATGCGCGTGGCGAAGACGATCAGCGTCATCACCGCGATCCCGGTGGCCATTCCCGTGATCGCATCGCGCTGCGTGGCGCGCGGCCACGCCATAGCGAGGAAGAACCCACCCAGGAGCCCACCATAGGTAAAGGATGCGACGCTGAGCGCGATCACCACCACCGGTGTCCCCTCCGCGCGGTAGGTGAGCGCCCCACCGATGAGGATCATCGCCCAGACGAGGGTGAAGATCTTCGAGACGCGCAGCAGCGCGGCGGCGTCAGCCCCGCGCCCGCGGAGCGGGACCCAGAGGTCGTGCGTCGTCGCGGCGGCGAGGGCGTTGATCGACCCGGAGATCGTGCTCATCGCCGCGGCGAGGATCGCGGCGATCACCACGCCGGTCATCCCCGGCGGCATCTCCTCGACGATGAAGGTGGGGAAGATCTTGTCGGGCGCCGAGAAGGTGCGGGCGTCGTAGAAGGCCCAGAGCCCGACGCCGATGAGGAGGAAGAGGGCGAACTGGAGGATCACGCCGATCCCACTCCCGATGAGCGCCCGTCGTGCATCACGCAGGGAGCTCGACGCCATCAGGCGCTGAACGATGATCTGGTCCGCGCCATGGGAGGCGGCGGAGAGGAAGGCGCCTCCGAGGAGCCCGCCGATGAGCGTATGCGGCTTGTCGAGCCCGAGATACGGGTCGATGAGTCGCAGCTTCCCGGCCTCACCCGCACGCGCGAGGATCGCGCTCCACCCCCCATCGACACCCTGGCCAATGAGGTAGACGGCCCCGAGTCCGCCGGCGAGGTAGACTCCGGTCTGGATCACATCGGTCCAGACCACGGCACGCATCCCACCATGGTAGGTGTAGAGCAGGGTCGTCCCACCGAGTGCGAGGATCGAGACCGGCGTGAGATACTGTGCTGGGACGATCGGCCCGAGGATCAGCGCGATCGGGATCGCCGTCGCGAAGACGCGCACCGAATCGCCGAAGGCGCGCGTGAACATAAAGGTCACTGAGGCGAAGCGGCGCGTGGCCGTCCCGAAGCGCCGTTCCAACAGCGAATACGCCGTCACCAATTCCCCATCCATGTACTTGGGGAGCAGCGTGAAGGCGATCACGATCCGTCCGAGCAGGTACCCGGTCGCGACCTGCAGGAAGGTGAAATCGCCGAGGTAGGCGAGTCCTGGGATCGAGATGAAGGTCAGCGCACTCGTCTCCGTCGCGACGATCGAGAAGAGCACCGCCCACCAGGGGATCGTCCCGCCGGCGACGAAGTAATCCTTGGCGTCCTTTTGCCCGCGCCCGAGCCAGATCCCTAGCGCCGTGGTTCCCGCGAGGTAGACGAGGAGGATCCCCCAATCGAGGGCGGTGAAGGCCGCATGTTCAGTCGACGACATAAGCCTCGATGGCGTTGTACTCGGCGAGGCCGAGTCCGTTGAGGAGATCGGCGGTGCCGGTGTTGCGTTGCTCGACGCGCTGCCAGAATTCGCGCTCGTCCTGGCCGGGGAAGGGGGCCGAGTCCTTCTGCGATTGATGCTTGAAGATCGCCTGGATCTTGAGGCGGAGTTCGTCACCCGAGAGGGGGACGAGCCAGGTGGCCTCATGGATCGGCCACTCCTGCCAGGCCCCGCGATAGAGCCAGACTTCGGGGGCCACGGGCGACCCGTCACGCTCGGCGACTTCCGGCGCGGGGTGCTGTGGTCTGCGCGGTCGCGCCGGGTAGCAGCGTGCGAGGGCCGCATCGATCGCGTCCTTGCACATCCGGTGTGTCCCGTGCGGATCGCTCAGGTCACCGGCGACGAAGATGTAATGGGGCTGGAGCTCGCGAATGAGCCGCTCGACGATCGCCACATCCTCAGGGCCGACGGGGCGCTTCTCGATCGTCCCCGTGTGATAGAAGGGGAGGTCGAGGAAGCGGGCATGGGCGGCATCGAGTCCCATCGCCTCGAGTCCGGAGATTGCCTCTGACTCGCGGATGATCCGCTTGAGGTCGGCGACCTCCGTGTGATCGGGGACGCCGGCGGCCTTGTGCTGCATCGCATCGAGGAGTCGCGTCACATAGTGGTCGACCTCAGCGGTGGCGAGATGCCGCTCCGACGCGATGCGCCGCAGCACATCGAGCTGTCGCCGCACGTCGTGATCGAAGACCGCGATGTTCCCACTCGTCATATACGCCACGGTGATCGCGTTCCCGTTCTCGACCAACTTGCGTAGGATCCCCCCCATCGAGATCACGTCATCGTCGGGATGCGGGGAGAAGCAGAGCACTCGTGCGCCTTTGGGGAGCTTGGTACGGCCTCGGATCCGTCCGACGAGATCGAGGAAGACATCGCCATTCACCGTCCCGGTCGAACCGCCATGGCGCGCCAGGAGACCGGACAGCCGATGCTCTTCGTAGTCGGTCTCGCTCAGCTTAAGGATCGCCTTGCCGACGGTCTGCGACAGCCAGATCACCGCCCGCGTCTCGAGCTCCGGGGTCCACTGGACGCTGTCGACCAACCAGGGGGTCGCTACGCGCGTGAGCTCGGCGGCCGCCGCGGCATCGCAGTAGAACGTCGCCTTCGGGTGCCGCTGCAGGAAGGTCGCGGGGACGCCGAGGTCGACCTCGCCCTCCACCGCGCGACGGACGATCGTCGCCTTATGTTCCCCGGTGGCGAGGATCGCGATCTCACGGGCCGCGAGGATCGTCGCGACCCCCATGGTGAGCGCCTCGTGCGGCACATGCCGCTCGCTGAAGAAGCTGCTCGCCGCATCGCGACGCGTGATGCGATCCAGGTGGATGCGGCGGGTGCGACTGTCGAGCCCCGAGCCGGGCTCATTGAAGCCGATATGCCCCGTCTTGCCGATCCCGAGGAGCTGGAAGTCGATCCCACCCGCGGCCTCGATCGCTGACTCGAAGGCGGCGCAGTGCGCGTCGATCGCCGCGCCGGTCAGACGTCCGTCGAGCAGATGCACATTCGCCGGATCGATGTCGATGTGCGAGAAGAGGTGCGTCCACATGAACCGGTGGTACGAGTGCGGACTCTCCGGTTCCATCGGGAGATACTCGTCCAGGTTGAAGGTCGCGACGCGAGCGAAGGAGAGCCCTTCCTCGCGATGCAGACGTACGAGTTCGCGATAGACGCCGATCGGGGTGGAGCCGGTGGCGAGGCCGAGGACCGCGACCCGCCCCTCAGCGTTCCGCGCGCGGATCACCGCGGCGATGCGATGGGCGACCTCGCGCGCGAGCTGCGCATGGTCGGGGAGGATCCGGGTGGGGATGCGTTCGGTCATCGATCGGGGAGATGCGACGAGGCCCGCGCCCCCAGATGGGGACACGGGCCTCGTCGGTCAGGTCGAGTGCGAGTGCGACGTCAGAGGGCGCACCCTCGGAGCGCTTACGCCGAGAAGCTGCTGCCGCAGCCGCAGCCGCCGGTGGCGTTCGGGTTCTTGAAGGTGAAGCCCGAGCCCTGCATCGAGGTCACGTAGTCGATGATGACGCCGTTGAGGTACTGCATCGAGAAGGGATCGACGAAGACGTTGAACCCGGTCTGCGCGAGGATCGTGTCATCCTCAGCCGGCTTATCCTCGATGAGGAGGCTGTACTTGAAGCCCGAGCACCCGCCGGGCTGGACGCTCACGCGGAGCCCGCCGACCTCAGGGGCGACGTTCTCGGCGACCATGAACTTCGCGACCTCGGCCGCAGCGGCCGTGGTGATGGTGACCATGACCTCAGGGGCATTCATCGTGCTCATCGAGTTCCTCCGCGACAGAAGGTGAGGCCACCTGGTGGTGGCCGAACTGCGTACCCCCGAAATATGCGACCGAGCGGGGGAGCGAACAAGATTGTCAGGGGCTACTGACACTCCGGGCGGGGCCCCCGCCGAGGGTCAGAGCGAGGTCGGCCACGGTGGTCCGGACCGGGCCGATCCGGGAGTTCTCCCGCGTCGGGTTCACCCGGTTGGTCAGGAGGATCACGAATCGGTCATTGACCGGATCGATCCAGAGGGAGGTTCCGGTGAACCCGGTGTGCCCGAAGGCGGGGCGCCGCATGAGCCGGCCGGCGGAGTTGGTCCCCGTCGGGGTCTCCCATCCCAAGGCCCGGTTCGAGAACTCCGCGAACTGCACCCGGGTGAAGGCTTGGATGGTCTCGGCTCCGAAGATCCGCACCCCGTCGAGGGAGCCCCCATTGAGGTACATCTGGGCGAAGCGGGTGAGATCGGCGGCGGTGGAGAAGAGGCCGGCGTGCCCGGAAACGCCCCCCAACAGGAAGGCGTTCTCATCATGGACCTCGCCACGCACCAGGCGCCCACGCCACGGATCGCGCTCCGTGGGGGCGGTCCGCGCGTGCAGGGCGGGGGGCGGGGTGAAGCGCGTGTCCCGCATCTGCAGCGGGCCGAAGATGTGGGTCGCGAGATACGCATCGAGCCGCTGGCCGCTCACGCGCTCGACGATCAGCCCGAGGAGGATCGCGCCGAGGTCGGAGTAGACCATCTTCGCACCGGGGGTGGTGTCGAGCGGAGCCGCGAGGACGATCGCACGCGCCGAGTCGGCGTTGCTGGTGCGCTTCCAGAGTTGGATGAAGGGCGCGAGTCCGGAGGAGTGGGTGAGGAGATGGCGCACCGTGACGCGTTCCTTGTGGCGTCCCTTCCACTCCGGGAGGTAGCGCTGCACCGGCGCGTCGAGGACGATCTTCCCCTGTTCGCTGAGCTGCATCACCGCCGAGGTGAGCCCGACGACCTTGGTGAGGGAGGCGAGGTCCCAGAGCGTCTCGGTGGAGGGGGCGGGGGCGTCGGCGGCCCAGTCGATCCGGCCGGCACTGACCTGCGCGAGGATCGTGTTGCGGGAGCCGATGACGGCGATCGCGCCCGGCGTCACCGAATCACGGACGGCACGATCGAGCACGCGTTGGACTGAATCGGCGAGCGAGAGGTTCGAGGAGGGGGCGGGGGCCGCGGTGGCGGTCACGATCCCGTCTCCGACGCGGAAGATCCCAGGGAGCGTGATCGGTGCGCGACCACGGAAGGGGATCCGTCCGGTCAGGGCCTGCACCGCGGCGCGCTCCATGGCATCCCCGCGCCCGAAGGTGGCCACGTAGTGCCGCACCGAGGGGAACTCGCGGATCACGTATGGGTTCGAGAAGGCGACGACGACCGTCGGCTGGACCTTCGCGAGGGAATCGATCCAGCGCGCCGTCTGCTGGCCCACCGCGAAGCGCCCTTCGCCCTCGATGGTGCGGATGAAGGTCGCGAGTACCACGCGCTCCCCGGGGCGCACGAGTGAATCGAGTCGGGCCCGAGAGGTGGTGGGATTGATCCGCACGATGCGGCTCTCGGGGAGGGCCGCGCGCAGGTCCGCGGCGAAGGTGCGGCCGCCGGCGATGTCGTTCTCCCCACCGAAGGTGAGGATCACGGTCCGGCCCGTACGCGCGAGGGGGAGGAGGGTGGCGTCGTTCCGAAGGAGGGTGATCGCCTCGTCGGCGATGCGTTGCGCGGTGCGACGGTTCTCGGCCGACCCGACGACCTCACGCAGCGAATCGAGGTCGACGATCGGGCGCTGGATCGCGCCGGTGCGGAGCTTGTACTCGAGGATGCGCCGCACCGAGGCATCGATGCGCGCCGTCGTGATCTCGCCACGTTCGATCGCCGCCGCGATGGCATTGACGGTGGCGTTCACGTCCGCCGGCATGAGGAGGATGTCAGCGCCGGCCTGCACCGCCTTCACGACGCTCTCCTCGAGGCCGTAGCCCGCCCCGATCCCGCGCATGTCCATCGCGTCGGTGACCGCGAGCCCGCGGAAGGCGAGGGTGTCGCGCAGGAGGGATTGGAAGATCGCGGGGACGAGGGTGGCCGGCGTCGAATCCTTCGAGACGGCGGGGAGCGCGATGTGCGCGCTCATCACCCCCGCCACGTTTGCAGCGATCGTGGCGCGAAAGGGACGTAGCTCGACGCTGTCCATCCGCGCCCGCGTCGCGCCGACGACGGGGAGGGCGAGGTGCGAGTCGGTGTCGGTGTCGCCATGGCCCGGGAAGTGCTTCACCGTCGCCATCACCGCCGCCGACTGCACCCCCTCCACGAAGGCGGCGCTCATCGCCGAGACGCGCTCGGGGTCCTCGCCGAAGGAGCGGACGTTGATCACGGGGTTCGCCGGATTGTTGTTCACGTCCACGGTGGGGGCGAAGGCAAGGTGGATGCCGATCGCCCGCGACTCCTCACCGACGATTCGGCCCGCTTCACGCGCCCAGGCGATGTTCCCCGTGGCGCCGATCGCCATGTTGTTGGGAAGCACGGTGGCGTCGCCCCCACGTAACAGGCCCGGCGCGAAGACGCCGCCCTCGAGACGCCCGAGCCCGGGTTCTACATCGGACGCCACCAACAACGGCACCTCCGCCCGACGCTGCAACGCATTCACCTTGGCGGCGACCTCGATCGGCGAGCCGAGCGACATCACCACGCCACCCACCTTGTCGACGCGCACCCGCTCGGCGGCATCGGCGAAGGTCTGGTCGGTGGTGCTGGTGTAATCGCCGAGCACCCAGATCATGATCATCTGGGCTATCTTCTCGCGCAGCGGCATCGCCGTGACCGTGGACTCGATCCAGCGTCGCGCCTCGTTCGGCAGTGGCGCCGAGAGCGAGGGCGGGAGAGCGCGGAGGTCGGCGGGGATCGTGCGCGGCGATGGCGCGCGCACGGGGCTCGAGACCGCGGGCGCACAGCTGAGCGCGACGAGGACGCCGGCAAGGCCGGCCCAACGGAGGGAGGTCGGGTGCATCATCTCGGACGGTGGGGCGTGAAGGTGGCGGGGCTCGTGCTCAGTGTGGCGACGGTCGCGGCCTGTGCGTCGCGCACGCCAGCACAGGGCGCGCCGACGAAGGCGCCGGCGGTCCGCCCCGGGATGACGGTGCTCCTCGAGGATTCGCTGCAGGTGATCGCGGCACGGCGCATCGCGCTCATCACCAACCATACGACCGTCGATGCCTCGGGGACGCATCTCATCGACGTCTTGCAGAAGGACCCGCGCGTGAAGCGAGCAAACGTCACGTTGGTCCGGCTCTTCTCACCCGAGCACGGGATCCGTGGCGATGTGGATCGCGAGAATCTCCCCGACCAACTCGATGAGCGGTCGGGATTGATGGTGCATTCGTTGTATACGAACGGTACGGTGCCGCCGCCCGACAGCCTGCTGCGGGACCTCGATGCGCTGGTCTTCGATCTGCAGGACATCGGGACGCGCACCTGGACCTATGTGGGAGTGATGGTCTACGGGATGCGCGCCGCGGCGCGCGCCGGGATCCCCTTCGTGGTACTCGATCGACCGAACCCGATCACCGGGCGCATGGAGGCCCCGCTCCTCGACTCGGCCCTCTCGAACCCAGAGGATCCCACCCCGACCCGTCGGGGCCTCGCCTTCGCATTATACCCCGCGCCGTTGAGGCACGGAATGACAAACGGGGAGTTGGCACGCTGGTTCGCCGCCGAGCTGCGGATCCCGGTGCAACTGACGGTGGTGCCGATGCAGGGCTGGCGCCGTACGATGTGGTGGGACGAGACGGGGCTGCCCTGGGTGGTCCCGTCGCCGGCGATGGCGACGGTGGCGAGCGCGCTCGTCTATCCGGCGCTCGTCCCCTTGGAGGGGACCAACGTCTCCGTGGGGCGGGGGACCAAGGCGCCCTTCCAGCGGTTCGGCGCACCGTGGATGGATGCGCCGCGCCTCGCCACGATGCTCAATGAGTTGGGCTTCGTCGGGGTGCGCTTCGAGGCGGAGCGCTTCACCCCGCGCGAGTCCCCCGATCGCAAGTTCAACGACCGGGAGATCCCCGGGGTGAAGATCGTGGTGACCGATCGCGACCGGGCCCCGATGGGGCGCGTGGGGGCCGCGGTGCTCTGGTCGCTCAAGAAGGTCCATGGCGATTCCCTCCGCGCCACGGAGCGCACGATCGATCAGCGGTTCGGTTCCTCCGCGGCGCGGCAGGCGCTCTTCGCGGGCACCGATCCCGATGAGGTGATCGATGCAATGCAGCCGGCGGTCGCCGCCTTCCAGCGGAAGGTGCGGCCGTACCTGCTGTACTGAGCGCGCAGATGGAAGGTCGCTCGGCGGCGCTCGCGCCGTGGCACTGGATCGTCCGCGGGTATCTGCGGCTGATCGATCCGCTGGTCGATGCCTGTGTGCGTCTCGGGATCTCCCCGAATGTGCTGACGCTGGTCGGCACGGCGGTCGCGATCCTGGTCGGTGGGATGTTCGCAGCGGGGTGGATGCAGCTCGCGGGATGGACGCTCGGTCTCCTCGCCTTCTTTGACGTGATCGACGGCGCGGTCGCGCGGCGCGCGGGGCGGACGACCCCGTTTGGCGGCTTCCTCGATTCGACGATGGATCGGGTCGCCGACGGGGCGTTGATCGGCGGGATCGTCTCGTTCTACGCGACCCATCCGCATCCGGCGGGGCGCGGTCCCCTGATGCTCTTGGCCGCGCTGGTCGCTCTGGTCGCGATCCAACTGACGTCATATACCCGCGCCAAAGCTGACCTCCTTGGTGTCGATCTTGCAGGGGTCGGGTGGTTCGAGCGCCCTGAGCGGATCACCCTCTTGGCGGCCCCTCAAGCCTTCTTCGGCCTCCGGTGGGAGTGGGCGGTCTTCGATCTCGTGGTAGCCATCCTCGCCCTCGCCGCGGTCGTGACGGTGGGCCAGCGGCTTCGCCATGTGGCGCGCGCGCTCTATCTTTCCTGAGGTCTGTGGCGCCGCCGGTGCGGTGTGACGGAGCATCCCCCGATTCGGTGCAGGAGGTCGTATGCGGTCCCCTCGCGCTCGGCACGTCCCACTCCTCGTCCTCCTGCTGGCGCTCGCCGCCTGCAGCGGGAAGCCGCGCGAGCATGTCATGCGACTCGGAACCGACGACTTCACCTTTCGGGTCACGGGCGATCCGATCCCTCCGCGCGCGCTCGATGTGATCACCTACACCATCGTGGTGCAGGATCGTGAGACCAAGGAGCCGATCGCCAATGGCGAGGGGCGCCTCTTCGCGACCAACAGCGATCGCGTCTCCGTCTGGGACGGGTTCCAGTATGGCCCGGAGCCCGGCACCTATCGCGCCCGCATCAAGTTCCTCACCGCGGGAGAGTGGGCCATCGGGCTCCAGTTCCGTCGTGATTCCACGCAGGCCCTCCAGCGCACCCTCGATTGGCGTCAGACGGTGTTGAACGAGATCATCGACACCGCGGGCGCCCCTGGCACCTGACCCCTGTCACCTGACCCCTGACCATGAAGCACTTCCACCGCACCTCGCTCCACCCCGACCAGGTCCTTGCCACCGCTGACGCCTTCTTCCCGACGATCGGGATGCAGAAGGTCGCCGAAGGGGCGCGCACCCGGACCTTCAAGGGTACCGTCGGGACCCCGGAGGTCCCCTCGGGCCTCGAGCTCTCGGTCAAGATGGAGGGGGGGCACTACACCTTCATCGAGGTGCACACCGACCAGATGGGGGAGAGTCGTCTGGATCGTGGGGTGAAGACCTTCTTCGTCCGCGTGCACACCCAAGTCGACACCGCGCACACCTTCGCGCCCTCCTACTGATGGCCGCGCGTCGGCGCCGGGGTCCGGAGACCGCCGGCGGACACCTCGGGGAGGCGCTCCCGCTCGAAAAGAAGCTCGAGCTCTACTATTGGATGCGCATGACGCGCACCCTCGAGGAGCGACTCGTCGCGCTCTATCGGCAGACCAAGGTGGTCGGTGGGCTCTTTCGCTCGCTCGGGCAAGAGGCTGACGCCGTCGGCTCCTGCTTCGCGCTCGAGTCGCGCGATGTGATGTCGCCGCTGATCCGCAACATGGGGGCGATGCTCGTGAAGGGCGCCACCCCGCTCGAGATCCTCAAGCAGTACATGGCTAAGGGGGATTCGCCGACGCGTGGGCGCGAGCTCA
>VHBP01000014.1 GCA_016871915.1 Gemmatimonadota bacterium
GATGCTCTCAGGGTCGTTCCCGGGGATCGCCGCGCACCTCCTCGCCGCGAGCGTGATGAATGCCCCCGCTGGATTGATCCTGTCCAAGATCATCCTGCCAGAGACTGAGATCCCAGAGACACGTGCCGGGATGGCCAAGGCCGCAAGTGCGATGGCGACCGCGACTCCGGGACCCGGCCGAACGCGGTGGCGCCTCGGTGGACATAGCCCCGATGGCGGCGTGATCGAAGCGGCGGCGAACGGCGCCGCGCAGGGGGTCCAACTCGCCATCAATGTGGCCGCGATGATCATGGCCTTCGTGGCCCTGGTCGCGTTGGTGAATGCGCTCCTCGGCGGGCTCGGTGGCCTGGTCGGGATCGACGGGCTGAGCGTGCAGTCGATCCTCGGCACGATGCTGCGTCCCCTCGCCTGGGTGATGGGGGTCCCGTGGGCCGACACCGCGTATGTGGGGAGCCTCATCGGGATCAAGGCGACCCTCAATGAGTTCGTCGCGTATGCGCAGTTCGCAGGGGATCTCGGCGCCGGTCAGGTGCTCGATCCGCGGAGCGCGGTGATCCTCACCTATGCGCTCCTCGGTTTCGCGAACTTCTCTTCGATCGCGATCCAGATCGGGGGAATCGGTGGGTTGGCGCCAGATCGAAAGCGCGACATCGCCTCCCTCGGGCTGCGCGCGATGGTCGCGGGGAACCTAGCCGCCTTCACCTCGGCGTCTATCGCGGGGATGCTCGCCTAGCGCCGGTGCTCCCCGCCACCGGCGCACCGACTCGAGCGCCGCGGTACCGTTATCGCTCGCACATCTGAGGGGGGATTTCCCCCTTCTCCCCAAAGCGCTCTTGCGCGTTTTCCTGACGCGCCGTAACGTCGCGTAGTCCTCTCTCCCGACCCCCTTCCTTTCTGAGGAAGGGGTCGGAGGGGGGCTTCACCGGTCATCCCAACGAGAACCGGTGCTTGGTGTGGTGACAGTTCACCGTACCGAATCCGAACCCCTTGGAGGAGGAGGAGACCGTGTTCCATTTCCGCAGTGGCAGCCCAGGCCGCTGGTTCTGCCAAGCGATGCTCGTGGTGGGGGTGCTCCTACCGTCGTGGGCGTTCGCTCAGGGCCGGAGCGCGACGGTCGAAGGGACCGTCCGTGACGCCGCGAGCAATCGTCCGCTCGAAGGAGCGCAGGTGATCGTCGTCGGCTCTCAGACCGGCGCGGTGACGAATGCCCAAGGGCAGTATCGCCTCGTCATCCCCAACGGCACCGGCACGGTCCAGCTGAGGGCCCGCACCATCGGGTACGCCCAGCAGACCAAGTCCCTGACGCTGTCCGGCGAGGTGGCGCGCGTCGAGTTCACCCTCGCGCAGTCGTCCCTCCAACTCGACCAGGTGGTCGTGACGGGGTCGGGCCAGGCAACCGAGGTGAAGAAGCTCGGGAACACGGTCGCGATCGTGAAGCCCCCCGAAAACATGCCGATGACCGACGTCTCGAACGTCCTCCAGGGCCGCGAGCCCGGTCTCGTCGGCCTCCCCTCGGGTGGGCTCACCGGCGAGGGCACCAAGATCCGCATTCGCGGCAACGCCTCGCTCTCACAGACGAACGAGCCGATCATCTTCGTCGACGGGATCCGCATCAACGCCGGCGGGGGCCAGCCCGCCAACGGCAACATCGGCTCATCTCGTCTCGACGACTTCGACCCCGCCTCGATTGAGCGCGTCGAGATCCTCAAGGGCGCCGCAGCCGCGACGCTTTATGGAACCGAGGCCTCGAACGGCGTGATCCAGATCTTCACCAAGCGCGGCTCCGTCGGTGCCCCGAAGTGGAATATCTCGCTCCAACAGGATGCGATGAGCTTCCCCGACGTCGTCGCTCCGAATGCCTTCTATGTGAAGGATCAGACCGTTGCCGACCGCGTAGCCCCGATCCTCGGCTACAAGCCGGAACCTTTCACGGTCTACGAGGAGCCGCTCTTCCGCGACTTCCTCACTGAGGCAGGGAGCGCCACCACCATCACCGCGCAGGTCCAGGGCGGCTCGCCGACGGTCACCTACTTCGCCAGCGTCCGTAACCAGACCGAGGACGGCCCCTTCGGTAATGCGAAGCTCGGCCCCTCAGATGACGTGGCGCGCCGGCAGCAGGCGACGGTCAACCTACAGCTCATCCCGACCTCCAAGCTCCGCGTCGGGCTGCGCACCTCGTACACGAACTCCTTTCTTCGTAGCCCGGAGGCGAACAACAACATCTACGGCTCCAACTCGCTGACGTTCATGGCGCGCCCCGAGTTCGCGAACTGCAACAACTCGGCGCCTGCCGGACGGTTCGAGTGCACTGGGGCCGGCAATCCCTTCGGCAACCAGGCCTTCATGACGGTCCGGGAGTCGATGCAGCAGCTGAACGACCAGCAGGTCGGCCGGTACTCGGGCGCGCTTGACCTCCAGTACACCGCCTCCGAGCAGGTCACCCTCTTGCTGACCGGTGGCTACGACTTCACCTCCCAGCAGGACGTCGGCTTCTCCCCCTTCGGCTACAACATCGACCTCTTCACGGTGCAGACCCCGTTTGGCACCCGATTCGTGCGCAACGAGCGGCAGGGGGTGATCACCGTCGATGCGAAGGCGGCATGGAACCGCGCTTTTGGGGAGAGCCTTACCTCCTCGTTCGTATCGGGACTTCAGGTCTTTAATAACCGGACCGCTGCTGCCTCAGGGAGCTCGACTGATTTCCCGGGCCCCGGGATCGCAGTGGTCGGGGCCGGTGGCGCAAACATTTCGGTGGGCGAAAATTTTCTCACCTCAATCAACGGTGGCTACTTCGCGCAGGAGCAGCTCTCGTACCGAGATTATTTGACCCTCACCGTCGGCGGCCGCTACGACTTCTCGTCGGCCTTCGGCGCGAGCGCCGGCGGCGTCTTCTACCCGAAGACCTCGGTCTCCTACGTCGTCTCGGACCACCCGATGATTCAGTCCAAGCTCCCGGGCTTCCTCTCCACGCTGCGCCTGCGCGCCGCCTGGGGCCAGTCGGGCCGTCAGCCGGGCGCGTTTGACAAGTTCACGACCTTCACCCCGCTCGCCTCCGAGCTCGGCGCGGGGCTCTCCCCCGCGAACCTCGGTAACCCGGACCTCCGGCCCGAGATCTCGACGGAGACGGAAGTGGGCTTCGAGGCTGGGCTCCTTAACAATCGCCTTTCTTTGGAATTCACCTCGTGGCAGCGTGAGGTGAACGATCTTCTCGTGGCGCAGCAGTTCCCGCTCTCAGGCGGCTTCCGTGCGACGCAGCTGAACAACATCGGGACAATGTCGGCGAACGGCCTCGAGATGGGGGTGAAGTGGTTCGCCTTGCAGGGGCAGAAGGTCTCGGCGGATCTCTTCTTCAACGCCGCCTACCTGAAGCAGACCCTGACCGACCTCGGCGGCGCGCCGCCGCTCAAGATCGGCTACATCCGCTACCGCGGCTTCCTGAAGGAAGGGTTCCCGTTGGGCTCGCTCTTCGCCCCGCGGCTCGCGCAGGCCTGCCCTGCCGGTGGCCCCGCCACCAATTCGGCGGGGAAGCCGATCACCTGCTACAACCCGGCGAGCCAGGTCCCGATCAACTTCAACGGGCAGGGCTCGGCGGCCACCACCGACCAGCTCCTCGCCTACTTTGCCACCCCGCGGGACCTCAAGAGCTCCGCGGTGCAGAGCGCCCTCAAGCCCCTCCTTGCCGACTATGACGGCAACGGGAACCTCGCCGAGCAGTTTGTCGGCGATGGCATCCCCGACTGGACGGGGTCGTTCGGCTTCAACGTTGCCGTCGGTCGGAATTGGAAGGTCTCGAGCCTCTTCGAGTACAAGCGGGGCTTTCTAATCCAAAATCTCACTGGAGCCTTCCGGGAGTCGCAGCATCCCTCGATCGGGTCAAACACCCGGGCGTACTCGCAGATCGAGGCGACGCTCAACAACCCGGCGAGCACCCCGCAGCAGCGCCTCGATGCGGCGACGAAGTACATTCTCGAGCATCGCCGACTGATCGAAAACGGGCTCAACGAGCAGCAGCCGGGCGATTTTACCCGGTGGCGTGAGCTCGCGGTCACCTGGATCGCCTCGGAGCGGTTTGCGTCGACCATCGGCGCGAAAAACTTCTCGGTGACGGCCTCCGGCCGGAACCTCCTGATCTGGACCAAGTACCCCGGGTCTGACCCTGAAGCGAACGCCATCGGCCGAGGGGCCGGCGGGGCGCTCGACCAGAACTTCCTCGATTCGACCGACGCGTTCGGGCTCCCGATCCCGCGCCGGTTCTCCCTCTCCTTCAATTACGGCTTCTGACCGCCGAGGACCACACCATGCGACATCTTGCCAGCATGCGTCGACTCGGTTCGCTGAGCCGCCTCGTCGGCGCCGCGCTCTCCGGCGCGCTCCTCGTGGGCGCCTGCGCGAACCCGTTCGATACCGACGTCGACAACCCCAACGCTGTCATCGAGGAAGCCCTCGGTAACGCGGCGGGCGCGACCTCTTTGGTGAACGGGCTTGGCGCGTCGGTGACCCGGGCGTTGACGGGCATCTACGGACCGTATCACACCGCCACCGACGAGTTGACCTGGGTCGGTTCGCGCGAGTTCTGGAAGAACCTCGATGACGGGGACATCTCCGACCCGATCAACGAGTACACCGATGGCGCCTTCCCCTTCGTGGCCGAGGCGCGGTGGCTCGCCGACTTCACGGTGAAGCGCGTCGGGGAGTTCGCGACCGCGGGGACCCTCCGGAATCCGAAGGATCGGGTCCGGGCGCACATCTACGGGGCGGTCATCTACATCACGATCGGCGACATGTTCGAGGATTTCGTTCTCGGCTCCGACCGGACCGAAGCGGCCGCCGCAGTGGGCCCCGCCAACATGGGGGTGACCTACGATTCGGCGGTGGCGATGCTCGACCGCGCCCTCCCGATCGCGGTCTCGACCGCGGACGCCGAGCTTCAACGGCAGGTGCTCGGGCTCCGCGCTCGTGCCAAGCACGCGAAGGCCGTCCGCGCGAAGGCGAAGGCGACCAGCGGATCCCCCCTCGTCGCCGATGCTGGCGCGACGGCGGACGCGAAGGCCGCCCTCGCCGTTCAGGGAACCCCCTCGACCTGGCGCTTCCGGCTCACGCCGACGGTTAACAACCTGGCCGGGATCAACGTCGGGTTCGAGATGAACAACCGCGGTGAGCTCCGTGCCGGGAACACCTTCGTGAACGTCAATCCGGCCCAACCGATCGTCCCGATCGCGGGGATCGCGGGGATCAAGATGCTCGATCCGGTGACCGGCGTGGCGAGCACCACGGTGGCGGCGGCGATCGATGCTTGTTGCCGGGCAGCAGTTGGTAACCTCTCGCCGATGACGCAGGTCTCGGCTCGCGAGATGATGCTCATCATCGCGGAGGCGGAGTTGGCGGCGGGGAACACCGCCAACTTCCTGGCCGAGATCAACAAGTCGCGGGCAGTGGATGCTCTCCCCGGCTACGCGGCCGTGACGAATGGGGTTACGATGCTGGAGTACGAGCGGAAGGTGCAGCTCTACTTCCATGGCCGTCGCCTCGCCGACATGTATCGCTTTGGTGTCGCCGATGGGCGGTGGCTGACCGGGAACGGGGTGCGCGCGAAGTGCTTCCTCCCGATCCCTTACCTCGAGCGGCTCACGAACGTGAAGGCCCCGCAGCCGACGACACAGCGTCTCTGCAGCTGATCCGACCGCTTGCGGTCGGTCCCGCGGGCCGTGACCTTCCGGGTCACGGCCCGCGGTGCATTCGCCCTGCCCTCCCCCTGCCTTCGATGCGCCTTCCCCTCCTCGCCTCCTTCCTCGCCCTCCCGCTCGTCACCGGGTGTCATGTCTCCCGACCGATCACGGGGGTCCCACCCGCCGGCGTGACGGTCGAGGCCGAGTTGTCACCGGAGGGGACACAGCGCCTGACCGCCATCGTGGGGCCGAATGCCGCTCGACTCGACGGCCTCATCCTCGCCGCGACGGGAGATTCCCTGACCCTCTCCATGCGGGAGGTCCGGCTCAAGGACGGCCGGGTACTCTTCCTCCAGGGTACGACGGTGGCCCTCGATCGCGCGCAGCTCACTGCCCTGCGCGGGCGCACCCTCGACCGCCGCCGCACCGCGATCGCGACTGGGCTCGGCCTGATCGGCGCGGTCCTCCTGATCGATCAGGTGCGCTTCGGTGGCGGTGGGGAGGGTGGAGGAACCGGGGGTGGGACGAACCCGGCCGTCGCCCCGCGCCGTCCCTGACGCACCGACCGCTGACTCCCTCGCCTTCCCTCCCACGCCCACTCACGATGCGCCTCTCCTTCGCCTCCTGGCTCCTTGCCCCCCTGCTTGCCGTCAGCCTCGCACTCGAGGCGCAGCGCCCCGGTCCGGTCGCGGGGCGCGAGACCATCGATTCCACCGCGCTTGCCGGGATGGCGACGCGGATGGTCGGGCCCTTCCGCGGCGGACGGTCGACGGCGGTGACCGGGATCCCCTCCGCGCCGCACAGCTTCGTGATGGGGACCACCGGGGGCGGCGTCTGGCGGACGGATGACGCGGGCCAGACCTGGCAAAACATCTCCGATGGGACCTTTGGCGGATCGATCGGTGCGGTCGAGGTCGCGCCCAGTGATCCTAACGTCATCTATGTCGGCGAGGGCTCGGTCGACATCCGTGGGAACACCTCGATGGGTCGCGGCGCCTGGCGCTCCACCGATGGGGGCCGTAGCTGGACGCGGCTCGGGCTTCCGACGGCGGGACAGATCGGACGGATCCGTGCGCACCCTGCCGACCCGGATCGCGCCTTCGCCGCGGTGCTCGGGCGTCCCTTCGGGAAGAACCCCGACCGCGGGGTCTATCGCACGACCGATGGCGGTACCACCTGGCGCAAGGTCCTCTACCTCAACGACAGCACCGGCGCTGTCGACCTCGTGATCAATCCGCGCAATCCGCGCATTGTCTACGCCGCGATGTGGCGCGCGGAGCGGAAGCCGTGGACCCTCATCTCCGGATCGAGTGAGGGTGGGATCTGGCGCTCCACCGATGGCGGGGAGTCGTGGACCAAGCTCGGCGGCGGGCTGCCGACAGGCGTCGTGGGCAAGATCGGACTCACCGTCTCGGCGGCGAACCCCGATCGCGTCTGGGCGATCATCGAGGCGGAGCCCGCCGGTGGGCTCTATCGGAGCGACGACGGCGGCACCACCTGGACCCGCGCCAATGCGGAGAACAAGCTCCGGCAGCGCGCCTGGTACTACACCCATGTGCGCGCCGATCCGCAGGAGGAGCACGTGGTCTATGTGCTCAACACCTCGCTCTGGCGCTCGATCGACGGCGGGGTCTCCTTCACCGAGATCGCGGTCCCGCACGGGGATGTGCACGATCTCTGGATCAACCCCACCGACAAGCGGCTCATGGCGGTCGCGAACGATGGGGGCGCGCAGGTCTCCCTCACGCGCGGGGCGAGCTGGTCGACCTATTGGAACCAGCCGACGGCGGAGTTCTACGACGTCATCACCGACCGCGCCTTCCCGTATCGCATCTACACGGCGCAGCAAGACAACACGACGATCAGCGTCCCCGCCTGGTCGTCGCCGAACGCGCTGCATCCCTTCGCCGACTATCGCTACGCCTCCGGATGCGAGACCGGGCCCGTGGCCCTCGACCCCGCCAACCCGCGCGTGATCTATGGCGGCTGCTACGGGGGGGCGATCAACCGCTGGGATACCGTCACCGACGAACGTCGCAACGTCATCGCCTATCCCGAACTCCAGCTGGGCCAAGCCGCGAAGGACCTGCGCTATCGGTTCCAGTGGGTCGCCCCCATCCTGGTCTCGCGGCACGACCCCACCGTCGTCTATCACGGCGCCCAGGTGGTGCTCCGCTCACGCGACGGCGGCCTGACCTGGGACGCGATCTCTCCTGATCTCACCACGAACACCCCAGCCCATCTCGAGGCGAGCGGGGGCCCGATCAACAACGACATCACCGGCGTCGAGATCTTCAACACCATCTTTGCCCTCGCCGAGGATCGGCGTGACCCCCGCACCCTCTGGGCCGGCACCGATGACGGGCGCGTGCACGTCACCCGCGATGGCGGCACGACCTGGACCGAAGTGACCCCACCGGGGATGCCGCGCTTCGGTACCGTCGAGGAGATCGTCGTCTCGTCGCACGCGCCGAACCGCGTCTATGTCGCGGCGCAGGCGTATCGCCTCGATGACTTCCGTCCGTACCTCTGGCGGTCGGACGACGGTGGTCGCAGCTGGGTGCGACTCACCGACAACACAGGGATCCCCGCCGATCACCCGGTGCGGTCGTTCGCCGAGGATCCCAAGGTGCCGACGGTGCTCTACGCCGGCACGGAGTACGGACTCTATGTCTCGTTCGATGGGGGGCGCGGGTGGCAGCGCTTCCCGCAGCGCCTCCCGATCACCCCGATCGCTGACCTCGAAGCGCGCGACGACGATCTCGTGCTCTCGACCCAAGGGCGATCACTCTGGATCATCGACGATCTGAGCCCACTGCGCGAGCTCCCCGGCGCGGTGACGGCGAGTGCGGCCCATCTGTTCACCCCCGCCTCCGCGGTCCGCGCGCAGAAGGGGGTCGATCCCTTCGACCCGCAGCCGGGGCTCCCCGACCAACCGGCCAACGGCGCGGTGTTGCACTACTGGCTCGGGCAGGGGGCGACGGGACCCGTCACACTCGAGATCCGCGACGCCCTGCGTCGCACCGTCCGACTCCTCACCTCGGACAGCGTGGCGTCGAAGCAGGGGCGCACCATGCGGCTCCCCGTCACGCGCGGACTCCATCGCATCACCTGGGATCTCACCTATCCTGGTCCCCGGACCGTCGAGGGTCAGGTGACGTGGGGTTACATGGGCGGGGTGAAGGCTCCGCCGGGCACCTATGAGGCGATCCTCACCGCGAACGGGGTGACGATGCGTCGCACCCTCACCGTGCTTCCCGACCCGCGACTCCCGCAGATCACCGCCACCGACTACGCCGACCAGTTCCGCATCGCGAGTGCGGTGCGCGACTCCCTCGACGCGCTCCATCGAACCCTCATCGAACTCCGCGAGGTCCGAGCGCAGATGGACGGGCTGCAGGTCGCGGCCCGTCGCATCAATGCCGAGGGCGACCTGCGTCCCGGCATCGAGGCACTCGCCACGAAGCTCCAGGGACTCGAGTCGCGCTTCACGCAGACCAAGAGTCGGAGCGGTCAGGATCCGATCCGCTTCGCGGGGCAGCTCGACAATCAGTGGGCCGAGCTCTACGGCAACGTCACGGGCCCCAACGGCTACATCTCCGGTGGGGCGGAAGGTCGTCCCACGGCCGGGGCAGCGGCGCGGCTCGTGGAGCTCAGTGCGCGGTGGGAGCGCCTCCGTCTCACCTGGCAGGAGGTGGTGACGAAGGACCTCCCCGCGTTGAACGCGACGGCCCAGCGGCTCACCCTCGGCCCGATCGCGATCCCGCAGGGCGCCGTCGTGCCGTGAGTGGGGCGGCGCGATGCTCCTCGTGAGCCTCGCGCCGCGTTCAGAAGGGCCGTTCGAGACTCTCGGACTGCGGGGTGAAGAGTTCAGCGCCGGATTCGGTGATGACCATGTCGTCCTCGAGCCGGATGCCGAACTCCCCCGGCAGATAGATCCCGGGCTCGTCGCTGAAGACCATCCCTGGCGCGAGCGGGAGGGTGTTCCCTCGCACGAGATAGGGCCACTCATGCCCGTCCATCCCCATCCCGTGGCCGACGCGGTGGGAGAAGAAGCGATAGTCGGGACCGTAGCCGGCCTCGACGATGACCTTCCGCGCCGCGGCATCGACCGCCTCGCAGGGAAGCCCAGGGCGCGCCGCGCGCAGCGCGGCGGTCTGCGCCCGATGCTCGAGCTCGAAGAGATCCTTCATCTTCTGCGTCGGTGTGCCGAGCACGAAGGTGCGGGAGATGTCGGAGCTGTACCCTTCCACCTTGCAGCCGCCATCGACGAGGAGGATGCTCCCCTCACGAATCACCTGCGGGGTCGCCGATCCATGCGGGAGCGCGGAGTACTTCCCGACCTGCACCCCCGCCCCACCGGTGTAGCCGAGGCGCGCATGCGCCGCGGAGACGAGCCGAGCGAAGGCGTCCTGCGTCATCCCCTCGCGCAGTGATTTCCACGCCGCCTCATAGGCGGTGAGGGTGACGGCGCTCGCATGGCGCATCAACGCGATCTCGTGCGCGTCCTTCACCATCCGACACCCCGCGGTGACCGGTGTCCCATCGACCACGGTGACGGCGGCGAGCCGCGAGATCCCATGGCTGAACTGGAAGCGCACCGTCTCCTCGCACGCGATCGTCGCCGTGGCGAGCCCACGCGATCGGAGGGCCTGCGCGACGAGGGCGTAGGGATCCTCGTGCTCCTCCCACGCATAGACGTCAGCGCCTCCCTGCATGGGACCGAGCGCCACCTGCTCCATCGCGCGCTCCTCCTCGAACTTCGGGGTCACGAGGAAGGGCCGGCCGCGCACCGGGAGGAAGGCCGCGAGGAGTCGCTCGCTGATCCCCCATTCGATCCCCGTGAAGTAGACCATCGAGGTCCCCCCGGTGAGCATCAGGGCATCGATCCCACGCTCGCGCATCAGGCGCGTGGCGCGTTCGATCCGTCCCCGGCGCTCGGCGACGCTGATCGGGACGACCCCTGCCGTCATCGGGCGGAGAGCACGGATGGCGGGTGGGAGGTCGGCGGTCGGCTGGCCCGCGCCGACCCCGGGGTCGGCCGCGGCGCGTGGGGCCCCGATCGCGAGTCCCGCGCCGGCGGTGGTGACAGAGGCGAGGAAGGTTCGACGGGTGGTCATCGCGCGCGACTCCGGTGGTGGACGGTCAGAAGATCCGGACGTTGATGTACTTCTTGGGGTCAGAACGGAAGTCGACCACGAGCTTCCGGAGATCGATCAGCAATGAATCGGAGTTCTGATAGAGCGAGGGATCGTTCACGAGGAGGCCGAGCGAGCCTTGGCCACGCTCGATGCGCCCGAAGATCGAATCGGCCTTCCCCACCACGCTCTTGAGGTTCGCCTCGGTGGAGACCAGTGAACGCGAGAGCGACTCGAACCGCTCCGTCGCATTGCGGAGATTCTGCGACGCCTGTCGACTCTGCCGGAGGATCTCCTGCACCTCCCCCTGCGAGGTCGCACTGTCGACGCGTCCCATCGTGCGCTGCAGCGCATTCGCCGAGGTCGCGACATCGGCGAAGCTCAGCCGCGCGGTGGCCGCGAGGGAATCGAGGTTGCGTGACTGCACCTTCACCGCCGTCGCGAGATCGCGCGAGAGGACGCTGAAGTCCCGGATCGAGCGACGGAGCTCACGCGCCGCGGTGTCGTTGAATGCCGTGCGGACGCGCTCGGAGACCGACGCCACATTTCCGGCGATCCCGCCGGCCACTGTCGTCAACTGCGCGATGTCGGGGAGCACGGCACCGCGCAGCGACCCCTCGGGTGCGCCATCGACCTCGGCGAGCTGCGCATCGACCTCGCGATTCACCGGGACCGCTGTGCGCGAGGTGATGATCGCTTGCCATTCGCCGAAGAGGGTCGCCGCCTGGACGAGGACCACCGGATCGGCGGGCATCAGCGTCCCCTCATTGATCTCCATCGAGATCAGGACCCAGTTGTTCGGCGCGAGGGCGATCTGTTTCACCCGGCCGGAGACGACGCCGCGGATCACGACGGCGTTCCCGACCTGCACCCCGCCCACATCGCGGAAGTGTGCGGTCACGAGCTCGGGTTTCTTCCCGAACTCCGCCTGTTGGAGGAAGAGGGTGGAGAAGACGATTCCCACCATCACCACGATGATCGTCGTGCCGACGATCCAGTCATTCGAACGTCGCTTCATGCTGCCCTCCCGAGGAGCCAGACCACCGCCCAAAAGGCGTCGAGTACGAGGATCATCACCGCGGACTGCACCACCGCCTGCGTCGCCGAACTGCCGACACCCTGCGCCCCACCCTTCGCGCGCAACCCATTCGTGCAGCCCAGGAGCGTGACCGCGAAGCCGAAGCTCGCCGATTTGACGAGCCCATATCGCACGTCGAACCCATCGAAGAAGAGTCGCGCCCCCTTCAGGAACTCGCTCGTCGTCATGTCGAGGAGCCCCAAGGAGGCGGCCCACCCAGCGCCGAGCCCCACGAACATCGCCGCGCCGACGACCACAGGGAACATCAGGACCCCGGCAAGGATGCGCGGGACCACCAGATAGGCTACGGGATCATAGCCGAGCGTCTCGAGGGCATCGACCTGCTCGGTCACCGTCATCGTCCCGAGTTCAGCGGCGATGTTCGCTCCGACGCGCCCCGCGAGGGCGAGCCCGGTGAGGACGGGGGCGAGCTCCATCATGACCGTCTTCTGCACCAAAGTCCCGACGAGATAGCGCGGGACCGCCCCGGTGAAGCTGTAGCTCGCCAAGAGGGCGAGGACGACGCCGGTGAAGAGGGCGATGAGGATCCCGATCGGGAGGGAGTTCACCCCGAGGGCACGGGCCTGCTGGGAGAAATTGGGACCCCAGGTCTTGAGATCGCGCGCAGAGCGCCCTGCCTCCGCGGCGAGCGATCCCGCCTGACCAAAGGCTTCCAGTGCCTCACGAACGACCCGCCCGATCGACTCGAACATCAGTTAACAATACCCCCGAAGCGAGATACCCCCCCAGAGGGGACGGGGGAATCCAGCCCCCCGCATTACCTTAGGGGATTCCCCGTTTTGACCGATCGGAGGGTCTCTGGGCAAGCTCGTCGTCCTGATGGTCACCGCGTTCCTCGACATGGTCGGGCTCCTCATGGTGCTCCCACTCATGCCGTTCTACGCGCAGCGGTTCGTCGGGCAGGGACCCCTCTGGGCCTTCTTCGATCGACTGGGGATGGGGGGCGAGGGGGCGGTGATCTCCCTCCTGGTCTCGTCCTTCGCGATCGCCCAGCTGGTGAGCGCCCCCTTCTGGGGCCGAGTCTCGGACCGAGTCGGGCGGCGTCCCGCGCTGCTGGTCGGGATGGCAGCGAGCGGGATCGCCTACATCGGCTTCGCCTTCGCGAACTCGTTGGAGCTCCTCTTCCTCTCGCGCATCGTGCAGGGCGCGGGGGGCGGCACGACCGGCGTGATCCAGGCGTATGTGGCCGACGCGACCGAGCCCAAGGACCGGGCGAAGACCCTCGGGTGGCTCTCGGCCGCCACCAACGCGGGTGTCGCGCTCGGGCCGGTGCTCGGCTCCGGCGCCGCCAAACTCTTCGGGAATAGTGGACCCGGGCTCGTCGCCTTCGGTCTCACGATCATCACGATGGCGTTCGCCTTTCGGTACCTCACCGAGTCGAACGAGTTCGCGGGGGCGGCGGCCCACGAGCGTCCGAAGGTCCAGCGCTCGGGGACGGCGGTGCGACGGGTACTCTCGCACCCGATGGAACCCGCGTCACGATTGATCTGGATGTATGCCGTGGGGATGGGGGCCTTTCAGGGGATGACGGCGATCCTCGCGCTCTTCCTGAATGCGCGCTTCCAGATCGGCGTGGGCCAGATCGGCTGGGTCTTCACCTACATCGGGGTGATCTCCGTCGTCGCGCGCGCGCTCGTACTCGGTCCGGCGGTGGACCGCTTCCGTGAGCCGCGACTCTCCCGGATCGGGCAGACCCTGCTCGCCATCGGGTTGGGGGCGCTCCCCTTCACGACGAACTACGCCACCCTCGCGCTCGCGATCCTGCTCATCCCGCTCGGCACCGCCTTCACCTTCCCCTGCGTGACGGGGATGCTCTCGCAGGTGATCGCGAACCACGAGCGCGGGTTGTACATGGGGGTGCAGCAGACCTTCGGTGGTCTGGCCCGCGTGATCGGCCCGATCTGGGCGGGATTCGCGTTCGATTATCTGGGGAAGGGTGTGCCGTTCTATACGGGAGCGGCGCTCGCGGGGATCACCATCGTGTTGGGGCTTGGGATCGAAAAGCACCTCCCAGCGCGCTGACGTTCAGCGGGCGACATCGCTGTGGCGCGCGCCGGCCGCATCCACTCACACCGCGCGCGGCGTCTCGTACTCCCCGGTATCTCCCGAGCGCGCCGGATGCCGTGACATCGACGCATCCTCGGTCTCGGTGATCAACCGGACCCCACGCTCGAAGAAGAGATAGTTGTACGCCCACTGCATCAGCACGCTCAGCCGGTTCCTGAAACCGACCAGGAACATCACGTGCACGAGGAGCCAGGTGAACCAGGCGAGGTGACCCGAGATCCGGAGCTTCCCATCGAAGAAGCTCGCCACCGCCTTGTGGCGCCCGATCACGGCGAGATCGCCCTTGTTCAGATAGCGGAAGGGCCGCATCGTGCGCCCCTCGATCTGCGCGATGATGTTCTCTGCCGCGCGCCGCGCCATCTGCGTCGCCGCCGGCGCCACCGCCGGCACTTCGCGTCCATCAGTCGAGGTCGCCGCCGCCGCATCACCGATCACGAAGACGCGGGGATCGTCCGGCAGATGCAGCTCGGGGGTCACCTGCGCACGCCCCATCCGATCCATCGTCGTCCCCAACGTCGCGATCAACGGCGATGCCTGATTCCCCGCCGCCCAGAAGACTGACTCCGACTCGATATGCTCGGTCCCGATCGAGACCCCGTGCTCATCGATGTCGGTCACGATCGCATTGGTTCGCACCTCGACGCCGAGTCGCTCGAGATCGCGTTGTGCGCGGCGCGAGAGCGATTCCGGGAAGGCCGGGAGGATGCGCGGTCCCCCCTCCAACAGGATCACACGCACCGTCGCCGTATCGATCCGCCGGAAATCGGCGCGGAAGCCGACCTTACACATCTCCGGCAACACCCCGGCGAGCTCCACCCCCGTCGGGCCACCACCGACCACCACATAAGTCAGCAGCGCCTCTCGTGCCTTGGGATCGTCCTCCCACTCGGCGCGCTCGAAGGCGAGCAAGAACCGCTTCCGGATCCGACGCGCATCCTCGACGCTCTTGAGCCCCGGCGCCCACTTCTCCCACTCGGAGCGCCCGAAGTACGAGTGCCGCGTCCCCGGGGCGACGATCAGATAGTCGTAATGGATCGGATCGCTCTCGCCCACCACACGGATGGCGCGCGCGGTGCGATCGATCCGCTCGACCGTCCCCAAGAGCGTCGTGACCTCCTTCTCCTTCCTGAGCACCCACCGGATCGGCGCCGTCACATCACTCGGCGCGAGTGAGGTCGTCGCCACCTGATAGAGCAGCGGCTGGAAGAGATGGTGGTTGGTACGATCGATCAGCAGCACCTCGAGGCCCGGCCGCGCGAGCGCGCGCGCGGCGTTGAGCCCACCGAAGCCGCCACCGATGATGACGACGCGCGTCCGCGCGGAGGGGCGCGTCATGGTCGGTGGTTACCTCGTGGTCCGCGCGGCGCTGCCGGTCCGTCGCGTACCGGTGCTCGGACGCGCCACCAGGGCGAGCGCCTCGCTCACGATCCGTCCCTGCTCCTCCGCATGCTCCGACGCATACCCCTCGGCGGGGCTCGCCCGCTCCGGACGACCGTAGTAGCGGATCACGAGTGCGTTCCCGGTGGAGACGCGGAGCCGCGGCGCCACGAAGCTCCAGGCGCCGTGGTTCTTCGGCTCTTCCTGCACCCACGCCACCTCTTCGATCCGCGGGTAGCGGTCGACGAGCTGCGCCACCGCCTCATGCGGCCAGGGGTAGAGCTCCTCCACCCGCACGACGGCGACATGCTCCGGGACTCCCTTCGCCACGAGGTCATAGTAGACCTTCCCCGTGCAGAAGACGAGGCGACGCACCGCATCCCGCTTCGTCGCACCCTGTGGATCGTCGAAGACGACCTGGAAGCTGCCCTCGCTCAGATCGCCGAGCGACGACGCCGCCTGCGCGAGGCGCAACAGCGACTTGGGCTGCATCAGCACGAGGGGACGCCGCGGCGAGAGCAACGCCTGACGCCGTAGCACATGGAAGTACTGTGCCGGCGTGCTCGGATAGGCGACGCGGAGATTCCCCTCGGCGCAGAGCTGCAGATAGCGCTCCAACCGCGCGCTCGAGTGCTCGGGCCCCTGCCCCTCGTAGCCATGCGGCAAGAGCAGCACGAGCCCCGAGTCCTGGCCCCACTTCGCACGATCCGACGCGATGAACTGATCGATGATCGGCTGCGCCATGTTGCTGAAGTCGCCGAACTGTCCCTCCCACAGGGTGAGGGTGTCGGGCGCGGTCACGCTGTAGCCGTACTCGAAGCCCATCACCGCCAGCTCGGAGAGCGCGGAGTTGCAGGCCTCGAAGGCGCTCGACACCCCAGGGAGGTGCTCGAGCGGCGTATAGGTGCCGCCCGTGGTCGGATCGTGCAGTACCGCGTGACGATGCGAGAAGGTCCCACGCTGCACATCCTGCCCAGTGATCCGCACATGGACACCATCCGCGAGGATCGACGCGAAGGCGAGCGCCTCCGCATGGCCCCAATCGATCCCGCCCGCCGGACCGACGGCCTCGCGCCGCCGCTCGAGCTGCTTGGCGAGACGCGGATGCGGCGTGAACCCCGCCGGATAGGTGAGGAGCGACTCGTTCCACTGGGTGAGCGTCGCGGTAGGGACCGCGGTGAGGACCGTGCCGCCCGTCGACTCCTCATGCGTCGCATGCCCGGCGTGCGCGCCAGCCGGCGCCTTCGATGCCTCGAACGCCGCCTGGAAGCGCACCGCCACCTCGGCGTCGAGCGCCTCGACCTGCGCCGGCGTCACAAATCCCTCGGCGACGAGACGATTCCCCCACACCTGTCGTGGGGTCGGATGCGCCTTGATCCGCTCGTAGAGCTGCGGCTGCGTGAAGGTCGGCTCGTCTCCCTCGTTGTGCCCCCAGCGGCGATAACCCACGAGATCGATGAGGAAGTCCTTCTTGAAGCGCGCGCGATACGCCACCGCGATCCGCATCGCGATGATGCAGGCCTCGGCATCATCTGCGTTGACGTGGATGATCGGCATCTCGAACCCCTTCGCCACATCGCTCGCGTAATGCGTCGAGCGCGCGTCGGTGGGATCGGTGGTGAAGCCGACCTGGTTGTTCACGATGACGTGCAGCGTGCCGCCCACGCGGTAGGCACGGAGGCGCGAAAGGTTCATCGTCTCGGGGACGATCCCCTCTCCCGGGAAGGCCGCATCCCCATGGATACAGATCGGCACGACGCTCGCCTCATCCCGCTGACGGGGATCCTGTGCGTCGCGCTGCAGCGCGCGGGCGCGTCCCTGCAACACCGGGTTCACGATCTCCAGATGGCTCGGGTTCGGGACGAGGGAGAGCTCGACCTCACCCGACGGCGTGGTACGTGTCCCTTCGTAGCCTAAGTGGTACTTCACATCACCGGTGGAGGCGCCGCCCAAGTGATCATGCCGCCCCTGGAACTCGCCGAGGATGAGCGGGAGCGGCTTGCCGAGCACATGCGCGAGGACGCTGATGCGACCGCGATGCGCCATCGCGATCGCCACGTGGCGCGCACCAGCGGCCGCGGATTCGGTGATCGCGGCATCGAGCATCGGCACCAGCGCATCGGTGCCTTCGATGGAGAAGCGCTTGTACCCGACGAAGGTGCGCCCGAGGAAGCGCTCGAAGCCGTCGACCTCGGTGAGTCGTTGCAGGACCCCCTGCTTCTCCTCGGCGGTGAGCGGGCGCGTCAGCTGCTCGGCGGTGAAGAGCTGCCGGAACCAGGCACGCTCCTCCTCGTCGGCGAGATGCCCCACCTCAACGGCGAGGTTGGTGCAGTAGCGCTTCCGCAGCCGGTTCGCGACGTCGCGCGCGGTGGCCAGATGCGGGAAGCCGATCGAAGCGCCTGAGGTCTCGTCGAGATCCTGCTCGGTGATCCCGTGGAACTCTGGGGTCAGCTCCGGCGCGCCCGGCGGCGGCGTACCGAGCGGATCGAGCTGGACGGCGAGATGGCCGAAGGTGCGGATGTAGGTCGTGTAGCGGGCCGCGCCGGCGACCTTGCGATCGTGGTCCTCGCTGCGCGGGGCGGTCGAGATCGCGCCACCGGAGACCTGCTCGGCGAAACGGAAGAACTGCCGCCACGACTCGTCGACGGAGGTGGGATCCTGCCGATACCGCTCGAACTGTTCGGCGGCGTAGGCGTCGTTGAAGACGCTGGAGACGGGGCCGGGGGAAGACATGCCCGGAATCTAACGCCGGCCCCCCGTCTGGCCGACCGGGGTTCAGAGGTCGAGATCGCCCCCGGGATCGGCGCGGCGGAGGCGCCGTGTGCGGCCCTCCATCTCGGTGCGGAGCCGAGCCTCCTCGGCCTCGTCCCGGACCGCCTGCGCCCAGATCGGAGCGCCATCCCGAAGGGGGGCGCGCACAATAGCCCCCTCCATCACGGGAAAGCCGAGCTGGCCGGCCAAGGCGAGGACGACGTTCCCCGAGGTCTCATCGATGAGCGTGACCTGCGCCTCCCGACCCCGCCCCTCGATCCGATCGACAGCGTAGAGTCTCGTCCCGGTGGTCATGGCGCGCTCCCGCGTTGGGTGGAGAGATGAAAGCTCCCATCAGCACAGCCGCGGACGGCGATCGTCCCCGCCTGGTCGGTGCGAAGGATCGAGCGCTCCGGGGCCTGCCAGAGGGCGAGGGCCTCAGGGTGCGGGTGCTTATACGTGTTCCCTGCGCCGACCGAGATCACCGCGAGCGCAGGCTGGGTGGCGCGCACGAGGGCAGACGTCGTCGCGTTGCGGCTGCCGTGGTGGCCGACCTTCACCACCTGCACGCGCGGGATCACCTTGGCTTCCGTCCAATGCGCGAGGGCTTCGAGCTCGGCATCGCCGGTGAAGAGCGCGCGGAACGCCCCGTGTCGGACGACCACGCCGATGGAGGCATCGTTCTGCTCCTTGGCCTGACGCCACGGCGGGAGCACTTCGAGTTCCAGCCCACCGATGCGAAGCGTGCGCGGCGTCGCCTCGAGGAGGGTGGTCCCGCGGCGTTCCATGGCATAGACGAAGTCGCGATAGATACGCGTCGTCGTCACCATCCCGTTCTCCATCGCGTTGCGGACCGGCATCGCTTGGAGGATCACGGGGAAGCCGCCGATATGATCGAGATGGTTATGGCTCCCGATGATGAGCGCGAGGGAATCGACGCCGAGGGTGCGGAGCCAGCGGAGCGCCGTCCCGCGATCGGGGCCGGCATCGATCATCACGTAGCGACCGTCGGGGGCGCGGATGAGTGCGGCGTCCCCTTGGCCGATGTCGAGGAAGTGGATGAGGATCCCAGTCGGGTCACCGGCGGCGCAGGTGGCTGGCGCGGGGATGGACGTGCGCAGCGTGGCGGTGGGGCGCTGCGCGGTGCCGACGGTGAGCGGAAAGGCGAGGAGGAGGGCGAGGAACCGCATTAGCCGACCACCAATCGGACAGGAATTCCCCCGTTCCGTGTCGCCAGCACCTCCGTGAAGGGGAGGCGCGTCTCCCGTTCGAGCTGACGGTCCGCACTCAAGAGCGCGATCCGCCACCCCGCCCCGTGCGCGCGGACGATCTGACCGAGCCGCGCGAAGAGATCGCGGAGTCCCTGCGTCTCACCAACCCGTACCCCGTACGGGGGATTCGCGATGAGCAGCCCACCCGCGCCCTCTGGCCAGGTGAGCGCGGAGAGCGGCGCACACCGGAAGGTGATGTCCGCCGCGACACCAGCACGCTCGGCGTTGGCGGCGGCGTTCGCGATCGCCCCTTCGTCACGGTCCGAGGCCACGATGGGGGCGGGCGCATGCGGGAGGATCTCAGCGCGCGCCGCCTCCCGAGCCGCTGCCCACACGGTGGCGTCACTCGTCGGCCACTGTTCAGCCGCGAAGTGCCGCTGCAGTCCCGGCGCGATCCGGCGCGCGAGCATCGCGGCCTCGATCGCGATCGTCCCGGAGCCGCACATCGGATCGAGCAGCGGGGTCGCGGGATCCCACGCCGCGCCGCGCACCATCGCCGCTGCGAGGGTCTCGCGGAGCGGCGCACGCCCGACGGCGAGTCGATACCCACGGCGATGGAGGAGCTCGCCGGAGGTATCGGCAGAGATCGTGCAGAGATCGCGATCGAACCGCACGACGAAGAGCTGCGGGGTCGTCGTCTCCTCGAGCTCGTCAGCGTCATCGACGGCCGCGGTGGCGATCGTCAGTTGTGGGATCGCCCGTTGCATCGCGTCGAGTACGCGCTGTGCCACCGCATCAGAGTGATAGAGCCGCGACTTGCGACAGGTGACGCGCACCGCGACCTGCGCACTTGGTGAGAGGACGCGCCCCCACTCCACCTGTCGCGCGGCCCGCTCGAGTTCGTGGAACGCCGTCGCCCGAAAGCGCGCGAGCCGCAGGAGGACGCGTGAGGCGAGGCGGCTGTGTAGGTTCACGCGCGCCAGGGTCGCCTCGTCGGCGCGGAACTCCACGCCACCAGGGACGACGGTGCTCCTGATCCCGAGCTCGGTGAGTTCGGCGGCGAGCAGCGGCTCAAGGCCGAGCGCCGCGATCGCGAAGGCATCAGCAGGAATCGAGGCGGTACGGCGCGGAGCCGATGCGGTCATGCCACGCGCTCCGCGCGTCGGCGTCGAGACGCGACGATGCGCCATCCGAAGAGTAGGGCCAACACGAGCGCCGCGAGCACGGGTTCGGTGAGATCCTTCTTCACGCTCATCCCCCAGTGCACCACGCCGAGCACGGCGATCAGGTAGACGAGGCGATGCAGGCGCTGCCACCGGCGACCGAGGCGGCGGATCATCCCCTGCGTCGAGGTGATCGCCAGCGGGGTCATCAGGAGGAGCCCCGTCATCCCGACGATGATATACGGCCGCTTGGTGAGATCGGTCTCGAGCGTGGCCCACCCCACGTAGTCACTCACCACGAACTGCAGGTCGAGGAAGAGCCAGACCACGAAGTGGAAGACGACCGCAAGGAAGGCGTAGAGCCCGAGCGTGCGACGATGCCGGGCGAGCCAGTTCCACCCGGTGATCCCACGGAGCGGGGTGATCGTGAGCGACGCGAAGAGCAGATAGATCGTCCACTCGCCGAGGAGATGCTCCCCCGACTTGACCGGATCGGTGCCAAGGAGGCGCGTCCCCCAGAAGAGATCGGTGAGGAGGACGCTGACGATCCCGAAGACGATGAGCGGAGGGGCGAGCGTCACCACGAGGGCGAACCCGCGCGGGGCCTGCGTGAGACCGAGCCAGGGGCCGGCGCCCGCGCGCTCACCCGAGCGTGACCCCATCAGTAGTTCTTTCGGAGATCCATCCCCGCGTAGAGCGAGGCGACCTGATCGGCGTAGCCGTTGAAGGGGAGGGTCGGGATGCGGCGGAAGTTCCCGATCCGACGCTCCGTCGCCTGACTCCACCGCGGATGATCGACGGCGGGATTCACGTTGGCATAGAAGCCATACTCCGACGGGATCGCCACCATCCACGAGCTGCGTGACATCCGCTCGACGAGTCGGATCCGCACGATGCTCTTGATCCCCTTGAAGCCGTACTTCCACGGCACGACGAGCCGGAGCGGCGCCCCGTTCTGCGGGGGAAGGTCGCGGCCGTAGACCCCGGTCGCGAGCAGCGTGAGGGGGTGCATCGCCTCGTCGAGACGGAGCCCCTCGAGGTAGGGCCACTCGAGGACCGGATAGCGCTGGCCCGGCATCTGCGCCGGATCCATCAGCGTGGTGAACTCGACGAAGGCGGCCTTGGAGGTCGGCTTCGCGCGCTTGAGGACATCAGCGAGCATGATCCCGCGCCACGGGATCACCATCGACCAGGCCTCGACGCACCGCATGCGGTAGATGCGATCCTCGACGACGGAGGGCTTGAGGAAGTCCTCGAGCGCGTAGTTCCCGGGCTTCTCGACGAGCCCGTCGACGCGGACCGTCCACGGCTTGGTGCGGAACCCCTGCGCGTTCTCCCTGGGATCCTCCTTCCCCGTGCCGAACTCGTAGAAGTTGTTGTAGCCGGTGACGTCCTCCCACGAGGTGGGGGTGTCGCCCGGCTGGAGGCCGTACGGCTTCCCGAGTGGCTTGGGCTGGGCCAGGTCGGCCGTGGGGGTGAGGGCCTGCAGCGAGCCCGCGCCGACGAGCCCCGCACCGATCAGACCGGCCGCCGTGAGGAAACGGCGACGGTCGAGGTAGGCAGACTCCGAGGTGATCTCGCTCGAGGGGAGGATGGGGTAGCGCATGACCTATCTATGGGATCTGGCGGGGGAAGGTTCCCGGGGTGGAGCCGCGAACCCTCGGAACACTAACCGCCGCTCGGGGATTCACCCAAAGACCACCCGATCGACTCGCCTGGACCTTCCCCTCCTGACACGATCCGACCCATGGCCAAGACCCCGCAGACCTATTCGAATCATGCGATGATGCAGCCGCTCTGGCACTACGTCGCCTTCCCTGCCGCCACCGTCTTCCTCACCTACGCGATCTCGATGGCGGCGCGCTCGGGTTCGATCGTGCGTGGAGCGATGTTCGTCCTCTTCGGTGCCGGCGCCGTCGCTACCGTCTGGGCCTCGCGCACGATGGCGCTCACCTTGCAGAACCGGATCATTCGGCTCGAGATGCAGCTCCGTCTGAAGGAGGTGCTCCCTGCCCCGCTCACCGAGCGCGCGAAGGCGCTAACCCTCGGGCAGATGATCGCGCTCCGCTTCGCGAGCGACGCCGAGCTCCCGGGATTGGTGGAGCGGGTGCTTAAGGGCGAGCTGACGTCGAGGAAGGAGATCAAGCAGGCCGTGAAGGACTGGCAGGCAGATTATTTGCGCGCCTAGGTCGCGATCAAACTCCCCTGCCATGACGCCTTGGCCGGCTTCTCAAAGCGCGCGCGGAAGTCGGCCACGCTCGTGACGGTCGTATCGAAGACCATCGTCTCGCCGTTCACATCGCCATCGATCGCGAGCTCCTGGAACTGGGCACGCGTACAGCCATGCACCATCCCGCTCGGGCCGCGGAAGTAGACCATCCCGCCCCCGACCATCGAGGTGCCGATCCCCTCCTCGATCCCCTGCAGCACGCGGAAGAGTCCGTCGATCGAACACCCTGACGCGCCCGCGGCGCGCTCATCGACGCCGACCACCAGGAAGTGTTCGTCGAGAAAATCCCGCCCACTCGTTAGCGGGGTCCCATGCGCGGCCCAGGTCAACAAGAAGGCATCGACCGCTGCGAGCAGGCGCGGGGTGTCGACCTCATCGAGGGGCGCGCCCGCGGCGAAGACCCAGCAGCGGGCGTCATCAGGGAGTTGATCGAACGGGACGAGAGGCATCGCAGCTCCAAGTGGAACGTCGCGCCCAACCGGCGCGATCACGTGATCGATGAAATCTACGGACGCCCGAGCTCGAACCGGAGGGCATCCTCCAGCGTCGGATGCAAGAAGGAGAAACCCGACCCCTCGAGGGCGGCCGGGCGCACCCGCTGGCTCGCGAGCACCGTCCCCTCCGCCATCTCGCCAAAGAGCGCGCGTAGCACGAAGGCGGGGACCGGCGCGATCGTCGGCCGATGCAACACACGCCCGAGCGTCTTCGTGAACTCGCGATTCGTGACCGGTGCCGGCGCCACCACGTTCACAGCGCCCGCGAGCGTTGGCGTCTGGATCGCGTGATGGATCGCCCCGATGAGATCCTCACGGGAGATCCAACTCATCCACTGCCGACCATGCCCCAGCATGCCGCCCACGCCGAACTGGAACGGCAGGAGCATCTTGCCGAGCGCGCCGCCACCGGCAGCGAGGACGATCCCGATGCGCAGCTGCACGACGCGCACCCCCGCTTCCCGCGCGGGCGCCGTCGCCCCCTCCCACTGCTGTCCCACCTCAGCCAAGAAGTCATCGCCCAGTGCGCTCGACTCGTCGAGCCACTCGTCGCCGCGTGAACCGTAGATCCCGATCGCGGAGGCCGAGACCAGCACCTCGGGCTTGCGCGTCATCTTCGCTACCGACTCGGCGATGAGGCGCGTCCCCTGGAGGCGCGAGTCGACGATCGCGCGACGACGCGCCGCGGTCCATCGTGCGCCGACATTCTCACCGGCGAGATGCACGACAGCATCGACCCCATCGAGGGACGCGGGATCGAGCTGCCCACGCGCGGGATCCCAGCGCACCGCGCTCGAGGAGCCACGCCCGATGGTGCGTACCGTATGGCCACCAGTGGTGAGGAAGGGGACGAGCGCCGACCCGACCATCCCACTCGCACCCGTGATCGCGATGGTGCGGGGCCCGCGCGCGGCGAAGCGCGCATGGCGATCGAGATCGTTCCGCGTGAGCGTGTGCCGCCACTGGAGGAGCCGCGTGAGCTCCGAGCGCGTGTACCACCCGGCGACGAGATCGCCGAATGGCGGGACCGGGAGCGCGAAGGTGATCCGATCATCGAGCACCGAGGCGTGCTCGCTCACCGGCTCCATCCGATGGATATGCTCCCACCGACGGAAGGGCCCGCGGATCTGGATGTCGCGGAACTCCTCGCCGGCCTTGTAGCCCGTGTGGCCGAGGGTCCAGGGAATGGTGAGCGGCCCCATCGGCAGCGCGATCGTCACCCGCGCGCCATCGCGGATCCCCCCTTCACGATGCCGCAGCTCCACCGGCATCCACGCCGGCGTGAGTCGATCGAACGCCCCCGGCCGCTCATGCCAGTCGAAGAGCGCCCGTGCCGACACCGGCATCTCAGATTGTCTATGCACGTCCGTCATCTGATCCCTGACCCCTGTGCCCTGGTCCCTGCCCTTCTACCAATCATCTCGGTCATCGACCCGCCGCCAGAGATACCAACTTGCCACCGTCCGATACGGCGCCCATTTGGCCCCCATCCGTGCCAACCGCTCCGGGGTCGGTTGCGTGCGGAGTCCGTACAGCACCTTCGCCCCGCGCTGGAGCGCGATGTCCAACGTCGGGAGCACGTCAGGACGACCCAGCCGGAACATCAACACCATCTGCGCCGTCCACTCCCCGATCCCACGAATCGACGTCAGCGTCGCGATCACCTCATCGTCCGGCATCCCATCGATCTGCTCCAGCGGCAACCGCTTCGCCACCAGCTGCTCGGCGAGCCCCTTGATGTACTCCACCTTCCGCCCGCTCAGTCCCACCCCGCGAAGTTTCTCGTCCGGCGTGGCCAGAATCTGCTTGGGGGTCGGCGCCTTCCCGCGATAGAGCCCGAGCATCCGCCTATAGACCGTCGCGGCAGCGGCCCCCGAGACCTGCTGATAGACGATGGAACGCGCGACATGGTCGAAGTGGGTCCCGTCAGCCTTCACCTCCCACCCGCAGGGGCCGGCCCGGTCGATCCAGGCCCCGAGGATGGGGTCGACCGCTTTGAGGTGGGCGATGGCTTTCGTCTGACGCGGAGGCATGACGCGAAGCTACTTTGGAGGATGCGTATCACCAAAGTCGGGATCATCGGCGCCGGCGCGATGGGGGCCGGCATCGCCGCCCTCGCCGCCTCCGCCGGCCTTCCTGTGGTCCTCTTGGACATCCCCGGCGCAGACGACCCCGCGCACCCCGATCGCTCGAGGCCCGCGCGCGATTCCCTCGAGCGACTCAAGAAGGCGAAGCCCGCCGCGTACATGGACGCGAGCGCCGCCCGCCGCATCACCATCGGGAACACCGCCGATCACCTCAGCCTCCTCGCCGATTGCAACTGGATCCTTGAGGCGATCATCGAGAAGCCCGCCCCCAAGCAGGCGCTCTTTGCCCAACTCGAGACGATCGCCCCCGATGCGATCGTGACCTCGAACACCTCGGGGATCCCGATGGCGATCCTGCTCGAGGGTCGCACCCCGCGCTTCCGCTCCCGCTTCCTCGGCACGCACTACTTCAATCCGCCGCGCTACATGCATCTCCTCGAGCTCATCCCGACGCCGGAGACGGCGCCCGAGGTGCTCGACACGATGCGCGCCTTCCAAGAACGCATCCTCGGGAAGGGGATCGTCCTCGCAAAGGATGTCCCCGGCTTCGTCGCCAATCGGCTCGGCGTCCACGGGATGGTCGTCGCCGGTCGATTGATGGTGCAGCACGACCTCACCATCCCGCAGGTCGACACCCTAACCGGCGCGCTGATCGGGCGTGCGAAGTCCGCCACCTTCCGCACCGGCGATCTCTCCGGACTCGACGTCTTGGTGCATGTGACCGCCGGACTCTCCGAAACCGCGGGAGAGGATCTCGCACTCGAGCCGTTCATCCATGAGCTCGTGAAGTCCGGGCGGCTCGGCGACAAGACGAAGGCCGGCTTCTACAAGCGTGAGGGGAAGACGACCCTCGCGCTCGATTGGAAGACGCTGACCTACCACGAGACGAAGCGCTTCACCTCGCCTGAGATCGACACACTCATGAAGCGCCCCGCGACGGAGCGACTCGCGCAGGTCACCACACTCCCGGGCGCGCTCGGCGCCTTCGTGCGCGATCTCCTGATCGCGCAGTGTCACTATGCGTTGAGCTTGGCTCCCTCGCTCGCCTATGATCTCGCCGCGATCGACCGCGCGATGGAGTGGGGCTACGGCTGGGAGATCGGACCCTTCCGCGCGATGGATGCAATCGGACTCGACTGGCTGCGCACCGCCTTCCGTGGGGCGGGGCGTGAGACCCCGCCCCTGCTCGCGAAGGCGGGACGTGCTTTCTACGAGCCGAGTCCCGATGGCGAGACGATCCCAAAGCTCGACACCGATGCGCGCATCGCGATCCCACCGATCCCTGGACAGCTCTCCCTCGCCGTGCGGCGTCGCCAAGGGCATGTCCTTCGCGAAAACTCTGAAGCGCGCGTCCTCGACCTCGGCGACGGCGTGCTCGGCCTCGAGTTCTGCGGGAAGATGAATACGCTTGGGCCCGGCGTGATGGATCTCGCGGCCTTCGCGCTCGAGACCGCGGCGAGCGGCCCATGGCATGGAGTCGTGATCGGGAATGATGATCCCCGCACCTTCACCGCGGGCGCCAACCTGATGGGGGTGAGTCGGTTGGTGGAAGCGGGCGACTGGCGCGCGATCGAAGCGCTCTGCCAGCGGTTCCAATCGATGGTGATGTCGTTCCGGATCGCCCCGGTTCCTGTGGTCGCTGCCCCATTCGGGATGACCTTCGGTGGTGGTTGCGAGGTCTCGCTCCACTGCGATCGCATCCAAGCGCACGCCGAGCTCTATATGGGGCTCGTCGAGATCGGGGTCGGGCTGTTGCCAGGCGGGTGCGGCACCAAGGAGCTCGCCTTCCGTTTCACCAAGGCACTCGAGGCGTATGAGGGGGCCGATCCCTTCGAGGGGGTGAAGCGCGCCTTCCAGCTGATCCTCCTCGGCAAGACGAGTACCTCCGCGCATGAGGCGCGCACCCTCGGCTTCCTGCGGCCGCACGCCGATCGCATCTCGATGAATCGTGACACGCTGATCGCCGACGCCAAGGCGCGCGTGCTCGATCTCGCAACCGACTATGTGGCACCGCTCCCGCGCACGATGACCTCACTCGGGAGCGGGGGGATGGCCAACCTCGACTATGCCCTCTGGAGCTTCCAAGAGGCGGGCCATGCCTCCGCGCACGATGCACGAATCGGGCATGAGGTCGCGCGCGTCCTCTGCGGGGGCGAGGGGCCAGCGCGCACCGTCACGGAACAGGACCTACTCGATATCGAGCGGGATGGCTTCCTGCGACTGTTGGGGACCGCCGAGACGCAGGCGCGCATCGCGCATATGCTGAGCACCGGCACACCGCTGCGGAACTGAGGATGACCATGCGTACGGATGAAGTCGTGATCGTCGGCGCCGCACGGAGCGCCGTGGGCCGTGGGAAGAAGGACGGCGCTCTCGCCGGCGTGCATCCGGTGGAGCTCTCCGCCGCAGTGATGCGCGCGACGGTGGCGCGCGCCGGGGTCAACCCCGCACAGATCGACGATGTGATCTGGGGGTGTGCGATGCCCGAAGCGGGTCAGGGGCTCAACATCGCGCGGCTCGCGTCGTTACGAGCCGGGTTCCCCGTCGAGGTCTCGGGGATGACCGTGAATCGCTTCTGCTCGAGTGGGCTGCAGACCATCGCGCTCGGCGCGCAGGCGATCCTAAGCGGGATGAACGATGTGGTGCTCGCCGGTGGGGTCGAGATGATGAGCGCCGTCCCGATGTCGGGATTCACGACGCGGCTCCATCCCGAGCTCGTCGAAGAGAACATCGGGATGGGGTTCACCGCGGAGCGGGTCGCGAAGCGGTGGGGGATCACGCGAGAGGCGCAGGATGCCTTCGCGTTAGCCTCGCAGCAGAAGGCGGCGGCGGCGCAGGCCGCAGGGCGCTTTCAACAGGAGATCATCCCGATCCCGGTGGAGCATGTGAGCTGGCGTGGCGCTGAGCAGTCAGTGACGACCACGATGTTCGAGACCGACGAACTCGTGCGCGGGGGCACCACACTTGAGGGGCTCGCCAAGTTGCCGCCGGCGTTCAAGCCGGGTGGCACCGTGACGGCGGGGAACGCCTCACCGTTGAGTGATGGCGCCGCCGCGGTCGTGCTGATGTCACGGGCGCGAGCGGAGGCGGTGGGGCTCACCCCGCTCGCGCGCTTCGTCACCTTCGCGACGGCCGGGGTCGCCCCCGATGTGATGGGGATCGGTCCGGTCGCGGCGGTGCCCAAGGCGCTGGCGCGTGCCGGACTGAAGCTGGATCAGCTCAAGAGGATCGAACTCAACGAGGCCTTCGCGGCGCAGGCGCTGGCCGTGATCAAGGATCTCGGGATCGACGAGGCGCGGCTCAACGTGAATGGCGGGGCGATCGCCCTCGGGCATCCGTTGGGGGCCAGCGGGGCCAAGCTCACGGTGCAGCTCGTGCACGACCTCCGGAATAACGGGGGCGGGCTCGGGATGGTCACCATGTGCATCGGGGGCGGGATGGGGGCAGCAGGGATCTTCGAGGTGTTCGCGGCGTAGGGGGGAGGAAGGGTCTCCTGCCCCTCCGGAGCAGCGCCCGGGGGAACGCTTCCCCACCCCGATATCGTTCGTCTCGCAAGCCCCCCGCCACCTTCTCGCTTCTCCTCGTATGAACGTCGATCGCAGCACCGCCATGTCCCGGGCCGCCAAGCTCGAGGAGCTCGAGCAGGAGATCCGCGCGCGGATCCCCCGCCCCTCGGCGCGCCTCCATATCTCGCTCTCCAATCCCCCCATCCGCACCGTCTACCAGACGCAGATGCGCATCGCGGGCAAGCGCGACGACGTGCTCGACTTCATCGCCTCGCTCTATGATGAGGTGAAGGGGATGGTGCGGCCCGACGGGACCCTCCCGCTCTCCGTGCAGGCGATCGAAAGCGAGAGTAGCGAGCACATCCAGCTTCTCCTCGTGCGCGATCTCTACGAGGGCTGAGCATCGTAAAGGCCAATCGCATCGCGCATCCTCACCCCTTGGCCTGCGCCGAGAAGAAGAACGCGGCGCCGGCGAGCGCGAGGTCTTTCAGGAGTGACGGCATCGCCGCCTGATCCCCCCCCATGACCATCGGCAACTGGATGGTCAGCGCGAAGATGAGGAGCAAGACGCCGAGGAGTCCAGAACCCAGCTTCTCCTGCTTACCGGTGAAGAGGCTGATCGCTGCGGCGACCATCGCAACACCGGTGAGATAGACCCAGAGGATCGCCGGTCCCGGCACCCAGGTGGGGACGGCGCCGGTCATGTTCCCGCCCATCGCGAGATGGAGGAGACCGAAGATCGCGAAGACGATGGCGAAGAGGGGACGACCGAGCTTGCCGAGCATGTCCATGGCAGAACCTCCGAAAGGGTGAGGCGTTGGGTGGAGCTCTTCCTAGAATTCCACGGCCGAGTCATCGACGGCGAACCCGGGACCGTCGGTGGCGATCTCCAAGAGTTGCCCATCGGGTGCCTGGAAGTAGATCGACTGGAAGTAGGTCCGGTCCATCACCGGGGAGACCTCCACGCCGATCGACTGCAGATGCTCGCGCCAGGCGAGCTGTTCCTCCGCATCCTTCGCCCGAAAGGCGACATGATGCGTCTGACCGATCCCAACTCGCGCCTGCGGCGCCCGCGGGGACCAACCGAACAACGTCCACGAGCTGCCGGGAAGCACGCGCGTGCCGTCGTAGTTCGCCCAGAACCAATGCGGCGTATCGGGATCGTCCTGATTGATCGTCTTCTTCACGAGCCGGATTCCGAGCGCCTGTTGATAGAAGTCGCTCGCCCGCTCGATATCGTCCGTCATCCCGGTGATGTGATGCAGTCCGGTGAGCGGCATCACCGGCGTGATCGTCGGGACGGGCTCGGGCCAGGTCGTCGCCGCGATCGCGCGCTCATCGCGTGTGCCCGGGAGCTGATGCGGCTGCTGGCCCATCACCCCCTGACCTAACGCCTCGATCGGTTCATCGAGGTGATAGCCCGGCCCCGCCGTCGCGATCTCGAGCACCTGCCCGTCGGGATCGCGGAAGTAGAGCGAGGTGAAGTAGCCGCGCGGCATCGGCCCGCTCACGGGGAGACCCACGTCCTGCAGGCGGCGCTTCCACATCAGGAGGGAGTCGTAGGTCGGCGTGCTGAAGGCGAGGTGGTGCACGCCCCCGACGCCGAATCGTCCGCGTGGGCTCCCCGCCCACTCGAAGAAGGTCACGAGGGTCCCCGGGGCGCCGGTGGCGTCGCCGTAGTAGAGGTGCGCCGAGGAGGGGTCGTCGTAGTTCTTGGTCGCCTTGACCAGCGTGAGCCCTAGGACCTCGGTATAGAACGCGAGGGTCCGGCGCGCGTCAGCGGCGACGAGCGTGATGTGATGGAACCCTTGGGTGATCGGTGCGGTCATGATGTTCGTGCCAGCGCGCAGAGGACGGCGGTAGGATGTACAGAGGAAAATGGCCCGTGTCAGACCAGGTCGCTACTATAGGAGTGCCATGCCGCCGACCGGCTTCCGCGCCTTCCTGGCCCCCCGACTCACCCCGCTCAAGGAGCACCTGCTCGACCGCATCGCGGCCGAGCCCCTCCCGCCGCGCGAGTTCGAGTGGCTCTTCGTGCAAAGCCTCGGGATGCGGCATTGGCTGACGCTCCAGATCGCCGATCGCCTCGGCTGCGCGGGATCGCTGCAGCTCCCCTTCCCGCGGGATCTGATGACGAATGCCGCGCGATGGGTGCGCGAACGGACCGAGGGGAGTGATCGCTTCTCGCGCGAGGCGTTGCTCTGGCGGATCGAGCATCGCCTGCGCGCGCTCGATCTCGACGATCCGACCTTCGCCCCGCTCCGAACCTATCTCTCCGCTGCTGATGCACGGATGCGCGCGGGACTCGCCTCACGCATCGCGGATCGTCTCGACGACTACCAGCTCTTCCGCCCCGATCTCCTTGCCGCGTGGGATGGTCGGACACTCCAAACAGACTCCCCGCACGAAGGGTGGCAGGCGGCGCTCTGGCGTGAGCTGGCGATCGGCGATGCGCCCTACCCCGCGCGCATCGCCGATCGGGTGCTCACGGCGCTACGGCACTCGGTGCGCGGCACCTTCGAGATCCCGCCGCGGCTCACCGTCTTCGGCGTCAGCTCCCTGCCGGAACGCTTCATCGAGTTCCTGGAGGCGCTTGGTCGACACAGCGATGTGACGCTCTATGCGGCCCTGCTTCCGGAGACGACCGACCATCCGCTCGTCCGTGCGTCGGGAACGCAGGGCGCGGCGATGCAGCAGCTCCTCGCCCGACATGACGCGACGATCACGCATCTCGAATCGGTCGCTGCGCCGTCGATCCCGCTCACGGCCCGCGTGCAGTGTCACTCGACGCATGGCGCACTGCGCGAGATCGAGGTGATCCGTGATCAACTCCTCGACGCCTTCGCGACCGATCCCTCCCTGAAGCCCGATCAGGTGCTCGTGCTCATCCCGGATGTCGAGGAATGGGGACCGACAGTGGAGATGGTCTTTTCCACCGACGAGCCCGGCGCCCCACGGATCCCGATCCATATCGCGGACCGGCCCATTGGGAGCAATCCCGCCGCCGAGGCCTTCCAACAACTCCTCGCCCTCGAGCACGGCCGCTTCGCGCACTCCGAGCTCTTTGGGCTCCTGCAGCATCCGATGGTCCGCGCGGCGGCGGGACTCGAGGAGGAGGAGCTCGAACGCCTCGCGCAGCGAACGCATGCGGCTAACGTCCGCTGGGGATACGACGCCTCGGCGCTCGCGGCGCTCGGGCTCCCCGCCGACGACATGCCGAGTTGGCGACAGGGTCTCGATCGCCTGCTCATGGGGATCATCGCAGGACGATCGGATCGCCCGGTGCTCTCCGTGCTTCCCGCGATCGGCGATACGGCTGGTGAGCCGGAGGCGGTGGGACTTCTGACGCGCTGGGTCGAAGGGATCGCGTCTCTCGTTGCCTCTTGGAAGACGCCTCGCTCGTTGGACGCGTGGGGCACCCATCTCGCCGAGACGGCGGAGTGGTATCTCGACGGCGTCGACGCGGTCTCGCGGAGTGCGCGTGCCCGACTCATCGCGCAGCTCCGACGTCTCGCGACCGATCGGCCGGCCCAGGTCGAAGACCCGGAGATGCCGATCGAGTTCGGCGTGATTCGTGAGTGGCTCGAGCGCCAACTCGCGGATGAGGACGGGACGAAGCAGTTCCTCTCCGGGAAGGTCACCGTCGCCGCACGCAAGCCGATGCGGAGCATCCCCTTCCGCGTGATAGCCGTCGCAGGGCTCGATGACGCTACCTTCCCGCGTCGCGACCAGCCCATCGGCTTCGACCTGATCGCACACGCCCCACGCCTCGGCGACCGCTCGCTGCGCGAGGATGATCGTCAGCTCTTCCTCGATCTCGCGATGGCGGCTGAGGAGACGCTGATCCTGACCTGGTCAGGGCGCGACGCGACGACGCACAGCGAACGTGCGCGGTCGGTGGTGGTGGATGAGCTCCTCGATCATCTGAAACGGCAGCAATCAGAACTGCCGGTCGTCCAGCATCCCCTGCACCCCTTCTCGCGGCGCTACTTCTCGAACCAGCTAGGCGATGAGGCGCTCTTCTCCTACTCCCGCGCGATGGAGCGCGGGGCGCACGCGGCACGCACCGGTGCCTATGTGCTCGCGCCGACCGCGGTTGGCGCCGCCTCGCCACCGGTGGCGAGCGAGGAGATCCGACTCAAGGACCTGACCGATCTGTGGGAGAATCCCGCCGAGTTCTTCTGTCGGCAGACCTTGCGCCTCACCCTGCCGGAACAGGATGTGGCGGCGACCGATCTCGAGCGCTTCGCGCTCTCGCCCAAGGATCGAGGATTGCTCCGCCATCTCCTGGTGCAGCGCATCCTCACGGGGAGCTACGACCCGGCGCGTGAACTCCAGCGCTTCCTCGCTGATGGATTGCTCCCGCCGGGCGCCCTAGGGCGTGCGATCTTCACGGAGATCATGGCGGAGGTCGAGCCGATTCGTGCCCGCGTCGCGGGTCTCTCGCTCACCTCCGCCTCGGTCCTCATCCAGGGAACGGGGTGGCATCTCCGCGGCACCCTCGATGGGCTCACCGCCACCGATCGGATCATCCTCCGTGCGGGGCACTATCGCGCCAAGCATCGGATCCGGGCCTGGGTGGAGCATGTGGTACTCCTCGCGGCCGCGCAGACGGGTCATCAGGTCCCGCAGCGCACGATCCTGATCGGCAAGGAGAAGGATGAGGACGGCGACGGCGTGACCCAGCACGTGGCGACGCAGGCGTCGTGTCCGGCGGTCGCCGATCCAATCGCCATGCTGGACCGGTGGGTGCGGACGCTACGCGAGGCACGGACCCGTCCGCTCCCCTTCTTCCAACAGGCAGGGGCGGCCTGGCTCGATTCAGTACGAAAAGGGAAGGTGACCGATCATCTGGCCGCCGCGAGGAAGCAGTTCACCGATGGCTACAACTGGTCGGGCGATGAGTCGGATCCCTATGTCGCGCTCTGCTTTGGCGAGGACGATCCGCTCGCAGCGCATCGGGAGACATTCGAGCGACTCGCGACGGAGCTCTGCCCCACCTTCGAGCTCCCGGATCTCGTATGACGGCGCCGATCATGGATCACTTCGATCCGCTCCGGGTATCGATCGCTCCGGGGATCACCCTCGTGGAGGCGAGTGCGGGTACCGGGAAGACCTTTGCGATCACCCGCCTCGTCCTCCGCTTGCTCCTCCAGCGCGAGGCCCCGCTCGCGCTCCGGGAGATCGCCGTGGTCACCTTCACGGAGAAGGGGACCAACGAGCTCATCACCCGGATTCGCGAGGTACTGCGCCTCGCGCGGGACATCTGCTCGGGCGAACAGCCTCCGGGTGACCCACATCGAGATCTCGTCGACTTCCTGCTCCCGCAACGCGAATGGGCGGCGGAGCGTATCGGTGCGGCCCTTGCTTCCATCGACCAACTCAGCGTCTCGACAATTCACGGATTCTGCCGCCGCATCCTCACCGAGCTGGCGCTCGAGGCTGGGGTGCACTTCGATCTCGAGTTCCTCGAGAACGACACCGCGCTCCTCACGCGCGCGGCCCATGACTGGGCGCGGCGTACGCTGGTGACCGATCTGGCGCCCGCCGAACTGGTCGGCGCGAGCGGCGTCGATCCTGCGACCTGGGCCCGCGCCCTCGTCCAGCCGGCCGACTCGCATCCGGTGATCGATGCACGCCACGGCGATGCGCTCGGTGCCACGCTCCTCGCGGACTATATAACAGCGGTACAGAGCGGGGCGCGACGCGAGCGCAACCAACGCCATGCCCTTTCGTTCGATGATCTCCTCCGTCGCCTGAGCCACGTCCTCACGAGCGAGGGGCCGCAGGGGCCATTGGCCCAGCGGATCCGTCAGCGCTTTCGCGCCGCGCTCATCGACGAGTTCCAGGACACCGACCCCTTCCAGTTCCCGATCTTCCGGAACGCCTTCGCCGGATGTCCGCTCTTCCTGATCGGAGACCCCAAACAGTCGATCTACGCCTTCCGAGGTGCCGACGTCCGTGCCTATCTCTCGGCGGCGGCGTCGGCGAATCAGCGATTCACCCTTGGTGTGAACTACCGCAGCGCTCCGGAACTGGTCGAAGCCGTTCAGACGCTCTTTGCGCATCACCCTTCGACGCCATTCGGCGCCTCACTCGGCATCACCCTTCCCGCGATCCGATCCGCGGACCGTACGCCGCGCCCACCGGCGCTTGCGACCGATGGACGTCGCGCGCTGCATTGGATCGTGGTGCGCGACGACCGCCCGGCCAAGGTGCTCAAGAAGGGAACGGCCAAACCGAAGCCGCTCTCCAAGGACGATGGGATGCGCACGGCGATCGATGCGACCATCCGGGAGCTCCTGACCCTACGAGCGAATGGGCTTGAGGCGAAGGCGATGGCGATCCTCGTCCGCGGGAATCGACAGGCCCAAGAGATGAAGCACGCGCTCGACCGGGTTGGCGTCCCCGCCGTGTTGACGAGCGATCGCGATGTGCTCGACTCCGACGAGGGCGAGGAGCTCATCCGCCTCGGCCTGGCGATCGCCGAACCCGGGAATGACCAGCGGATTCGCGCGGCCCTCGCCACGCGGCTCTGGGGGGCAACGGCGACCGATATCGTCCAGATGCTGCAGGGCGAAGGGCATCAGGAGTGGGCGACGGTCATCTCGACCATTCGGTCAGCCCATGAGACCTGGGTCGCAGAGGGACTGCCCGCCGCACTGTCGCAGATCCTGACGGTGCGTCAGACCATCCCGCGACTCCTCACCCTCGTCGACGGGGAACGTCGGGTCACGAATCTCCGTCACCTCTTGGAACTGCTACGTGAGGAGAGCGCAGGGGCGCCGCTCCCTCCCGCCGGCTTCCACGCTTGGGTGGCGCGCGAACGCCAGCTGGCCTCCGTCCCCGAGCGACGCGAGCAGCGCCTCGAGTCCGATGCCGAGGCGGTGCAGATCATGACCATCCACAAGGCCAAGGGGCTGCAGTGGCCGGTGGTCTTCCTGCCCTTCCTCTGGCACATACCGGAACCGCCGGACGAGATACTCGAGCAGCCGGTCGCGATCGCGACGATCCCTGATCCGACCGATGCGACCCAGACCGTCCGGCGCATCGACATCGGTTCACCGAGCGTGGATGAGACCCGCGCGCTCGCGATAGAGAACGAGGCGGACGAGGCGATGCGTCTCGCCTACGTCGCACTCACGCGGGCGGAGTCACGCTGCTATCTGGTCTGGGGATGGATCAGCAAGGGAGAGCAGAGCGCCGTCGCACGCCTGCTTCGAGACGGCGGGAGTCTGGAGCAGGTCGAACGACTGGCGGATGCCCATCCCGCGCAGATGAGTCGGTCGGACCAGCGGTTCATAGAGGATCGGCTCTCGAAGGGACCGACCGAAAATCGCGTGCAGCACGCATCCGCGTCGGAGTCACTCTCGGTCGAGCGTCCCGCTCGACGATTTGTGCCTACGCCGCGACGCTTCGAGGGGTGGCGTACCTCCAGCTATTCGGCGCTCCGAAGCGGGCGGCACGATACCACGCTTCCCGACCGCGACGTCGAGGATCCCCCACTCCCGGTGCCAACTGAGTTTGCCGCACCGATCGCCACCGGGATCTTCGCGATCAAGCGGGGACCCGAGATCGGCGATGCCTTGCACCACCTACTCGAGCATCTCGACTTCCCCGCGACACGGACCACGGCGAGCCTTGAGGAGGCGCTCCCCCCCGCTCGGATCGAGGAGGCGCTCGCCCGATTCGGGGTCCCGCGACGCGACGATGATCGATGGAGTCTCGCGGATATCCAACGCGTGCTGCGTGACACCTGCATGACTCGCATCCCGGGCGCGGACTTCACGTTGGCGGAGGTCCCCAAGGACGCGACGCTGCGTGAATGGAAGTTCACCATCCCAGTCGGACGCTTCGATCTCGACTCGATCGCCGATGCCCTCGCGACCCACGGGGGGCCTCATGCTCGTCGCTACGCCGACAAGGTCCGTCGGATGCGCGCGGAGCGATTCGCTGGATACCTCACCGGCGTGGTCGACCTCGCCTTCGAGCATGCGGGCCGGTGGTGGATCATGGACTGGAAGTCGAACCATCTCGGCGATCTTTGCACGGACTATCATGCGGAGCGTATGGACGAGGCGATGCAGTTGAGCGATTACACCCTGCAGTATCACCTCTATCTCGTCGCCCTCCATCGCCATCTCCGAGCGCGGGTCCCGGGCTATGACCCTGCGACGCATTGGGGCGGCGTCGCGTATGTGTTCCTGCGCGGGATCGCCGATGGGGCGGAGACAGGATGGTTCCGAGATACGCCCTCCCCTGCACTGATCACCGCGCTCGATGCGGCGCTCGGCGGGACCTCGGTATGAGCCGGATGAGGCCTCCGCCCGACCTCACGAACGCCATCGATGACGCGCTGGCGGAGATGCTCGTACGCCGGGTCGGACTGACCGGCACGCGGGCGGAGGTGGCGAGCGAGGCGATCCGACGGCTCTCCATCGCACGCGCCGATGGACATAGTGCCGTCGTCCTCACTGATGAGCCTGCTGCCGGTGAGTGGCGTCGCACCCTGATCGAGGGCGGGTTGGCCGGTGATTTCGATGACCTGCGACCGCTCGTCCTCACGGGCGATCTGCTACAATTCCGGCGCTACGCTGAGGCGGAGCGCCGAATCGCCGAACGCGTACGGGCACGCGTGACCGGTGCCACGCCGCGTCTGCGAATCATCACTGGCGGTCCGGGAAGTGGGAAGACCACCGAGATCGCACGACAGATCGTCGCGCGCGTGACGGCCGACCCCGAGCTCCGCATCGCCCTCGCGGCCCCAACGGGGAAGGCCGCCGCGCGCCTGACCGCGTCCATCGGCGCGCGACTCAGTGCGATCGATGCCCCAGCCGAGGTGCGCGCCCGCATCCCGGCCGATGCGCGCACCATCCATCGCCTCCTGAGCTACCGCGCCGCGGATGACCATTTCCGCTTCAATCAGGAGCGGCCGTTGGGTGAGGATCTCGTGATCGTCGACGAAGCGAGCATGATCGACGTCCTCATGATGGACGCGTTGCTGGCTGCGTTGCGCGAGGATGCCGAGTTGATCCTCGTGGGCGATCATCATCAGCTCGCGAGTGTCGATACGGGGGATGTGCTCGGGGCGCTGGTCCGACATCCGGTGGTGACCCCGGTGGTCACCACATTGACGGGGAACCATCGTTTCACTGGGCAGCCGGGGATCGCGGGGGTCGCCAGCGGCATTCGTGCGGGACAGATCGACGAGGCGGTGGAGATCCTGATGCACGGCGGGCATGCCGATGCGCGATGCCTCCCGGCCCCGACCACACAGAACGCCTTGCTTGCGCCCATCGCCGAGGGGCTCGAGGCCTGCCTTCGCGCCGAGACCCCACACGCCATGCTCGATGCCCTCGACGGGGTGCGCATCCTCTGTGCGGAGCGGAAGGGGACCTTCGGCGTCACCGGCCTCAATGCGATCGTCGAGCGGTGGGGCGCGCGCCGCGGGCTCGACACCCGTGACGTCTGGTATCATCGACGCCCGGTGCTCGTCGGTGCCAACGACTACGGCGCCGAGGTCTTCAATGGGGATCTTGGCGTCTGCTGGCGCGATGGGGGACGCACCGAGGTGCACTTCGCGACCCCTGATGGCGGCACGCGACACCTGCCCGTCGAGCGGCTCCCCGCCGTCACCACCGCATGGGCGATGACGGTGCACAAGTCGCAGGGCTCGGAATTCGGGGAAGTGCTGTTCGTCCTTCCTCGACAGGAGAGCCGCCTTCTCACCCGCGAATTGATCTATACCGGTCTCACGCGCGCCAAGCGCCGGGTGACGGTGCTGGGCGCGGACGACGTGCTCCGCGCGGGGCTCTCGGCGACCGCATCGCGGGCGAGTGGGCTGGGGGCGCAGCTCTGACCGTCATGCACATCGTGTCCACCCAATCATCCTTCGCACATGATTGACTCAACCGTTCTGATCGTGGCGCTGGCTGGGCAGGCGCTCCTCATCGGCATCATCCTCTTCATCACACGACGGAAGACGACCCCACCGCAGACTGGCGGCACCGATACCGTGGTCAGCGCTCGGCTCGACGGACTTGACCGGACGATGCAGACCCATTTTCAGGCGATGACCGCGCAGGGGGAGCAGCAACGTCAAGCCCTGGATGCGATGCGTCGGGAGCATGAGCAGCGGCTAGAGGCGATGCGGCTGACGGTCGACGAGAAGTTGACGCAGACGCTCAACTCACGAATCACGGAGTCCTTTGCTTCCGTGAGTGAGCGACTCGAGGCGGTGCATCGTGGATTGGGCGACATGCAACAGCTCGCGGCGGGTGTCGGCGACCTGAAGAAGGTGATGACCAACGTGCGCGTCCGCGGTACCTGGGGCGAATACCAGCTGAGTGCCCTGCTCGAACAGTTCCTCACCGAGCCGCAGTTCGAGCGGAACTTCCGCCCACGGGCTGACTCACGGGAGGTGGTGGAGTTCGCCATCCGTTTCCCAGGACGGAACGGCGATGGAACTCCAGTCTTGCTCCCGGTCGACTCCAAGTTCCCTATCGAGGATTTCGCACGGTTGGTCGAGGCGTCTGAAACGGGGGATCAGGACGCGGTACGCGTGGCGAGGGCCGCGCTCGTCACCGCTGTCAAGAAGAGCGCGCGGGACATCAGCGAGAAGTATCTCGTGCCTCCCGTCACCACCGACTTCGGCGTGCTCTTCCTCCCCACGGAATCACTCTACGCCGAGGTGGTACGCGAGGTGGGTCTTGTCGAGGAGCTACAGCAGACCTATCGGATCCATCTCGCCGGTCCGACGACCTTGGGCGCGCTTCTCACCTCGTTCCGCGTCGGCTTCCAGTCGATTGTGATCGAGCAGCGCGCCGGGGAGATCGAGGTCTTACTCGGGCTCGCCAAACGAGAGTTCGGAAAGTTCAATGAGGTGCTCGACAAGGCCGAGCGGCAGATCGACACCGTCGCCCGGAGTCTCAAGGAAGGTCGGCGACGCACCAAGGCGGTCGAGCGGAAGCTGCGGAACGTGGAAACGCTGGATGAGGCGGCGTCGGTCCAGATGATTGAGGCGGCTGAAGAATCTGATTTGGAGGATGAGGAGGCCTCCGAATAGTCGCGTAGCGTATCCGACCCCTCTTCCCAAGACGGACCTCGACGAAATTGGGCGTGCGGAGTGCAGTTAATTGAGGCGGTGTGAAATGCATTGGTGTGGCCACCTCTGACCTGCGTGACATCCTGATGGGTCAGGAGTCACCTTGCGCACTATATAAAAAACGCTATATTCATGTCAGAACGGCCAATCGTCTGGCTCGGCACGTCCCTCGCGGTGGTCCGAGCGCTCCCTGGCCGTGCGCGACAGGCGGTCGGCTACGCCCTTGTCCGCGTGCAAAACGGATGGGAGCCGTCGAACTGGAGACCGATACTAAGCGTCGGACCCGGTGTACGGGAGATCCGGGTCCAAATCGGTCAGGACTATCGGGTACTCTACGTGACACGATTCTCAGATGCCATCTACGTGCTGCATGCGTTCGAGAAGAAGTCGCAGAAGACCTCACATCACGACATCACGATCGCTCGCGCCCGTCTCGCCTCGTTGACCCACTCCTGAGCCCAACTGCCCCGATGTCCAGACCTCAGCGCACCACTGGAAACGTCTTCGCCGACCTTGGGTTCTCACCTGAGGAAACGCGACACCTCAAGGTGCGCTCGACTCTCATGATGGCGCTGGAGCGCATCATCAAAGCTCGGGGTCTCACCCAGCAGCAGGCTGCCACTCTCTTCGGGGTCGCGCAGCCTCGGATCAGTGATCTGATGTGTGGAAAGATCGATCGGTTCAGTAGCGATATGCTGATCGACATGCTCACCACCGCCGGCGCGGAGGTGCGTGTTCAGGTGCGCCCTACGCGCCCACCCGCCACGGCGGCAACGCGCCCGCCTTCCGCGCCAACGCGAGATTCTTCCGATAGAGTGTCGCGGTCCGGCCGATCGTCTGGATCACCTCGGCCTTCACCCGCCCCGCGAGGTCGTTCGCGGCCTGCTTCGCCGAGACCTCGGCGGTCTTGTTGAGCTGCACCTTCACGAGCTCGCGCGCGGTGAGGGCCTCATCAAGCGCGGCGGTCAACGCGGGGGTGAGCCCCTCCGTCCCGATATGTACCGTCGGACGCAGGCGGTTGCATTCCGATCGGAGCGCGGCGCGCTCCTTCCCCGTCATCGCCATCTCAGTTGCCCCCAGCCCGTAAGAGATTGGGGAGCGGATCGAGCACCGCTCCCTCCCACCAGCGCTTGGGTGGGCCCATCCGAAAGACCTGGAAGTGAAGATGCGGGGCGTCCTTCGTCGCGTTCCCCGTGTACCCCACCGTCCCGATCCGATCCCCGCGTCGCACACGGTCCCCTTCACTGAGGCCGCGGCGCTGCGTGTCGAGATGCGCATAGTAATAGACGATGCGCTTCTTTGGGTCGCTGAGATAGATGACCTTGCCGCCGAGGTCGTTGCGGCCGACACGGAGCACATAGCCATCATCGGCGGCGAGGACAGGGGTGCCCTTCTTCGCCATGATATCGACCGCCTGATGGATGCGCCCGCCACTTCGGGCCGCACCAAAGGAGTCACGGAGCGCATCCGACTCGACCCCCTTCACCGGGATGATCAACTCGCGAGAGCGGAGGTACGCCGCCTCGGGGGCCTCGCGTGGTGCGATCGGCGCACGCGGTGCGCCGCACGCCGCGAGGGCGAGGGAGACCAAGAGCATTCCGAGGCGGGGGGTTCGCATACACCATGAAAACGAGCCGCGAGGGGGGTGCGTCACGGCGTCCACCCATCAGATTTCAGGGATGACGTCGCTTCTTGACCGCTTCCAGCAGGGCCTCTCGTACGACGCCTGGCTCGCCGCCTCGACCTACCCCAAGTACGTCGCCCTGCAACAGTCGATTCGCGCTCGGGCGGAGGTCGCCCCCGATCTCGTCGCGCGGGTGGAGGCGCTCGACCGACCCTGGCATCTCCTCGTGCTGAGCGCCGATTGGTGCTCCGACGCGGTGAGCATCGAGCCCTGGCTCGACGCTCTCGTGGCAAGCGCCTCTCGTTTGTCTCTCCGACTCCTCGATCGGGACCAGTATCTCGACCTGATGGATCAGCATCTCACCAATGGTCGCTCGCGATCGATCCCGGTGGTGCTGGTGCTTGATGAGCGCGGCGTCGAACGCGGGTGGTGGGGACCGCGTCCACGCGCCTTGCAGGGCTGGGTGATGTCCGACGCGGCGCAGACGATGCCAAAGGAGGAGCGCTTCCGCGAGCAGCGCCGCTGGTACACCGAGGATCGCGGTCGTGCGATCTGCTCGGAGCTCGTCGCGCTACTCGAGCGCTGCGCCCAGTCGTCCGATGGCGGGCTCATAGCCCCAGACCCGATCCCGCCCTCGACCGGTGAGCTCCCGGGCCACACCGAGTGAGGTGAGGCGCTCGAGCGCCTGCTGCGCGGCGGGCCGTGAGCAGTCGAGATCTTCAGCGACGATCGGCATGGTGAGGATGATGCTACGGCGGAGGAGATCGAGTACGGGGCGTGTGGTCACGGCGGCACGACCGAGTGCGGCGAGTCGCTCGTTCTCTCGGGCCTGACCAGCGGTGATCGCGCGCAGTGCGTCGTGACGCGCGCGCAGTTGTGCGATGAGAGCGGTGAGCGTGAGGTCTCGCCATGGCGCTTCGTCGCCTACGCGCCAGGCTTCATGCGCGGCAGCGCGAGACTCGACGTCGATGAACGGCAGGAGAATGAGTCGATCGGTGCGCCCCGCACTCACCAGCGTGAGCGTGGCAAGGCACTCCCCCACCCCCGTCGACGGCGCCCAGGCGGTGAGATCGAGGATCCGCTCGAGCACGCCGCGATCACTCCCCGCGCGGAGCGCGGCTTCCAGTCGGTCGGCATCGGGGTACGTTTCGATGGTGGGATCGAGCGAGGTGAGTCGCGCCAGTGAGGGGATGCCTCCGCTCCGCGCGCGGCGCTCCTCCTCGACCAGCAGGTCTCGCACCGCACGCTCGGCGGGCGTAAGCGCCGCATCATGAAATGGATCGGCCTCGGCGGCGAGCAATCGATGGAGCGAGTCGCGTGTGCCGGTGGTCAGCCGGGCGGTACAGAGGAGGCGCAGGACGGTCGCCGCGCCGAAAGGGGCGGCGGTCACGGCGGCATCGAATCGAGCCAGAGCGTCGGCTGCGTCCTCTAGAAGCTTCACAAAAGTAAAATTAGGACTTTAAGGTTAGTTTTGCAAGAATTCAGTGGCAGCACTTCCATTAAACCATCCGAATAAAAACTCTTAAAGCATATGAAAATAAGATTTAGCATCCTTAATATTGTTTTTTCGGCTATTTTCACTGTCCAGCTCAGCGCTCAGGCCTATCCCTTCCATCGCGTCTACGATACCAAGGGCAAGCGGTTCGTCGACTTCGAGGCGATGGTCGCCCGCCTCGCCACCCAGGATCTGGTCTTCCTTGGCGAACAGCACAACGACCCCCGCACCCACCAGCTCCAGGCGGCGGTCCTCGAGGGGATCGCGCGGCGCCGTTCTGGGCCGATCGTCCTCGCCCTCGAGATGTTCGAGCGCGATGTGCAGGGGCCGCTCGACGACTACCTCGCCGGCACGCTGAGCGAGGAGCAGTTCCTCGCCACCTCGCGCCCCTGGCCCAACTACCCGACCGACTATCGCCCGATGGTCGAGTTCGCGCGGAGCAAGCAGTGGCCCGTGATTGCGGGGAACATCCCGCGGCGCTACGCCTCGCAGGTGGCGCGTCGCGGCCTCGCCGCGATCGACTCGTTGCCGGCCGCCGAGCGTGGGTGGGTGGCAGCGCAGCTCGACTGCCCGCGCGACGAGTATTGGGAGCGTTTTCGTGGCGTGATGGGGGACATGGGTGGCCACGGCACGCCGATGACGAAGGAGCAGCTCGAGGCGACGGTCTGGCGTACCTATGAGGCGCAGTGCGTGAAGGACGAGACGATGGGGGAGTCGATCGCGGCGGCGCATGCGAAGGCCGACGCGCTCGTGATCCACGCCAACGGTGCCTTCCACTCGGATTACCGGCTCGGGACGGTCGATCGTGCAAAGCGTCGCTCGCCAACGGCGAAGATCGGCGTCGTGAGCTTCATCCCGGTCGCCGATCTCGATACCGCGAACGGGAAGCCACAGCGGAAGATCGGCGATTACATCGTCTTCACGTTGAAGCCCTAACGATCCTCCCACGCGAACCCAGACGCGAGCCGCGTGAAGCGGCGCGCCGCGCGATCGAAGCGCAAGATCGAGGTCGCCCCGCCCCGCTCCGTTCGCCCGATGGCAGCGAGATCGTCGACCCCATCGCCATCGGCGTCGAGCGCGTGCAGCAGATCGTGCACCTTGAGACGGAAGTCCTCTAGGGGCACCGCGCGCACCATTCCCTTGGCGTCGATGAGCACGAGTCGTTGCCGCGTCCACTCCAGCGTCGGCGTCCGGAGACTCACCACAAGCGCGATCGTCGCGCGATCGAAGCACCCCGCGACCTCAGACGATGCACTCGTCACTCGGCTCGCGAGTCGCGGATAGGGCGGGAGGCCGGCGGCACGCAGCACCTTCACGAGTGAATCGCGGACGACCTGCACGCGCTTCTTCTCGTCCGCAGTGAGCGGCTCGCGTACACAGGCGGAAGCGTTCGGACCCTTCGCCGTGGTCACCGACGCGACCACGGTCGCGGTCCGCTGCGCGAGGGAGTCCATCACCGCCGACCCCTGCAGGACGAGCACGATCCGTCCGTTCCAGGTATCCACCGCCTGCGCCGTGACCGCCTCGCTCCCCCAGGGCCCGCGGAGCTGGAAAGTCGTCCCCACGGTGATCGGGGAACGTTCGGCGACGGCGGTGCGATACGCGGTCGCCACGGCGGAGTCCTTCCGCACCTCAAGATCCACGCGGCCGATATCGAGGAGCATCCGCTTGCCGCGGTTCGCCGCGACGAACCAACTTTCGTCGACCGGACGAAAGACGAGATAGGGACGGATGCTGTCAGGGGTGATCTGCGCCGCGCCGTCACGTGGCGCGAGGCCGATCGCACTCGCCACGACGACGACCGTCAGAAATGCTCCGCACACGCTTCGCATAGGCAAGGAATATGACCGGGTTCGCGTATCACCGCCCCTCCTCCCTCGACGATGCGCTCGCGGCGCTCGCCGAGCGCGGGAGTTTGCCGATCGGTGGGGGGAGCGACCTCCTGGCGGCGGTCGAGGAGGGCCATGCGGCGCCGGCGCGCGTGGTCGAGCTCGAGCGGATCCCTGAGCTCGCGAGCATCACCGTGCAGCACGATGGCGGTGTACGGATCGGCGCCGGGGTGCACATCGCCACGTTGGCCGAGGCACCGGAGCTGACGGCGTTCCCCGTGCTCCGTGCGGCCTGTGCCGCCGTCGGGACTCCCGCGCTCCGTGCGATGGGCACACTCGGCGGGAACCTCGCGCAGCGGCAACGCTGCTGGTACTTCCGGTCGGGGGTCGGGTGCTTCAAGCACGGGGGTACCGGGTGCGCGGCGGTCGATGGCGAGCATGTCTATCACGCGATCTTCGCTAGTGGGACCTGCCATGCGGCGCATCCTTCGGATCCCGCGGTGGCGTTGCTGGCGCTCGATGCGCGCGTGGAGGTACGTTCGATTCGAGGGTCGCGGATGCTCGACATCGCGGCGTTGTACGAGGGCGCGGCGGACAACGCACGAAGCGAGACCGTGCTCGCGGAGGATGAGGTGATCGTCGCCGTGCATCTGGGTGCCGCGGCGCGCGATGGGGCGCAGCATTGGGAGAAGCTCACGCAGCGTGGGGCGTTCGATCTCGCGTTGGTCTCGTGCGCAGGAGTGCGGCGTACTGACGGCTCGGTGCGAATCGCGCTTGGCGGCGTAGCAGCAGGTCCCTGGCGCGCGCCGCATTCGGTGGAGGAGGATATCGCCTCCGGCGGGCTCGACGACGAAAGCATCGAGGCCCTCGC